>JBBISK010000069.1:0-10759 GCA_037441295.1 Candidatus Aminicenantota bacterium | reverse complement strand
CTCCCTTCCTTCCGGCCTCTCGCCGCGCCCCTCTCACCCCCACGCCGCGCCAGTGCCTTTTCGGGGTGACAAGGGGTGAGCCAAAATCACCCTTCGGTTCACCCGCACGGGCTATTGGCCCCCGTCCAGGGGGAGATAAGATGGGACCGCGAGAGTTGAGTCAGGGACCATGATGTAGAGGCATGCCGGTGTTCAACGAAAAGCGCAAGGAGCGCAGGATCCGGGAGGAGAACCGGGTCATCATCGAGGTCCCCGGCAGGTTGGGACCGGACGGCGGCCCGGAGATCAACGGCCTGACCCAGGACATTTCCCTGGGTGGGGCCAGGATCATGATGATGGACGAGCTCTTCGCCGTCGGCTCCACCCTCAAGATGACGCTTTACCTCTCGAAGTCCCGACAGATCGTCAAGGTCCACGCCCGGGTCCGCTGGGCGCGGACGATCGAGAACGGCTTCTATGAGATGGGCGTCGAGTTCGAGCACGGCATCCCGGCCAGCGTCATGGCCCTCATCAACCATCTCTACAAGAAGGACCAGAATGTTCCCTCATCCATCCAGGCCGCGAAGTGAGCCCCGGGCGGTCCGCGTCCGGGACGAGGCCGCCTCACCGCGCGCGATGAGGGGAGAGCGGGCAAAAATCCTTTGGCCAATCGCCCGGAGGGGTGATTGCCGAGGACGAGGGCCCCTGTCAGACTGAGGCCGGATAGAACGAAGATGCGCGCAGGAACGCGGATCGGAACCGAGACCCGGCGCCCGGCGCCGGACGAATGGAGGGACGCATGTTAGAACACGTTGAGAGCCCGAAAGAGATCACGAGCGTTTTCGAGGGGATCGAAAGCCAGCTGGACCGGTCGCTCTCGGTCCAGAAGGACTCCATCGAGAAGGAGATGCTCGAAAGGGTCGCCCGGGAGAAGGAGGAGGCCCAGAAGAGGATCGAGGCCGCCGAGCGCGAGATCGCCGAAAGCCGGCGGGTCCTCGAGGGTCACAAGGCCGCCCTGGCCGAGCTCAAGACGGCCAAGGAGCAGCTCCAGGGCAAGATCAAGGGACACATGGAGCGGGCCTCGAGCTGCCAGCAGATGATGGAGAAGATGTCCGGCCAGGCTTACGAGGAGTACGAGCACGTCAGCCACCTCGGCCTCGAGCTCGACGGCATCCGTCAGCGGGCCGATCGGGAGACCGACCTCCTTCGCAAGCACCTCGAAGAGAAGTACGGCCTCAAGGCCGACATCCAGGCCGTCCTGGAGCCCTCCGAAACCATGGCCGAGGTCCGTCAGCAGATGCTCAAGATGAAGAGGGTCCGGGAGCTGCTCGAGGCGGGGGCCGACGCCGCCGCGCCCGAGGCCCCGGCCGAGGCCCCCTTCGCCGCGCCGGCCGGGCGGGAGGCGGAACGGATCGTCGAGCCGCCCGTCGAGCGGCCCGTGCTGCGGGGCCACCCCCAGATCAGCCTCATCGAGACCCTGGAGCCCGCCGCGGACGTCACGGAAGCCGAGAGCCCGACGCAGGAGCCCGACGCGAGTTCCGACTACGACTACCCCGAGGCCGCCAAGGCGGAAGAGGTCCGCATGCTCACGGAGCGGCTGGCGCAGTACCGGCGGTCCGAGCCCGTCTTCAACGGCACGGAGTTTGCCTACTTCCAGAAAGGGAAGCGGATGGTCCTCGACGGCGAGACCTTCATCGGCACCCTGGCCAAGGTCTCCGACGTGGCCAAGGGGCTCCACATCAACCTCGGCCAGAAGGAGATGTCGAAGGACCTCTTCCTCATCAAGCAGGAGATCCTCAACCAGCAGGAGGTCCTCCGCAAGACCTTCCTCCGCGTCGTCCGCTTCTGCGAGAAGGAGGACGGCACCCTGCCCAAGGGCGTCGCCGAGGTCCTGACGGTCCGGACGATGAAGGACATCCTGGAGCGGCTGACCTTCGGCAACTGGAGCAACCCGGCGGACTTCAACGCCTTCCTGGACCACGTCGCCTTCCTGAGGGCGGCCCTCAAGAGGGACGTCGCCTCCTCGCGGGATTACCTGCGGTCCGTCCTCGAGCAGCTCGAAGGAGCGTCGCTCCACAACTGACGGCCCGGCCCGCCGCCCCGCCCGGGACCGGTCCTGGCGCCGGTCAGATGATCTCGAGCTTGTCCTTCTCCGGGAGCTTCGGGAACGGGGCGTGCGGCTCCGTCTGATACCAGTAGGCGACCGAAGCGATATCGTCCTGGAGCGGCAGGTACCGCCCGCCCGACATCCACCCCAAGGCCTGGATGGTGACCTTCAGGTCCTTGTCGAAGCGGACCGGGTCCATGATGTGCCAGCGGTACAGCCCGAAGCGCTGCTGGACCTGGTAGTGGCCGTCGCCGCGGAGGACCTGGGCCAGGCCGGAGTAGGGCGTCGTGAACTCGTGGTATTGGATGGAGCCGTCCGGGGCCTTGGCGTCGAAGTCGTAGGAGCCGCAGAAATAGTCCTCGGTGCCCGTGCCGCAGATCGTCGGGAAGTCCTTGTCGCCGTCGATGTAGAACTTGATCTCCCCCTCGCCCCACCAGCCGTTGTTATGAACGCCCCAGGCCAGGTACGTCCCGACGTAGTGGCCCCAGCCCTTGACCCCGTCGAGGATGGTGTAGACGCTCTTATAGGGGAGCGGGTTCGTCCGGCGGAACTGGGCGTGGAAATAGGCGGCCTCGGCCGGGACCTCGGTCTCCGTGTAGTTGATCTGGTAGTAGATGGAGAAATTATCGTCGGCGATATTCTCGAGAGTGATGCGGAAGCCCTTGCGGAAGGGCATCTCCCAGTAGCAGTTGAAGGCGCTGCCGGGGTTGACGCAGACCGGGAGCGAGGAGATCTGGGCGTACTGGCCCCAGCCGCAGGCGAAGAAGTCGCCGAGCGGGCACTCGACCGAGGGCGTCGTCTCGCCGTCCCAGTAGAAGCGGATGATGGCGAAGCGCCAGGCACCGGCCGGCGTGCACCAGATCTGCTGGATGGCGCCCTGGCCCTGGACGTCGGCCATGACGAAGGTCTGCTTGGGCTTGATCGTCACGAACGGCGAGACCTTCCAGCCCTGGCCGAGGTCGCGGGCGGCGCTCCTGGCCGCGCCGTCGACGGACATGCCGGCCTTGCCCTTCTCGCCGGTGAAGTTCTCCGGGCTGATCGAGCGGGTCTTGGCGTGGGACAGCCGCGACAGGTTCCCCATGTTCATGCCCAGGCCCTTGAAGGCCTTCTCGTCCTGGCCGCCCGAGGCGAGCGCGGCGAGGGCCGTTACGAAGAAGGCCAGGGAGAGAAGTCCGAGGGCCGAGTTCCACAGGCTCGATTTCATCATGCCTCACTCCTTGTCCGATAAGTTACCGCGAAGGGAGACGTTTCGCGCCGCGAACCGTCCCCCATTCTAATGCATCTCAATTCGGGGACACAATACTCATTTCCCAATTTCCAGAATTCGGGGGAACGATGGAATGCGCGGACGCGAGATCCCTTGCTCAACGTCCTCACGCCGGCGCCGGCCCGGAGGACGTCGCAGGGCTTGACAAGAGGCGCCTCTCGCCTTATCATATGACCAACATATTTAGTCATATGACTGATAATTTCAGTCAGAGGTGAACAATGCTCGCGCCTCTCCTGGAATCCGAAACCAAATCCAAGGTCCTCCTGTATCTCCACACGCACGGGGAATCGTACGCCAGGGAGATGGCCCGGGACCTCGATCTCTGTCTGGGGACCGTCCAATATCACCTCCTGAAGATGGAACAGGGCGGCATCCTCTACAGCAAGCTCAAGGGAAAGGTCCGTCTTTTCGGTCTCAACCCTCGTTATCCGTTCAAGAAGGAGTTGTCGGCCCTGCTCGAAAAATCCCTGACTTTTGTTCCGAAGGAAGAAAAAGAAAGGCTTTATGAGCCCCGGCTGAGGCCGCGCCGCACCGGAAAGCCCTGATCATGATCCCCCGAAACCCGCCTCTAGCCGACCTGGCCGCCGTCATTTGCAGCGCCTGCCTCGAGAAGGGGGTTCCCGTCGTCCTGTCGGGAGGGGCCTGCGTATCCATCTACACCAAGAACAAGGACTCCTCCTATGACCTCGATTTCGTCCTCGAATCTCCCGTCAGCCGGGGAAAAGTGAGGGCCGCGATGACGGCTCTCGGCTTCAGCGAGGAGGGAAGGCATTTCCGTCATCCGCGGACTCCCTACATCGTGGAATTCCTCTCCCCGCCGCTTTCGGTCGGCGAAGAGCCCGTCCGAGAGGTCCGGGAGATCCGCCGGAGGGGCCTGACCCTCCGGCTGCTGTCGCCCACGGATTGCGTCAAGGACAGGTTGGCCGCGTTTTATCATTGGAACGACCGGCCGTCGCTCGATCAAGCCGTTCTCGTCTGTCGGGACGCGCACGTCGATCTCCGCGAGGTCCGGCGCTGGTCTTTAAAGGAAGGGATGAAAGACCGGCACCAAACGTTCAAGAAGCGCTTGGCCGGGGCGGAATCCTAGCGCGTCAGGGATTATTCTCCGCCCTCGTTTGTATTGAGGAGTGAGGCGCTGGCCCGCCGAGGCAGGTGAGGAACGCGCCCCAGGGAGGATGCCATGGACCGAAAGAAACCCGCGCTCGTCCCGGCCGGAGGCGTCCTCCCGCTCGTCCCTCTCCTAGCCCTGCTTCTGGCGGCGGGCGCAGCCCTAGTTCTTGCCGGCGGCCCGGCCCTTCATCCCGCGGGCTTGGGACCGCAGGCCGCGCCGACCGCCCTTTCCGGCGGCCAGGCGGCGAGCCGCAAGCGGCTCGACCAGCTCGTCGGCGAGCAGAAGTTCGAGGAGGCCGCGGCCGAAGCGGCCCGCCTCCGCGAATCCGCCCAGCGCCGGGGCGACGATGACGCCTGGGCATGGTCACTGATCCGGGAAGCCCAGCTGCGAACCGCCCTCCACGGCTACGAAACCGCCGTCCGCTTCCTCAAGGACCAGCCGTGGCCGGCCTCCCCCGTCGACCGCGACATGCTGGAGCTCTTCTACGCCCGGTCGCTCGTGACCTATTACCGCTCCTATTCGTGGGAGGTCAACCGGCGCGAGCGGGTCGAGGCCGCCGGGCCGGTCGACCTCAAGTCGTGGACGCGGGACCAGATCTTCGCCGAGGCCTGGGCTTCGCTCGGGCGGGTCTGGAAGGACCGCGACCGCCTGGCCGACCGCAGGGCCGGGGAGTTCCCGGACTTCTGGGAGCCCGGCGACTACCCCGCCGGCGTCCGAGACACGCTCCGCGACTCGGTCGTCTACCTCATCGCGCGGCTCCTCGCCGACACGAGCTTCTGGACGCCGCGCCAGTCGAACGAGACCTATCTCCTCGACCTCGAAAAGCTCGTCGCCGCGCCGTCCGACGCCGCGTCGGTCACGGCCGTCCTCGACTCCGCCTCCGCCCACCCCCTCGAGAAGGCCGCCGCGCTCCTCGCCGAACACGAGGCCTGGGCGCGCCGCGCCCGCCGCCCGGAGGCCGCGCTCGAGGCCCGCCTGGCGCTCTTCGGGACGCTCCACGGCGCCTTTTCCCAGGACGACGACCGCGCCCTCCTCGAGAAGCGGCTGGCCGAAAGCCTTCCGCAGTACCGCCGTTACGCCTGGTGGGCCATGGGCCAAGCGCTCCTGGCCGAGTTCATTCGCGAGGGAACGGCGCCCGATGCCCTCGTCCGGGCCCGCGCCGCCGCCTTCGAGGGCGCCGAGGCCTATCCCCTATCGCCCGGCGGGAGTCGGTGCGAGGCCATCGTCAAGCGCATCGAGGCCCCGGACCTCGCCGTCGAGGCCATGAAAAACGACTCGCCCGGAAAGCGCTCGATCCGGGTCACCCATCGTAACCTGGACCGTATCTTCTTCCGGGCTTACGCGTTCGATTTCGTCGGCTCAATCAAGGGCGCCAAGGACTACGGCCTCGTCCCCGGGCGCAAGCAAGCCGAGGCCCTCATCCAGGGCGCGAAGCCGGCCGCGGCCTGGCAGGCCGTCCTGCCCCGGACCCCGGACTACCGCGACCACCGGACATACGTCGAGACGCCCGCCGGCCTCGGCCCGGGCTTCTACATCGTCGCCGCGTCCGCGCGCGAGGACTTCGCCCGGACCGGGAACCGGATCGTGGCGGTCGACGTCATCCTCTCGGACCTCGTCCTCCTCGTCCGCGACGCCGCCGAGGGCGGCGCCGAAGTCCTCGCGCTGTCGGGGACGTCGGGCCGGCCGCTCGCCGGCGCCTCGGTCGACCTCTACGCCTACGATTGGCGCAACGGGCATCGGCTCATCCTCTCCGAGAAAACGGACGAAGAGGGACGAGTGCGTCTCGCCGCGCGGCCCCAATCCGGCGCCTATTTTCTCGTCGCCCGCAAGGGCGACGACCTGGCCGTCGACAGCGATTGGCTCCGGCTGACCGCCGCGGCCGAGGAGCGCGAGTCGACCCAGGCCCTCATTTACACCGACCGGAGCATCTACCGGCCAGGGCAGAAGGTCTATTGGAAGATCCTGGCCTACCGGGGCCGTCGCAGCCTGGGCCTGTTCAACCCGGCCGCGGACGCGGCGGCGAGCGTTTGGCTCGAGGACGTGAACGGCCAGCGCGTGGCCGAGGCGACGGCCGCGACGAACGCCTTCGGCACGGCCAGCGGCGAGTTCCTCATCCCGGCCGCGGGCCGCCCCCTCGGCGCGTGGCGGCTCAGGTCGGCGCCCGAAGGCTACGCCCAGGTTCGCGTCGAGGAGTACAAGCGGCCGACTTTCGAGGTCACGGTCAAGGACCCGGACAAACCTCTCCGCCTGAACCGGCCGTCGGCGCTCAAGGCCGAGGCCCGCTACTACTTCGGCCTGCCCGTCGCTTCGGGCGAGGCGGTCTGGCAGGTCCGGCGCGAGCCGGTCTACCCGCGCTGGTGGTGGACGGAGGAGACCGGCGCCTCGAGAAGCCAGGTCGTCGCCGGCGGCCGGGCCCGGGTCAAGGAGGACGGGACGGTCGAGGTCGCTTTCACGCCGGGAGCGGACGAGCGGAAGGCGGCGGCCGGGGTCACGTACCGATACACGCTCTCCGTCGACGTCACGGACGAGGGCGGCGAGACCCGCTCGGCGCGGCGCTCGTTCCGCCTCGGCTTCTCGAGCGTCGAGGCGACGATCGAGCCTCGAACCGGATACTCCCTTTCCTCGCTTGAGTATCACGACTTCGTGTTCGACGTCACACGGACCGACCTCGACGGCACGCCGAGGCCCGGCAGGGGCTCGTTCCGTATGGTCCATCTCCTCGAACCGGAAAGAACGCTCCTCCCGGCCGACCAGCCCCTGCCCGGGGACCCGTCAAGCGAAGCCGGCCGCTTCGAAACCCCGGGCGACCGGCTGCGGCCGCGCTGGGGATCATCGCCGTCGCCCGAGGAGATCCTGCGCACCTGGAAAGAGGGGGCCGAATATTGCGAGGGGCTCGTCGACCATGACGCCGCCGGGCGGGGCCGGATCGACGTCCCCCCGCCCTCGCCGGGAGCTTATCGCCTCCTCTACGAGATCAAGGACGATTTCGGCGCCGTCTGCCGCGAGAGCCTCGATTTCCTGGTCGTCGGCGGAACCAAGCCCGCCTCCCCCGCGTTCAAGTTGCCGCTCATCGTGAGGGCCGAGAAGGCCGTCGTCAAGGTGGGAGGCAAGGCGTGTTTCCTCGTCCATAGCGGCCTCCCCGGCCAACCGCTCCTCCTCGAAACATACAAGGGCGGCCGGCTCTGGGAGAGCCGCTGGACCGAAGCCGGGAAGGATGGAGGCATCATCGTCGTCCCGGTCACGGAGGAGATGCGGGGCGGCTTCGGCGTCCGGGTCAGCGCCCTCCGCGACCATCAGATGGTGAGCGAAGAGGCGCCGGTCTTCGTGCCCTGGGACAACAAGGAGCTCGGCCTCTCCTTCGCGACCTTCCGCGACCGGCTTTCCCCGGGCGCGAAGGAGGCCTGGCGCGTGACGGTGAAAATGCCCGACGGCAAGCCGGCCGTCCAGGGCGCGGCCGAGATCCTGGCCTACATGTACGACCGGAGCCTCGACCTGTTCGCGCCGCACCGAGCTCCAAGCCTCGAGGGGCTGTATCCGCGCCTGTGGGGTCCCGAGGAATGGAACGCGGTTCTCGGCCTGGCCCCGCAGGCTTTCTACGAAGACACGGAATGGACGCACGTCCCGTCGTACCCCTCGTTCAGGCCGGACGAGCTTCAGACGCTCAGCGAATACGGGATAGGAGGACCGGGGGGGCGTGTTTTGGGCGGGGTTGTCGGCGGGGTGCTGGGCGCGGTCAGGGCCGACAAGACCGTGACCGCGGCCGCGCCGGTCGTGGATGTCAAGTCCACGGTACGTGGCTCGGCCGAAGAGGCTCAGGCGGATTCGGCCAGGGCGAAGGGCGGTCCGCCCGCTCAGGAGCCGTCAGCTCAGGCGGGCGAATTGCGCTCGAACTTCTCGGAGACCGCCTTCTGGCAGCCGCACCTCCTGACGGGCGCGGACGGCACGGCAGCCATCGAGTTCACCGTGCCCGACTCCGTAACCAGCTGGCGCGTCTTCGTCCACGGGGTCACGAAGGACCTCGCCGGCGGCACGCTCGAGGCGGAGGCGCGGACGGTGAAGGAGCTCATGGTCCGCCCCTATCTGCCCCGCTTCTTCCGCGAGGGCGACAGGGCCGGGCTCAGGGTCATGGTCAACAACGCGGGCGACAAGGATTTCACGGCCGAGGTGGCGCTCGAGGTCTTCGACCCGGCCACGAGCGAGAACCTAGCCCCCGCGTTCGGGCTGCCGGCGGCCGTCCCGGCGCGAACGGTCACGGTCAAGGCGGGCGGCGGCACGGCCGTCACCTTCCCGCTGGCGGCGCCGGCGCGCGTCGGCACTGTCGCCTTCAAGGTCACGGCCAGAGCGGGGGCCTTCTCGGACGGCGAGCTGCGGCCGCTGCCGGTCCTGCCGGGGCGGATGCACCTCGTTCAGTCGCGCTTCGTCACGCTCAAGGGGGCGGGCGCGTCGCGGGAGATGACGTTCGACGACCTGCGCGGGAACGACGACCCGACGCGCGTCAACGAGCAGCTCGTCGTGACGGTCGACGCGCAGCTCTTCTACGGGCTCCTCGACGCCCTCCCCTACCTCGTCAATTACCCCTACGAATGCACCGAACAGACGCTCAATCGGTTCCTTTCGACGGGCATCCTGACGGGCCTTTACGGGAAGTTCCCGGCTGTGGCGCGGATGGCCCAGGAGTTGAGCAAGCGCGAGACGGTCTACGAGTCGTTCGACGCGGCCGACCCGAATCGGAAGATGGGGCTCGAGGAAACGCCGTGGCTCGTCGAGGCGCGCGGCGGGACGGACGCCGGCTACGGCCTCGAGAAGGTGCTCGACCCGCGGGTGGCAACGGCGCTGAGGGAGGCCTCGCTCGCGAAGCTGCTCAAGGCGCAGACGTCGCTCGGCGCCTTTCCGTGGTGGCCGGGCGGACCGCCTTCGCCCTACATGACGCTCTACATCGTCCACGGCTTCTCGAAGGCGCTCGAGTTCGGCGCGGCCGTGCCCAAGGAGCCGGTGGCGCGGGCGTTCGGCTACCTCCACCGTCATTACATCGACGAAATCGTGGCCGACCTCATGGCCCACGACACGGGTTGGGAGTTCGTCAGTTTCCTCAACTACACGCTGAGCAATTTCCCGGACGCGAGCTGGACGGGCGGGGTGTTCACTGAGGCCGAGCGCCGGACGATGCTCGACTTCTCGTTCAAACACTGGAAGGACCACTCGCCGTACCTCAAGGGCTACTTGGCGCTGACGCTCAAGCGGGCGGGGCGGGCGGCCGACGCGGCCCTCGTCTGGGCGAGCGTCATGGACAGCGCCAAGACGACCGAGGACGGGGGGACGAGCTGGGCGCCGGAGGACCGGGGCTGGCTCTGGTACAACGATACGATCGAGACTCACGCCTTCGCCCTGCGGACGCTCACGGAGCTCGGCCCGGGGGACGCGCGAGGCGAGGGGCTCGTTCAGTGGCTCTTCCTCAACAAGAAGCTCAACCACTGGAAGTCGACGCGGGCCACGGCCGAGGTCATCTACTCGGTGGCGTATTTCCTGAAGCAGACGGGGGCGCTCGGGGCGAGGGAGGCGGTGACGGCCGAAGCCTGCGGCGCGCGCACGACCTTCGTCTTCGAGCCCGACAAGTACACGGGGAAGAAGAATCAGGTGGTGGTTGCGGGCGGGAAGGTCGGGGCGGAGTGCGCGACGGTGCGCGTCTCGAAGGAGGGAAAGGGGATGGCCTTCGCCAGCGCCACCTGGCACTTCAGCACGGAGAGGATGCCGGAGAAGGCCGAGGGGGACCTGTTCGCGGTCGAGCGGAGCTATTTCAAGCGGGAGAGGCGGGGCGAGGAGGTTGTGCTGAAGCCGCTCGCGGAAGGCGCGGCGCTATCTGTCGGCGACGAGGTCGAAGTTCATCTCTCGATCAGGGCGCGGCACCCGGCGGAGTATATCCACCTGCGCGACCCGCGGCCGGCCGGCTGCGAGCCGGTGACGCTCATGTCGGGGTACAAGTGGGACCTCGGGTTGGTGCGCTACGAGGAGGTCCGGGACAGCGGCACGAACTTCTTCATGGAATGGGTGCCGCAAGGCGAGTACACGCTCGTCCACCGCATGCGCTGCGCCATGGCCGGGACGTTCAAGGCCGCGCCGGCGACGCTCCAGTCGATGTACGCTCCGGAATTCGCCGCCTACTCCGCGGGGGCCGTCGTGACGATCAAATAAAAGAAGGGGTCAGGTCTACTTTCTATTAGTTTTACTGCAAGAAAGTAGACCTGATCCCTTCTTGAAACCCTAGCAGACGGTGACGACGAGGCCCTCGCAGCTG
>JBBISK010000068.1:0-10914 GCA_037441295.1 Candidatus Aminicenantota bacterium | reverse complement strand
CGGGCGGCCGGGCCGTCGTCGTCGAGGACCACTACGCGGCGGGCGGCCTCGGGGAGGCCGTGGCCGCGGCGCTGGCCGGCAAGGCCGCGCTCAGGCACCTCTGCGTCCGCGAGCTGCCCCGGTCGGGCAAGCCCGACGAGCTCCTCGAGAGATACGGCATCGGCGCCGCGGCCATCGGCCGAGCCGTCAGGGAGCTTCTCGGGAAGTAGAATCCGGGCCGGAGGCCGGGCGCGAGGGACGGGCAGATGAAAAAGGACCGGTTTTTCCGGGCGGGCCTCCCGGCCGTCCTTCTTCTCTTGGCCGGTTCGCTCGCTAAAGCTCCGCACCTTCACGGCCAGGCCGCGCCGACCTCGGCCGCCCTGACCGCGTACGTGACCTATATCTACGACGGCGACACGATCAAGGTCCGCGTGGAGGCGGGCGGGGAGAAGCGGGTCCGGCTCATCGGCGTCGATTCGCCCGAACTCAACGACCCCCGGGAGACGAACCGGCTGTGGGCTTTCTTGGGTCGCCGCTTCGCTTCGACGGCGCTCTATCAGAAAACCGTCCGCCTGACGCGCGACCGGGAGGAGGTCGACGCCTACGGGCGTCTCCTGGCCTATGTCTGGACCGGCGTAGGGACGATGTTCAACGAAGCCCTCGTTCGGGAGGGATATGCCCGCGCCTATCTGAAATACCCGTTCGACGAGGCCGTCAAGGCGAGGCTTCGTGCGGCGGAGGACGAGGCCCGCCGGGCCGGCCGGGGGCTTTGGCGCGATAAGCCCTTCGACGTCGTCGGGCCGGGCGAGGCCCGGGCCCGCCTGGGGCAGGTCGTGACCGTGCGCTTCCTCTGCGTTCGCCTCTTCGTGCGCGGCCGGTTCGAGGTCCTCGTCCCCTCGGCCGGGGATTTCGAGGCCGTGGTGCCGAGGGACGTTCTCGCGACCTTCCCCGGCCCCCTGGATTACGAGGGCCGGACGATGGACGTCACAGGCCTTGTCGAGGAGTTCAAGGGCCGTCCACAGGTCGTCATCGGCCTCTCCGCCCAGGTCAGGGCCGGCGGCAAGGCCGCGGCCCGCCGGACCGGCCCGGGCGTTTGACACCCGGCCTATCTTGGTTTATATAGACCACGGAGTCCCGCCCATGTTCGAGAGAATCACCCCCGCCGTCCGGGAAGAGCTGGAGAACATCGTCGGCAAGTCCCATGTCCTTTCCGGCCCCGAGCAGACGCTTGATTACAGCCACGACGAATTCTCCCTCCGGGAGATCGCCCGAGAGCCGGAGCTCGTCGTCAAGCCCGGCTCGGAGGCCGAGGTGGCCGAAGTCGTGCGGCTGGCCGCCGCCCGAAGCGTCCCCGTGACGCCGCGGGGCGGGGCGACGGGGCTCTGCGGCGGCTGCGTCGCGGCGAGCGGGGGGCTCGTCCTGTCGCTCGAGCGGATGAACCGCGTCCTCGAGATCGACGCCGAGAACCAGATGGCCGTGGTCGAGGCCGGCCTCCGGCTGTCCGACTTGACGACCGCCGTCGAATACGCCGGCCTCTATTTCCCGCCGCACCCCGGGGACGAGAGCGCCATGATCGGCGGCCTCATCGCCACCAACGCCGGCGGCAGCCGGGCCGTCAAGTACGGCACCATCCGCAACTACGTCCGCGGCCTCGACGTCGTCACCCCCGCCGGGGACATCCTCCGGCTCGGCGGCAAGTTCATCAAGTCGAGCACCGGGTATAACCTCACGCAGCTCTTCATCGGCTCGGAAGGCACGCTCGGCGTCGTCACCAAGGCCGTCATCCAGCTCATCGGGAAGCCCCGCTTGACCCGCTCGCTCGTTGTTCCCTTCGCCGAGCTCGAGCCGGCCATCGACACGGTGCCCCTCTTCTTCCGGAAAGGCATCGTGCCCATGGCCGTCGAGTTCCTCGAGGTCGAACCCATCATCCTGGCCGAGGAGTACCTGCGGCTGAAGTGGCCGACGAAGATGGGCAAGACCCATCTCCTCGTCATTCTCGACGCGAACTCCGAGGACGAGATGGACCGGCTGTCCCAGGCCGTGGCCGACGTCTGCGTCGAGAAGGAGGCCATGAACATCTTCATCGCCGAGACGCCGAGCCGGCAGGAGGAGGTCCTGTCGATCCGCTCGAAGATCTACGAGGCCATCAAGGCCGGCACGGTCGAGATCCTCGACATCTCCCTGCCCCGGGCCGAGGTCGCCGGCCACGTCCGCAAGGTCGGCGAGGTGGCCAAGAGATACGACATCTGGCTGCCGACCTTCGGCCACGCGGCCGACGGCAACGTCCACACGCACATCATGAAGGCCCGATACATGAACGGCAAGATGGTCCCCGTGCCCGAGGCGGAATGGCGGGACAAGGTCGACCCGGTCCGCGAGGAGCTCTTCCGGGACTGCCGGGAGCGCGGCGGCGTCATCTCCGGCGAGCACGGCATCGGGCTCGTGAAGAAGCCCTTCCTTTCCCTGGTCCTGGGGGAGAAGGAGATCGACCTCATGCGGACCGTCAAGAAGGCCTTCGACCCGGCCGGGATCATGAACCCCGGCAAGATCTTCGATTGACTAGGGGGCGAACCATGTTCGAACGCATTACCGAGCTCTACGTCATCCTGGAGAACAAACCGTCCGTGCTCGGCGACCTCTGCAGCTTCCTGGCCGAGAACGACATCAACATCGACGCCATCGGCGTCTTCCACGACACGGCCAAGCTGTACGTCCAGAGCCTCAACAAGGCGGTCAAGCTCCTGGGCAAGCTCAACTACGTCGTCGAGCTCCGCGACGTCCTCAGGGTCGACCTCGAGAACAGGCCTGGCGCCCTGGCCGATGTCACGACCAAGCTCGGCGACGAAGGGATCAATATCGAGTACTGCTACGGGACCCTGTCCCGCAAGGGCAACTTCGTCTCGGTCATCATGGACGTCTCCAATATCGACCGGGCCGTCCAGGTCCTGGGCGGGTGAGCCGGAACGGGGGCCGGACCCCCGCCGCCCCACTGCCGCGAACTTGCTCCGTGACATCGGCCCGGATTTGGCCTAAAATAGGCGGCAGATCCGGGAAGGGAAGAGCATGGAGGGACGTCCGATGAAAAGAACCGTCCGGGACCGCGCCCGTCTCGCGGCCGTCATCCTCCTTATCGTCCTCGGCTTCGGGCTGGCCATGTCCGCCGCTGCGCCGGCGGACGCCCAGGTCTTCGCCGACAGGCACGACCTCGTATTCACGGCCCTGCCCAAGAGCTGGGACGAGGGCGTGCCCCTGGGCAACGGCCTGTTAGGAGCCCTCGTTTGGCAGAAGGGCGGCGCGCTCCGCCTCTCGCTCGACCGGGCCGACCTCTGGGACCTCCGGCCGGTCAAGGAGTTCGATAGCTCCAGGTTCCGGTTCGCCTGGGTCAAGGCCGAAGTCGGGAACGGCGACATCGGCCCGGTCCGCGAGATGGTCGACGTCCCCTACGAGCGGGACCCGGCCCCGACGAAGATCCCGGCCGGGGCGCTCGAGTTCGACATCGCTCCGCTCGGCGAGGTGGCCTCGGTACGGCTCATCCTGAAGGACGCGGTTTGCGAGGTCCGCTGGAAGAGCGGCGCCCGGATGACGGTCTACGTCCACGCCGTGCAGCCCGTCGGCTGGTTCAAGTTCGAGGGCGTGCCGGCGGAGTTCGCGCCGCGCCTCGTCCCGCCGGCGTTCGCCGCGGCGGAAGCCGCCGCCCCCGAGGCCCCGGCCGCGGCGAAGACACTGGCCTCGCTCGGCTACCCCGCCCCCGAAGTCTCCGGGGACGCGACCTCGGCCCGCTTTCGCCAGCGCGGCTGGGACGGCATGAGCTATGACGTCGCCGTCGAATGGAAAAAGTCCGAGCCGACGACTCTCATCGGCGTCTGGAGCGTCGGCGCCCGCGTCCCCGGCCGGGAGGGCGGGGGAGAGGCCGCGGCCGAGGTCGCGGGGGCCTGGAAGCGCATCGCCGCCCTCGACCTCGACAGCCACCAAGCTTGGTGGAAGCGGTTCTGGGCCCGCTCCTCGGTCGAGCTTCCGGACCCCGTGCTCGAGAAGCAGTGGTTCCTCGAAACATACAAGTTCGGGGCGGCCTCGCGCCTCGGCGCCCCCCCGGTGACCCTCCAGGCCGTCTGGAGCGCCGACGACGGCGGGCTGCCGCCCTGGAAGGGCGATTACCATAACGACCTCAACACCGAGCTGAGCTACTGGCCCGGCTACGCCGCGAACCACCTCGAAGAGAGCCAAGCCTTTGTCGACTGGCTCTGGACGATCCGGCCCGAGGCCGAGAAATACACCCGGACCTATTTCGCGGCCAAGGGGCTAAACGTCCCCGGAGTCTGCACGCTCACCGGCCAGCCCATGGGCGGCTGGACCCAGTACTCGCTCGGGCCGACGGTCTCGGCCTGGCTGGCCCACCATTTCTACCTCCAGTGGCAGTACGGTCGCGACAGGTCCTTCCTCGCCGACCGGGCCTACCCCTGGATCAGGGACGCCGTGGCCTTCATCGACAGCATCGCCGTCCGCCGGCCCGACGGAAAGAGGCAGGTCCCGCTGAGTTCAAGCCCGGAGATCAACGACAACCGGCTCGAGGCCTGGTTCTCCGAAACGACGAACTTCGACCTGGCCCTCGTCCGATGGCTCTACACCGCAGCGGCCGAGCTGGCCGGGGGGCTTGACAAGAAGGGAGAGCGGGACCGGTACGTCAAGGCGCTCGCCGATTGGCCCGACCTGGCCCTCTCACCCGATGACGGGCGGCTGCTCATCGCTCCGAACTATCCGCTCAAGGAATCGCACCGGCACTTCTCGCACCTCATGGCTATCTATCCTCTGGGCCTGGTCGACTGGTCGGGCGGCGAGGCCGACCGCCGGACGATCCGGGCATCGCTCGCCGAGCTCGAGCGCCTCGGCCCGGACGGCTGGTGCGGCTACTCCTACAGCTGGTTAGGCGGGCTCGCGGCCCGGGCCATGGACGGAGAGAAGGCCGCGGCGGCCCTGCGGACGTTCGCCGAATGCTTCTGCCTTCCGAATAGCTTCCACGCCAACGGGGATCAGTCGAAGAGCGGCAAGTCCAAGCTCACCTATCGCCCCTTCACCCTCGAGGGGAATTTCGCCTTTGCCGCCGGCCTCCAGGAAATGCTCATCCAGAGCCACACCGGTATTGTCCGGCTCTTCCCGGCCGTCCCGGCGGCCTGGAAGGACGCCGCCTTCGACATGCTGAGGACCTACGGTGCGTTCCTCGTCTCCGCCCGCCGGCGGGCGGGGAGCGTGACCGACGTGCGGATCGTTTCGGAGGCGGGCGGCCTTATCCGTCTGGAGTCCCCCTTCGGCCCGGTTCCCTTCGACGCGTCCGGCGTCCCGGCCGACAGGATCAAGCGGACGGGGAGCCTGATCGAGATCGAGATGAAGCCCGGCGAATGCGCCGTCCTCAAGGCCAGATAAGGGCGCGGCCCCTTCTGCGGCGCGGCGCCCCGGGGCCCGGCCGCGAGCCCCGGCCGGTCCCGTTCACGGCTGAGGGTAAAGGAGCGCGTTCAGCAGGAACTTGTAGGTCCCGTGGGACTGGGCCCGGTTCTGGCAGCGGATGCCGATGAGGATGATCCGGCCGTCCTTGTATTTCGTGTCCACGACGGCCGCCTTCCGGGCCAGGTACTCCTGCCCGAGCAGCCAGCCGCTGAGCAGGACCTCGTCCTCCGGGTAGGTGGCAACGACTTTGCGGTCCCAGTCGAAAGGCGGCGAGAACGTGTCCAGGGCCAGGCTGTTGACGAACATGGCCGCCGCCTCCCTGGGCATGCCGTATCCGATGGGCGTCTCGTTGTCGACGAGGATCCGGAGGATGGAGGTCGGGCAGAAGAACTTCGCCTGGTCGAGGCCCTGCAGGGCGTTGCGGGCCGGGGCGCTGAACTCGCTGATGGCGAACTCGGCCGCCCGGTTGAGAGCGACCATGGTCCCGCCCTTCTCCACGAAGGCCTTGAGGTTGTCGACGCCCTCCTGGCCGATGCCGCCCTCGTACTCGGGCGGGACGTTCTGCTGGAACAGCCGGAACATGAACGACTCGGCGCCCGGCATCCCGCCCGGTCCGCCGCCGGTCCCTCCGGCGCCCGGACGCGTCCCCTTGATGGTGTTCGCGTTTTCGTCGGCGAAGACGATGACGTCGAAGTCGGCCCGCAGGTCGGGCTTCTTGTCCTTCGTCCCCTTGATATCGTCGTTATGGAGGGTCTTGTAGGGGATGCCCATGTCGTCGAAGACGTAGCGCGTCCAGCCCTCGTCCATGTTGCCACGCCAGGATTGGAAGAGGCCGATGCGGGGGAACTTGACCGGGGCCTTGGCGAGTCCGCCGATGTCGTCGACGTCGAGGACGGCCAGGCCGTAGTTCTTGGCCAGGGCGGGGAGGGCCTTCTTCACCGCCGCCGAGTTCTTGACGATGAAGGCGCCCGCCTGGAGGTCAATCCCCTTGACCGTCGCCCTGGTCTTCGTCCGCCAGACCTCCGCCTGCTCCTTGAGCAAGGCAATGGCCATGGCGTAGGAGGCGTTGACGCGCGGGTCGAGCACGAAGTAGGCCGCCTTTCCCTGCTCCGGGACTTTCGGGTAGGGGACCTTGTCGAGCTTCTCGAGCCTGGCCTCGAAGGCCTCGTCGACCTGGTCGCAGAGAACTCCCATCTGGAGCGGGAGCGTCCAAGCGGCATTGTCGTAGGGCGGGACCGGAGGGCCGCCCGGGAACTGGCGCATGTCGGGGTATTTCTGCCGCTCGAGGAGCGCCCAGGCGTAGGTCTTGTAGGGCTGGGCCATCCTGACGACGAACGAGCCGGCCGGGTAGAGCCGGCCGCCGGCCGTGAAGTCGGCCTTGGCCTGCTCCACCTCGACGCCTCCCGTCATCAGGACGTCGAGCATCTTGAGCATCGTCGGGTAGTCGCGCTGGCGGGCCGGGATGACGAAGGCATACGGCTGGCCCCGGTCGACCTTCTCGATCGAGTTCTTGTACATCTGGTAGAAGTTGAAAAGGAAATCGTCCTTGTTGAGGGCGACCGTCTTGACCAGGCTCTTGGACAGGACGAGCTCGTAATCGACGATGTCGCGGAGGCGCCACCAGCCGCCGGGCCAGGGGTCGATGAAGTCCATCCGCTTCTCGTAGAAGGTCGTCGGCAGCTCGCTCGGCTCGATCGAGACCGGCGTCGCGACCCGGACCGAGGCGGCCTCACTGAGGAGGCCGATGACATTGTGGAGCCAGGAGGTGTCGTCGCAGGCCCCGATCCACCAGGCCGTGTAAGACCGGCCGTTGACGACGCCGCTCATGCCGTGCTTCTGGAGGTCGTAGGCCATCCCCGTCCCGAGCAGGTTCACGCTGCGCCAGACCATGGGCTGGATATTCGGCAGGGGCGGGTCCATGAAAGGCGGGATGAAGAGCCGGGCCCCGTTCGATCCCTGCTGGTGCTCGTCGATGTGGGCCTGCGGCAGCCAGTCCTTGTAGAGGACCCTGGTCACCGCTCGCGTCTCGGGCAGGTTGAACATGTACCAGTCGCGGTTGTCGTCGTGTCCGGCGTAGACGTGGTAGAGCCAGGGCATGGCGCCGCCCTCGTACTTCGTGCCGACGTATTTCTTGTACCAGTCGACGACCATCTGGTTCCCATCGGGATTGTGGGTGGGGACGAGGAGGACGATGACGTCGTTGAGGACCTTGTTGGCGTCGTAGAACGTCCTGCCCGTGACGAGGTCGTAAGCGAGCTCCATGGACATCTGGGAAGCGGCGATCTCGGTCGAATGGAGCGAGCAGGTGATGAGGACGATGGCCTTGCCCTCGCGGGCCAGGGCCCGGGCCTCGTCGGCCGTGGTCAGGCGCGGGTCGCGGAGCTTGTGAGTGATCTCCTTCCAGCGGTCGAGCTTGGCCAGGTTCTCGGGCGTCGAGATGGCGGCCATGATCATCGGCCGCTTTTGGACGGATTCGCCGATGGTGAAGAGCTTGAGGCGCGGCGACTCCTGGGCCAGCTTCTGGAAATAGGCCGTGATCTGGGCGTAGTCGGCCAGCTTGCGGTCGGCGCCGACCTTGAAGCCGAGGAACTTCTCGGGCGGCGTCTGGCCGAAGAGGGCCGTGCCGGCGAAAACGGCGACGGCGAGAAGGACGAATGCGGGAACGAAAATCCGACGGGACATCGGGACCTCCTTGTCGGGGCTAAAAAGGCCTATTTATCATTCAGCCCGGGACGTGTCAAGCCGTGGCGACGGCGTGGGAAAAGAGGTCCCCGGCCCGGCAGGGGTGGCCGGACCGGGGAGTATTGAGGAATTTGAGGAGGTTACTGGAGGACGACCTCGACCTCGCCCGTCAGGGCCGGGTTGTTCTTGGCCGTGACCCGGATCGTGAGCTTGTCGCCCTTCTTGAAGCCGGGGTTCTTGAAGTAGAGCTTGGTCCGGAAGCCGATGAAGTTCATCATCGAGCCCTCGTCGGCCTTGACCGGGGCGTTGAGGGTGAGCGGGGGGAAGAAGTCAGCCCGCTGCGGGAAATCGTAGAGCCGCATCCAGGTGGCGATGATGCCTTCCTTGCCGAGGTGCCGGTAAAGACCGACGTCGTGGATCTCCCCCTTGTATTCCTTCCGGAGCTCCGCGACGGAGGGCATCTTGTATTCCTGGCCGTCGTAGACCATGACCACGCCCTCGCGGCCGACGACGATCTCCTGTTGCTCCTTGGCCGCGGCCATGTAGAGAACGAACATGACGTAGGGGCTCTTGAGGTTCTCGTCGACCAGGGCGGCGTCGACGGCCAGCTTGATGGCCCCCTTTTCGTTCTCGAAGGCCCCCATGCCCAGGTCCTTGGTCTGGGCGAAAGCCGCCCCTCCCAGGATGAGCAGCGATAGTAAAATCCTTAAGGTTTTCATTTTTGACCTCCTAACTCTGCTTGATGTATATGCAAGCAGCGTGCCAAATTCAGGACTGGGACGTCCCATAGGGGAGAGAAACGGGCCTCCGGCCCGACCCGCCCTGAGGAAGGGGGAGAGGGGAGGCTGGCGCCGGTCCGGGCCCTGCGCCGCCCGCCCGCGCGAGAGGACCGGGCCAAACTACGGCTGCTCTATCGGAATATGTAAGATACGGGTGTCCTCTTTCGGAGACGGCGGCGCCGGCCGGGAGATGCGCCCGGCCGGCCCGGACCAGCGGAGAGCGTGCGGCGCCCCCCGGCGGAGGCGTCAGCCCTGCGTCAGGACGTCGTGTGCGGTGATAAGCATGCCGCGGACGGGCAGCCCGTGCGGGCAGCCGGCCTCGCACGGGGCCGCGCAATCCCGGCAGGAGTCGGCCCGGGCCCCGGGAACCCTCGCGTAGAGGCCCATGGCCTCCTTCTCCCGCCCCTGGCCCAGGAAGTAGTGCTGGTACCGCATGATGGTGTTGACCGGGACCCCGTGCGGGCAGGCCGGCTCACAACGGCCGCAGGCGTGGCGGCAATAGAGGCCGCCGCAGGTTTCTCGGTAGGAGGCGAGCATCTTCTCGTCGGCGGGGGAGAGACGGGTGCCCGAGAGCCGGAGATAGGCCTCGAGGTCCGCGTACGTCTGGGTCTGGCAGCAGGCTGTGTGGACCTCCGGGCGGCCGAGGACGAAGCGGATGGCCGCGTCGCGGATCTCTTCCTTCGTCTTGAGGCCGTGGGCGGCGATGAACGCTTGGGCCGCCTCGAACTTCTCCTTGTACCGCTTGAGCCCGTCGGCAAAGAGCGGGTCGACGGGCTTCTGGTCCTTCTCCATGGCCTCGATCCGCGATTTGATGCCGTAATAGAGGGTGATGGGAGCCGTCTTCATCAGGGCCACGCCGATCTTCCTGGCCGCGCAGGCCTCAAGGACCCTCTCCGCGTTGTCGCGCCGCAGGAAGTTGTAAGCCATCAGGAAGACGTCGAACCGGCCGTCCTCGGCCGCGGCCAGCAGGATCGTCTCCATGGTCTCCTCCGGGTCGCGGAACCAGAACGTGCCGTGCTGGGAAACGCCTACGTGCCTGACCCTGCCCTCGGCCTTGAGCTCGGTCATGGCGGCGTGGAAGCCCTCGGTCTTGAGCGTCGCGGCCTTCTCAGGGCAATGCATCATCAGGCAGTCGACGTAGTCGGTCTGGAGCTCCCCGAGGGCCTTTCGGGCCCGCTTGAGGAAGCCCTCCTTGGACTTGTCCTCTTGGACCTCGAGCTTGGTCGTGATGAAGACGGACTTGCGGTCGAGGCCTTTGAACGCCTTGGCCAGGATGCGGTGATGCCCGGGGTATTCCTCGGCCGTGTCGAAGTAGTTCATGCCTCCCTCACGGGCGGCCCGGATAACCCCGTCGTCCATGATGAACCCGCAGGAGATATCGGAAACCTTAAATCCTGTCCGGCCAAGAACGCGATATTCCTTGATCCTGGGCGGCGCTTCGGCCCGGTCCGTGCCGACCTGCCGTGGGTCGGCCGCGCGGGCGGGGCTGGCGGCCAGGCCGGCCCCGGCGACGCCCAAAGCGGTCTTCCTGAAAAATTCCCTTCGTCCGAGGCGGTATGGGTGGGTCATAGGGCTCCTTTCCTCCGCGGCCGCGGTCCGGGCCGCGGCGCCGAGGGGGGAGGATATCAGGGCGGGGGAGGGGACGTCAACCGGAAATGACGGTCGGGCGGGAACAGGCCGAGGCCCTGCGGGCGACTCCAGCCGTGGGTCAGTCCCGCGACTGGCGGAGGATGAACATCCGCAACAGCTGCATCGCCGCCATGGCCGTCGAGGCAACGTAGGTCAGGGCCGCGGCGCCGAGGACGCGGCGGGCGCCGACGAGCTCGTCCGGAGTCAGGAAACGGCGCTCGCCGAGCAGGACCAGGGCCCGCTTCGAGGCGTTGAACTCGACCGGCAGGGTCACCACGGAGAAGAGCACGGCGCCGGCGAAAAGGAGGATGCCGATGTCCATGAGCACGCTGGGGCTCCCCTTGTGGCTAAAGAGGAACCCGATGAAGAAGAGGGGGAAGGCGAGGCCCGAGCCGAGGTTGGCGAC
>JBBISK010000067.1:0-11029 GCA_037441295.1 Candidatus Aminicenantota bacterium | reverse complement strand
GGTCGGCCTTCTTCCCGATCTCCCAAGGCAGGAAGACGCAGAGGACCCCGACGAGGATGAGGATGAGCGTCCAGCCGAGGACGTCCTTGTAAATGAAATCGGGGAAGAACGGGATCTCCTTGACCGTTTTCTCCCTGAGGCTGAGGGGCGTGCTCATGCCCAGGGACTGGACGAGCCAGAGGTGGAGGCCGATGAGGACGGCGACCACGAGGGGCAGGATGGCGACGTGGAGCCAGAAGAAGCGGGTCAGCGTGGGCTGACCGATGGTCGCCCCGCCGAGAGCGAACGCCTTGAGCGTTTTCCCGACGATCGGCAGGCTGCCGGCGATATCGGTCCCGACCCGCGTCGCGAAATAGGAGAGCTCGTTCCAGGGGAGCAGGTAGCCGCTGAAGCCGATGGCCAGGAAGGAGACGAAGAGGAAAAAGCCGGTGACCCAGGTCAGCTCGCGCGGCGAGCGGTAGGCCTTCATGAAGAACGTCGAGAACATGTGGACGAAGAGGATGGCGATGAGGATGTTGGCCGACCAGCTGTGGACCGAGCGGATGAGCCAGCCGAACTTGACCTGGCTCATGATGAACTGGACGCTCTCGTGGGCACCGTCCACGGAGGGGCTGTAATAGAGCAGGAGGAGGATCCCTGTCGCGACCTGCAGGGCTGTCAGGAAGAGGCAGATCCCGCCGAAGAAATACCAGAAAGAGTGTTTGTGCTCGGGGACGGTCTTTTTCCGGGCAAAGTCCACGACACCCTGGAGCTGGAAGCGTTCATCGACCCAGGCCCAGAGTTTGAGGAGTGTGGGGTTCATCGGTCCTAGGCCTTCTTCGAGACGACGATATCGTCCCCGACGGTCTCGACTTTGTAGACTTCCAGCGGGGCGGGCGGCGGGCCCGAGATGACGTTCCCGGAGAGGTCGAAGCGGCCGTTGTGGCAGGGGCAGTAGAGGGTCCCCGAGTCGCTCTCATAGCGGACGGTGCAGGTCAGGTGGGTGCAGACGGCGGAGAGGGCGACGAGCTGCCCGTCCTGGGTGTTGACGAGGATCCCCGGGCTGGCCCCAAACTTGAAGATCTTAAAGGAATTGGGGGCCAGGTCGCCGGCCTTCGCCGCGGCCACCCTCTTCTCGAGGGCCTCCGCCTGGCGCGGGGGCATGAGGTACCTGAGGGTGGGATAGAGGAACGCCAGGACGGTGGCGGTGATGGAGCCCCCGAGGAAATAATTGATGAAGTTCCGCCTCTTCATGGGGTCCGGCTGGCGACAGATGATTTAATCGTTTTCAGAGCCTTTGTCAAGCCGTCTTCATAAAAGGCATAGTTGTGGACACCCCAGCTGCCGTCGAAGGCCAGCTTTTTCAGGAAATCCTCCGTCGTCTGAATTTTCCTCTTCTGCTCATCGGTCCGGGCGGACTTTCGGGCCTCGCGGAGGGCGGCCTCGAGGTCGGTGGTTAGACTCTTGGCCTTGGCCTGCCATTCGTCGAAGGTCTTGCGGTACTCGTCCTTGCCGTGGCAGGCGACGCAGGAGGCTCCGTCCGGACGGACGACCGCTTTCTTCGCGTCCACGTGACAGCCGGCGCAATCGATGCCGGCCTCGGCCATCGTGTCCTTGGGGACGGCCAAGCCGGCGAGCGTCCCGCCCTCGAAGAGCGTCCTCTGCAGGGTGTGGCAGCCGCCGCAGTCCTTCTTCGGGTCCTGGTGGTGGCAGCCGGCGCAGGTCGCCTTGGTGGCCACGAACTCGCCGTGCTTCCGGGCGTTCGAGTGGCACGTCGCACACTCGATCTTCTGCCCGATGAGATGGCTCCGGTGAGGGAACCGCAGCCCGAAGACGCTGCCCGAGATCTCCTCGATCCCCGCGTGGCAGGTCAGGCAG
The DNA here is from genome assembly GCA_037441295.1 of Candidatus Aminicenantota bacterium. Lineage (GTDB taxonomy): Bacteria > Acidobacteriota > Aminicenantia > Aminicenantales > Saccharicenantaceae > DATKJS01. Next base: position 9,172 of record JBBISK010000067.1, on the reverse strand, counting down.
AGATTCTCGCCGGCCGAGGCCTGGAAGGCGAGCTTCTCCGGCGCGTAGGAGGAGCCGACGAGCCGGAGACCGTCGTTGACCTGGTTCCAAGCGGCCTCGAGCAGAGCCTGCGAGTAGGCGATGTTGTGGACGCTCTTGCCGCGCTCGACGATGTCCATGTTGAACGCGGCCTCGTCGAGGAGGGTCCGGGCCTCCGCTTCCTTCGGGTGCGCGGAGCTCCGGACCTCCCGGTCGGCCCGCTCGAAGATCGCCCGCAGCTCCCGGAGCTTGGCGGCCGCGGCCAGGGCCCAGTTCCGCTGGAGGCGGGCGAACCCTTGGCCGTGGCAGGATTCGCAGGACTCGCCGCGGGCCCGGAGCGTGTCGCTCTTGACGAGCTGGCCCTTCTCCTCGTGGAAGACATGGCAGCCCTTGCAGCTCAGGCCTTTCTGGAGCATGACGTTGGGCATGGCGTGGGCGACGCCCTTGCCCCCTTCCCCCGTGTAGAGGATTTTCTGCGCCTGATGGGAGCCCGTGTGGCAGGTCCGGCAGTCGGCGATCGTCTCGATGTCCTTGACGATCTTGTGCTGGATGGCCAGGTGGCACTGGGTGCATTCGATCTTGTGGGCGGTGATGTGCGTCGAGTGGATCAGCCCCGTATTGCCGTACTCGTCCAGCCGGGCGCGCTCGAAATGACATTTGTAGCAGTTCTCCCGCGGCACGGCGCCGTCGCCGACGACGACCTGACTGTGGCACTTGTCGCAGCTGAAGCTCTTCTGGAAGACGACGGTGTGGTTGAAGCGGGAGGCCGTCGGGGAGGTCAGCTGCTCGGGCTTGTGGCAATACGCGCAGTTCGCCGCCTGCGGGTTGACGTCGCTTTTCTTGAAGTGGCAGATGAAGCAGGAGCTTTCGGTCACCGTAATGTGCTCGCCCTGGACGATCTGGGAGTGGCAGGTCGTGCAGCGCAGCTTCTTGCCCCGCTTGAGGTCGGAAAAATGGATCTTGTGGTCGAAGACGACCGTTTTGAACTTGACCCGGCCCTCGAGGAGCCGCTTGTCGTGGCAGCCGGGGCGGAGGCAGCTCTCGTCCGGGATCTCGGCCCAGGGCTTGGACTTCAGGTAGAGTTTCGACCAGTAGCGGGCGACCTGGACGAGGCCCTCCATCTTGGCCCGCAGCTTTGACCTCAGGCCGGGGGCGTAATGGCACGTGCTGCATTCGACGTGGCTGTGGGACGAGGTTTTCCAGCTGTCATAGAAGGTCTTCATGTAGTGGCAGACCGCGCAGAACCGCGAGGTCGAGGTCAGCTGGACGGAGGCCACGAAGAGGACGAGGACGAGCCCGAGCACCGAAAGGGCCAGGACGAGCCTTTTCTTCCGCTTCGTCCGGGCCGGCCCCTTCGACCCCGGGCCCTCGGTCTTTTCCAGATTCTCGGCGTTTTCGGCGCGCCCCTGATCCATGATCCAACCTCTCCGTAAAACCGCCTCATCATATCGGATTAGAGGGTTCTTCGCAAGGATAGAAAAACGCGCTGACAAATTGGCATTTGCTCCGTCTTCAGCTAGAATAACTGCGCGAAAGGAATCTTTCACGGGCCCATGAAGGATTACTGGTATTTTTTCCTTTTCTTCGTCATCGCCACGGCCTTTTCCTTCGGCCTGCTCGCCGCGATCTCCTTCATCCGCTACCGCCGCAACGATATCGGCGACAAGAGCTTGCCCTACGAGTGCGGCGTCGACCCGGCGACACCCCACGCCCGGGAATCCTACTCCATCCGTTTCTACCTGCTGACCCTCGTCTTCATCGTCTTCGAGGCCGAGACCTTCCTCATTTTTCCCTGGGCCGCAGCCCACGACCGGCTGGGCCTCTTCGGACTGGGAGAAGTCGTCGTTTTCCTCGGCATCCTCGGACTGGGGTACGTCTATGCCTGGAAGGCCGGCGCCCTGGAGTTCAGGAGGGGTCTTGACTGACGACGCCGGCAAGTTCCCGTTCCTCCTGACGAAGGCCGACCTGATGATCACCTGGGCCCAGAAGAACTCCCTCTGGCCCTTCGGGTCGGGCCTGGCCTGCTGCGCCATCGAGATGATCGCCACGGCCGCGGCCCGCTACGATATCTCCCGGTTCGGCATGGAGCTCTTCCGGGCCTCGCCGCGCCAGGCCGACCTGTTCATCGTCGCCGGGACCGTCACCAACAAGATGGCCCCGGTCGTCCGCCGCCTCTGGGAGCAGATGGCCGACCCCAAGTGGGTCATCGCCATGGGCAATTGCGCCGTGGGCGGCGGCCCTTTCCCGACCTATGCCGTCCTCCAGGGCGTGGACAAGGTCATTCCCGTGGACGTCCACATCGCCGGGTGTCCCCCGACCCCCCAGGGCCTTCTCCACGGGCTGATGATCCTCCAGAAGAAGATCGCCGCCACCCATCCCACTCAAGAGATCGCGCGTCCCCATGCTCGAAGAGCTCGCTGAGGCCCCGGCACTCAAGCGCGTCGCCGACGCCCTCCGGGAGAGGTTCGGGGATGCCGTCCTCGAAACGGTTTACGAAAGGAAGGAGCTCTCGTTCAGGCTCGGGGCCCGGGACCTCCCGGCGGTCCTGGAGTTCTTGAAGACGGGGCACGATTTCAACGCCCTGAACGACATGATCGGGCTCGACCGCCTCGCCCCGCCCGGGGAGGGCCGGAAGAGGTTCGAGATCCTCTATCAGCTGTACCGGTTCTCCGACCACCGCCGCGCCCGCGTCGTCGTCGAGGTCGGCTTGTCCGAGTCGGTCCCGTCGATCGTTTCCCTTTACGGGTCCGCCGACTGGGCGGAGCGCGAGATCTTCGACATGTTCGGCATCCGCTTCGAGGGCCATCCCGACCTCCGCCGGATCTATCTCGCGGAGGACTTCTCCGGCCACCCCCTGCGCAAGGATTTCCCCCTGGAGGGATAAGAGGCGTGGCGTTCAAAGAGATCGAGCTCAACATGGGGCCCCAGCACCCCTCGACCCACGGCGTCCTGCGCCTCAAGCTCCGGGTCGACAACGAAGTCGTCACCTCGGTCGAACCGGTCATCGGCTACCTCCACCGGGGGATGGAAAAGCTCTGGGAGAGCCAGACGTACGCCCAGATCGTCCCGATGACCGATCGCCTGGATTACCTGGCCGCGCTTTCGAACAACCTGGGGTACGTCCTGGCCGTGGAGAAGCTCATGGGGCTCGAGGTCCCGAAGCGCGCCCAGTACATCCGGGTGGCGCTCGTCGAGCTCCAGCGTCTGGCCTCCCACCTGGCCTGGGTGGGGTTCATGGCCAACGATATCGGGGCGATGTCCGTGCTCCTCTACGCCTTCGAGGACCGCGAGGCCGTCCTGGACATCTTCGAAGCGTATTGCGGGGCCAGGCTGACGGTCCACGGGATCCGCATCGGCGGCGTGCCCTTCGACCTGGACGAAACGGTTGCCGGGATGATCCGGCGGGTCCTCGACGAGACGCCGAAGAAGCTCGCCGACATCGAGAAGCTCCTCAACGACAACCGGATCTGGCTGCACCGGACCCGGGGCGTCGGAGTCATCTCCGCGGTCGACGCCGTCGACCTCGGGCTGACGGGTCCGGCCCTGCGGGCCACGGGCGTCCCCTGGGACATCCGCCGCGACCTCCCCTATTCCTCCTACGAGGATTTCGAGTTCGACGTCCCCGTCCGCACCGGCGGCGACGTTTACGACCGTTACCTCGTCCGGCTCGAGGAGATCCGGCAGAGCCTGAGGATCGTCCGCCAGGCCCTGGACCGGCTGCCGCCCGGCCCGCACTTGGCCAAGGTCCCGCGGCTCCTGAAGGTCCCGCCCGGCGAGGTCTTCCACACCATCGAGGCCCCCAAGGGCGAGCTCGGCTTCTACATCCGCGCCAACGGGACGGAGAGGCCCGAGCGGGTCAAGATGAAATCGCCGTCGTTCATCAACCTTCAGTCGCTCGAACGGATGTCGAAGGGCTATCTCTTCTCGGACGTCGTTGGGATCCTCGGCTCGCTGGACATCGTCCTCGGGGAGATCGACAAGTGACCGCCCTGACGCTCCTCTTCGACGTCCTCATCCCCGTAATAAAGATCGCGGCCGTCATCCTCTTTCCCATGGTCATGGTCATCGTCCTCATCTGGATGGAGCGCCGCGTCGTGGCCTTCATCCAGGGCCGGCTGGGGCCGAACCGGGTCGGTTTCCAGGGGCTTCTCCAACCGATCGCCGACGCCACGAAGCTCTTCTTCAAGGAGGACATCATCCCCCGGGAGGCGGACCGGCTCCTCTTCAACCTCTCCCCGGTGCTGGTCATGATCTCGTCGCTCCTCGCCTTCGCCTTCGTCCCGCTCGGCGGGCCCTTCGACGTCATGGGCTACACGATCGACCCGTGGATCGCCCGGAGCCCGGTCGGGCTCCTCCTCGTTCTCGGCCTGTCCGCGATCGGCGTCTTCGGCATCATCTTCGGCGGCTGGGCCTCGAATTCGAAATACCCTCTGATGGGGGCCCTGCGGTCGGTCGTCCAGGTCCTGAGCTACGAGATCCCTCTCGGCCTGACCGTGCTGACGGTCGTCTTCTTCAGCCGCTCCATGGACCTCGTGGCCATCGTCAATAACCAGAAGGATGCCAAGGTCTGGTTCGGCTTCCTGCTGCCGTTCTCGTTCCTCATCTTCTGGATCTCGGGGATCGCCGAGACGAACCGGGCCCCCTTCGACCTGCCGGAGGCCGAGTCGGAGCTCGTCGCCGGCTACCATACGGAGTACTCGGGCATGAAGTTCGCCTTCTTCTACATCGCCGAGTACGCGCACATGGTCCTCGTCTCGTCGCTCGTCGTGCTCCTCTTCTTCGGCGGCTGGCTGCCGCCCTTCCCGAACGTCAGGGCGCTGGCCTTCCTCGGCGTCCTCCCCGGGTTCGTCTGGTACCTGATCAAGATCATGTTCTTCCTCTACCTCTATATCTGGATCCGGGGCACCCTGCCCCGGTACCGGTTCGACGCGCTGATCAAGCTCGTCTGGAAGTGGCTGGTCCCCCTGGCCCTCCTGAATTTCGTCATCGTCGCCGTCGCGTGGTATCTCCTATGAGACTGAAGCGCACTCAGGCCTTCCTCCAGAAGATCTTCCTCCTCGACATCCTGCAGGGGCTCCTCGTCACCCTCCAGCACTACTTCTCCCGCAAGGTGACCGTCCCGTACCCGGAGAAGGTCCTGGCGCCCGCGGCGCGCTTCCGCGGGATCCTCCGCCTCTTCCGTGACGAGAAGGGCGAGCCGCTCTGCATCGCCTGCAAGGCCTGCCAGAGGGCCTGCCCGACCAAGTGTTTCGAGATCGAAGGCGCCCGTCCCGAGGGGAGCAGGCTCCTCCGTCCGACGCGCTACGACTGGAAGCTCTCGCGCTGCACTTTCTGCGGGCTGTGCGTCGAGGTCTGCCCGACCGCCGCCATCCGTTTCTCCCGGGAATTCCGGATGTCGCTCGTCGGCAAGGACCATCTCCTCTTCCGGCTCCCGGACATGTACCTCGAGGGCGAGGACCTTCAGCAATTCCTCTGCGGGGGCTGCCCGTGACGGCGACCCTGGCCATTTTCCTCCTTTTCGCCGGCCTGGCGGTCGTCTGCGCTGTCCAGGTCGTCGTCCAGAAGAACGCCATGCACAGCGTCCTCTATCTCGCCTTCACCGTTCTGGCCGTCGCCGGCGTCTTCTTCTGCCTGCAGGCGGAGTACTTGGGGGCGATCCAGATCATCGTCTACGGCGGCGGGATCGTCGTCCTGTACGTCTTCGTCATCGTCATCGTCAACCTCAGGGAGGTCGTTCCGGAAAAACGGAAGTTCGTCCCGAAGCTCGTCATCGTCCTGACGCCGGTCCTGCTCCTGGCCGAGGTCGCGGCCATCGTCTTCGGGCGCGCGCCCGTCCCGGCCTCCGGCGAGGCGAACGGGCTCGAGCTCGGCGCGTTCAGCGAGGCCCTGATGACGACCTATCTCGTGCCCTTCGAGCTGGCCTCGATCCTGCTCCTGGCCGTCCTCATCGGCGCCGTGATCGTCGCTCGAAGGAAGGACCTCCATGATCCCCGTTAACCTGGTCCTCGGCCTGGGATTCGTCCTGTTCCTCATCGGCCTCGTCGGCGTCCTCATCCGGAAGAACATGGTCATCATGCTGATGTCCCTGGAGCTTCTGCTCAACGGCGTCAACGTCATCTTCGCCGGGCTGGGCCGTCATCTGAACTCGCCGCGCGGATCGATCTTCGCGCTCTTCGTCATCGTCGTGGCCGTCTCCGAAGCGGCCGTGGGTTTCGCCCTCATCCTGTCGTACTTCCGCCAGAAGAATACCTACGACACGGACGACCTCAACGAGCTCAAGGGATGACCTGATGTTCGCCTGGATCCCGCTCTTCCCCCTCGTCGGCGTCCTCCTCAACGGGATCTTCGGCATCCGCTATTTCTCGAAGCGGGTCGTCCACGCCGTGGGGGTCGGCGCCGTCGGGCTGAGCTTCGCCGCCTCAGTGGCTAGCTTCGTCAGGCTGCTCGGCCCCGGCCCGACGTCGATGGTCAAGACACTCGGCACCTGGATCCCGGCGAGCCTGGTCAGGGTCCTGGGCGGACGCCTCGAGGCCTTCGGGATCGACATGGCCTTCCGCTACGACCCGCTGGCCGCCGTGATGACCCTCGTCGTCACCGGGGTGGGGCTTCTCATCCATATCTATTCCATCGGCTACATGGAGAACGACAAGAGCCAGGCCAGGTTTTTCGCCTACCTCAACTTCTTCACCTCCGCCATGCTCATCCTGGTCCTCGGCGCCAACCTGGCGGTGATGTTCATCGGCTGGGAAGGCGTCGGGCTGTGCTCGTATCTTCTCATCGGGTTCTGGTTCTCACGGGACGCGGCGGCCAACGCCGGGAAAAAGGCCTTCATCACGAACCGGGTCGGGGACTTCGGCTTCCTCCTGGGGGCCGGGCTTCTCGTCTCGGCCCTGGGCACGCTCGACATCGGCCGGATCTCCGAAGCCGTCGGGAGCGGGCTCGTCGGGAAGGGGACGGCGACGGCGGCGGCCCTGCTCCTGTTCCTGGGCGCGACCGGGAAGTCGGCCCAGATCCCGCTCTATACCTGGCTCCCCGACGCGATGGAGGGGCCGACGCCCGTGTCGGCCCTCATCCACGCGGCGACCATGGTCACGGCCGGCGTCTATATGGTCGCCCGGATGCACATCCTATTCGAATTCTCCGGGACGGCCTTGACGGTAGTCGCATGGGTCGGGGTCCTCACCGCCGTCTACGCGGCGACCATGGCCCTTGTCCAGAACGACATCAAACGCGTCCTGGCCTATTCCACGATCTCCCAGATCGGGTACATGTTCGTCGGGCTCGGCGTCGGGGCCTTCTCCGCGGGCATCTTTCACCTCGTGACGCACGCCTTCTTCAAGAGCCTCCTGTTCCTCGCGGCCGGGAGCGTCATCCATGCCCTCTCGGGAGAGCAGGACATGGGAAAGATGGGCGGCCTCAAGGCCCACCTCCCCGGGACCCGGCTCGTCTTCGTCGTCGGCGCCCTGGCTATCGCAGGGGTGCCCGGCCTCTCGGGTTTCTTCTCCAAGGACGAGATCCTCGGCGCGGCCTTCGCCTCCGGACATTACGCCGTCTGGGCCCTGGGCCTGGCCGGCGCGGCCCTGACGGCCTTCTATATGTTCCGGCTGATCTTCCTGACCTTTGACGGACGGGAGAGGCTCGACCCGGAGGCCCGGCATCATCTTCACGAATCCCCCCGCGTCATGCTGCTTCCGCTCCAGGTCCTGGCCGTGCTGGCGGCGATCGGCGGGACGATCGGCCTGCCCCGTGTCCTGGGAGGGGGCAATTGGCTGGCGGGGTTCCTCCGGACGAGCACGGGCGTCGCGGAATCCCCGCTCTCGCCCGGGGCGGAGCTCGCGCTCATGCTCCTTTCGGCGGGCGTCGGCATCGCGGGCATCTGGGGCGCTTACGTCGTCTATGTGAAAAAAGAGGGGCTTCCGGCGCGGAAGCTCGCGGAACGCTTCCGGGCCGCCTACGGCCTCCTGACCCACAAGTATTACGTCGACGAGCTCTACAATAAGGTCGTCGTGGGCGGGACGCTCGCTCTGGGCCGCCTGGCGGCTTGGTTCGACGCCCGGGTCATCGACGGCATCGTGAATGGCGCGGCCCGGCTGGCCCGCGACTCCTCGACCGTCTCGATCCGCGTCGACGAGGACGTCATCGACGGGGCCGTGAACGGCGTCGGCCGCGCCCACCGGGTCCTCTCGGGAGGGCTGCGGAAGCTCCAGACGGGATACGTTTATAATTACGCCCTGGCCATCGTCATCGGGCTCGTCGTCCTTATGGCGCTGGTGGCGACGGTTTTTTGACGGGAGGCAATGACGTGATAAGGAAAGCCGCGCCCGGTACGGACAGCCGTCTTTCGAAGGAGACGAGAGCATGAGCATTCTGGGGATCCCCGTTCTGACGCTCATCACCTTCTGGCCTCTGGCCGGTCTCCTCGTCCTCCTCGTCCTTCCCGGCCGCAAGCCCGCGGCCGTCCGCATCGTCGCCAACGCCGTGGCCGGGCTGGAGTTCCTGGCCACCCTCGCCCTCCTCCTCGGCTTCAACCCGGCCTCGGCCGAGATGCAATTCGTCGAGCGGGCCGACTGGATCCGGGCCATCCACGCCCAGTACCTCATGGGCATCGACGGCATCTCGCTCCTCCTCATCCTCCTCACGTCGCTCCTGACCTTTCTCGCGACCCTCAGCTCGTGGAAGGCCGTCACCGAACGGGTCAAGGAGTACTACGCGTTCATGCTCCTCCTCGAGGTCGGGATGATCGGGGTCTTCGTCTCCCTCGACCTCGTCCTCTTCTACGTCTTCTGGGAGGTCATGCTCGTCCCGATGTATTTTCTCATCGGGATCTGGGGCGGCGAGCGGAGGCTCTACGCCGCCATCAAGTTCTTCCTCTACACGCTCTTCGGCTCGGTCGTCATGCTCGTCGGCATCCTCGTCCTCTACTCCCACTACCACACCTTCGACCTGACGGCCATGCTGAACTCCGGCTCCGTCCTGCCCCTCGCCCTCCAATCCTGGGTCTTCCTCGCTTTCTTCCTCGGCTTCGCCATCAAGGTCCCCATGTTCCCGTTCCATACGTGGCTCCCCGACGCCCACGTCGAAGCGCCGACCGCCGGCTCCGTCATCCTGGCGGGCGTCCTCCTCAAGATGGGGACGTACGGCTTCATCCGCTTCT
>JBBISK010000066.1:0-11101 GCA_037441295.1 Candidatus Aminicenantota bacterium | reverse complement strand
CGGCAGCACGGCACGTTCTGGGGCGGGAGCAGCAACTACGGCGAGGACTACGGCATCGGCTGGTGAGCCCGCAGGACGGCGGCGGCCGAGGATTGACTCCGGGACCGCGAAGACCTATAGTGAGGGGCGCACCCGGACCGCCGCCCCGCCGGCGGGCCCCGGAACGAAAGACCCTGATGCGGAACCTGCTTCTCCCCGGGCTCCTGTTGTCCTTTTCGGTCCTCCTGTCGTTCATCGGGACGGGGGCCGGCCGGGCTCTCGACTGGGAGCCCAGGACGGTCCGAGCCCTCCCGGCCGCGACACCCAACGCGCACTACGTCTCCAACCGTCCGCCATTGGCCACGAGCCCGCTCGTCAAGCTCCCCATCGGGGCGGTCGAGCCGAAGGGCTGGCTCCTCAGCCAGCTCCAGCTGATGCGCGACGGGGTCACCGGCCGGCTCTCCGAGCTCAGCCGCTTCCTTAAGGACGACAGCGGCTGGATCACCCTCAAGGGCCAGGGGTGGGAAGAGATGCCGTACTGGCTCAAAGGCTACGGGGACCTGGGGTATCTCCTGAAGGACCCGGCTATGAGGAAGGAGACGGAGCGCTGGCTTGGCTATGCCATCAAGTCCCAGCAGCCCGACGGCTTCTTCGGGCCGGCCGACAACAAGGAGAACCACGACCTCTGGCCGAACATGGTCATGCTCGCCGCCCTTGAAAGCTACTACGACGTAACGGGCGACCGGCGCGTCATCTCGTTCATGAGCCGTTATTTCCAGTACGAGTACCATCTCCCCGTCGAAAGCCTTCTTCCGGGGAGCTGGCAGAAGCTCCGCGGCGGCGAAAATCTCGAAAGCGTCTACTGGCTCTACAACCGGACGGGAGAGAATTTCCTCATCGACCTCGGCCGCCGGCTGTTCGAACGGACCTCGGACTGGACGTCCCCGATCCTGACCCCAGAGCGGGACCGGAACTTGGCCGAGAGCTCCTTCTACCACGGCGTCAACATCGCCATGGGCTTCCGCGAGCCGGCCGTTTTCTTCATGCAGGCCAAGGACCGTAGGTACCTCGACGCGGCCGAGCGCAACTACCGGCAGGTCATGGATACGTACGGGCAGCAGCCGGGCGGCATGTTCGGGGCCGACGAGAACATCCGGCCGGGCAGGACCGACCCGCGCCAGGGGGCCGAGACATGTTCCATGGTCGAGTTCATGGCCAGCTTCGAATCCCTGCTCCGCATCACCGGCGACACGGCCTGGGCCGACCGCTGCGAGGAGGTCGCCTTCAACTCCCTGCCGGCCGCCCTAACCCCCGACCTCAAGGGCCTCCACTACCTGACCGCGGCGAACCTCGTCTCCTGCGATAGCTCCGGCGAGCACGATTTCCAGAACGGCGGCACGCTCGTTTCTTACGACCCCTGGAACTACCGCTGCTGCCAGCACAACGTCGCCTTCGGCTGGCCGTATTTCGCCGAGCACCTTTGGATGGCCACGGCCGACAACGGATTGGCCGCCGTCCTCTACGCACCCTCTTCCGTCAGCGCCGTCGTGGGCGAGGGGACGAGGGTCGGGATCTCCGAGGACACCTATTACCCGTTCGACGGACGAATCGTCCTGACCGTTTCGGCCGAGCGGCCGGTCGATTTCCCGCTCTATGTCAGGATCCCGGGCTGGGCGGAGAGGACCCGGCTCCAGGTCAACGGCCGGGCGGTGGAGGGGGAGTGCCCGGCCGGGGACTACGCCGTGCTCAAGCGGCTCTGGCGGCAGGGCGACCAGGTCACGGTCGAATGGCCGATGGACATCCGCCTCATCCCCTGGCCCCGGGTCGGCAACGCCGTCTCCGTCCGGCGCGGACCCCTGTGGTACTCGCTCAGGATCGGGGAGGAGTGGAAGCGTTACGGCGGCACGGACGCGTGGCCGGCCTTCGAGGTCCTGCCGACGACGCCGTGGAACTACGGACTCGTCGTCAACGCCGCAAACCCGGGGACGGCGGTGCGCTTGGCCTCGCAATCGGCCCCGGCCTACCAGCCCTTCCTCCCCGAGAGCGCGCCGGTCGTGCTGAAGGCCAGGGCCCGCCGGGTCCCGGGATGGCAGGCCGAGGGTCGGATGGCCGGGCCCGTGCCCCCCAGCCCGGCCGAGGCGGCGGGACCGGTCGAAGAGGTCGAGCTCATCCCTATGGGCTGCACCCGGCTCCGCATCTCCTCGTTCCCGACCGTCAGGAAATAGGGACGCCCTGGCGGCGGGCGCCGAACGCCGCTGAATCTTCTGCAGGAGGGATCGATGTTCAAAGAATTCAGGGAATTCGCGTTGCGCGGGTCGGTTCTCGACATGGCCGTCGGCATCATCATCGGCGCGGCTTTCGGGGCCATTGTCTCGTCGCTCGTCTCCGACGTCCTCATGCCGCCCATAGGGCTGCTCCTCGGCCACGTCGACTTCTCTAACCTCTATATCGTCCTCGCTGCCGGCAAGGTCGCGGGGCCGTACGCCTCGCTCGCCGCAGCCCAGCAGGCCGGCGCCGTGACCTTCAATTACGGCCTGTTCATCAACAAGATCATCAGCTTCCTGATCGTCGCCTTCGCCCTGTTCCTCGTCATCCGGGCCATGAACCGGATGCAGAAGAAGGCCGAGGCCGTGCCGGCCGAGCCGACGACCAAGGAATGCCCGTTCTGCGGGACGCAGATCCCCATAAAGGCCGTGCGCTGCCCGAACTGCACGTCGGATCTGCGTAAGTAAGCCGGAGCGGGCCGTCGGAAATCCGCGCGCGCGGGCCGGGGCATGCCACGGGAACGGCCGGGCCGCCCCGGCCGCGAGATCGCTCTTGAGGAGGTCGAACCATGTTTAGAAGCCCGTCCCGGGTCCAGTTGTTCCCGGCGCTCGTCCTCGTCATCGCCCTCGCCGGCGGCGCGGCGCCGGCGGGCCAGCAGGCGAAGCCCAAGACGCCGCAAACCCTCCAGAACCCAAGAGCGTACACGGCCCATCTCGTCGGGCATGCCCACATCGACCTGAGCTGGCTCTGGCGGTGGGAGGAAACGGTCAACGACATCGCCGTCCAGACGTTCAAGGGGACCCTGGCCCAGATGGCCAAGCTGCCGGGGCTGACCTTCGCCCAAAGCCAGCCGGCTGTCTACGAGGCCATCGAGAAGGCCTATCCCGGCCTTTTCGAGGAGATCAAGGCCCGGGTCAAGGACGGGACGTGGATCCCGGTCGGGGGGATGTGGTCCGAGCCCGACCTCAACATGCCGGACGGCGAGGCCCTGGCCCGCCAGCTCCTCTACGGCAAGAGGTATTTCCTGGACAAGTTCGGCTACGACGTGTCCGTCGGCTGGAACCCCGACGCCTTCGGCCACAACTGGCAGCTGCCGCAGATCCTGAGCAAGGCCGGCATCCGCTATTACGTTTTCGAGCGCTGCGCCCCGGACAAGACGCCCTATTTCTGGTGGGAGGGGAAGGACGGCTCGCGCGTCCTGGCCTACGTCCCGCCGGGCTGGTATCTCGTCGACCTGAAGGACGGCCTCTCCGGCGTCCTCAAGGACGCCGCCTCGGAGACCGCGGTCAAGGACTTCCTCATCCTCTACGGCGCCGGGGACCATGGCGGCGGGCCCCGGGACTCGGACGTCGCGGCCATCGAGAAATACCGCGACGACCCGGGTCAGCCGAAGATGATCTTCTCCGACCCGGCCGTTTTCTTCAAGAAGGTCGAGGCCTCAGGAGCCGACATCCCGGTCGTCCGTCGGGAGCTCAATTTCGCCTTCCCGGCCTGCTATACGACGCAAGCCGAGACAAAAAAGCGGAATAGGGCGACGGAAAGCCTCCTCCTTCAGGCGGAGCGTTTTTCGGCCCTGGCCGTGGCCTCGGGCTTCAGGGATTATTATCCGGAGCGGGACATTGACGAGGCCTGGAAGACGGTCCTCCGTAACCAATTCCACGACATCCTCGACGGCTCGGCCATCGGGCCGGTCTACGAGGAGACGAACCGCTTTTACCGCGAGGCCGCGGCGAGGGGCCAGCGGGCCCTCGATTTCTCGCTCGAGACGATCACGAGCCAGGTCGACACCCGCGGCGACGGTTTGCCGCTCGTCGTCTATAACCCGCTCGCCTGGGATCGGACCGGGCCGGCCATCGTCGAGGTCGCCGTGCCGCGCGAGAAGGTTAAGCCCGGAGAGGGGACCGTGCGTATAAATGACAGCGAGGGCAATGGCATTCGGCCCCAGGTCCTCGAGAGGCACATCGAGGGCGATATAGTCTTCTTACGTGTTGTTTTTATGGCCAAGAGCGTGCCATCGCTAGGATACAAGCTTTACCACGCAGTCCCCATGCCTGCCAAATCTGACGAGATGGCCAGCGTCAACTCGGCTGACGGGCTCATAGCGAGGGAGAACGAGCTCGAGAATGCGTATCTCAAGGTCCGCCTCGACCCCAAGACCGGATGGATCACGAGCCTCTACGACAAGACCGCTAAGCGCGAGGTCCTGGCCGGACCGGGGAACGTCCTCGAGGCCATCGCGGACGAGCCCGATTCGATGTCCGCCTGGGAGCTCGGCCTCAAGGGCGAGCCCATGGACATCGGCGCCTCCGGCGCTTCCGTCGAGGTCGTCGAGGATGGCGACGTGCGCGGCGTCCTGCGCGTCAAGACGCGCTTCCATGACTCGACTTTCGAGCAGGACCTGACCCTCTACGCCGGCCTGCCGCGCTTGGACTGCCGGATGAAGCTTGACTGGCAGGAGAGGAATCTGATGATTAAGGCCGCCTTCCCCGTGAACCTCAAGGCCGGCCAGGCGGAATTCGAGATCCCCTACGGCTCCGTCACCCGTCCGGCCGACGGGACCGAGGTCCCAGCCCTGCGCTGGGTCGACCTCTCCGACCGGGGCTCGGACGCGGGGCTCAGCCTGCTCAACGACGGGAAATACGGCTTCGACATCAAGGGGACGACGGTCCGGATGTCCGTCATTCACGGCGCGACCGCCCCCGACCCCGAGGCCGACCGCGGCCGGCACGAATTCCTCTACGCGCTCTACCCGCACGCCGGCACGTGGCAGGAAGCGGACACGATCCGACGGGGCTACGAGCTTGGCAATCCTCTCATCGTCCGGACGGCGATGGCCCACAAGGGGACGCTGCGTGCGGCGCATTCGTTCCTGCGCGTGTCGCCGTCGAACGTCGTCCTCTCGGGCCTCAAGATGGAGTCGGGCTACAACAGCCGGAACATGGTCCTCCGGCTCTACGAGGCCTTCGGCCGCAAGACCGAGGCCCGCATCGCCTTTCCGTGGCCGGTCCAGGCCGTCGTCACGGACCTCATCGAAAGGCCGGCCGCCGGAGCGGCGACGCTGACGTCCTCGGGAGTGGCGAACGAGCTCGTCGTGCCGATGGGGCCATACGAGATCAAGACGCTCCGTGTGACCCGCGTGCCGCAATAAGTCGGCGGAGAAGGGGGGAGGGGCTAGAACGCTTCCTGGATGGTGGCGTAGAAGCCCTTCGAGTGTGTGCCCCAGGCATAGTCCAGGCGGATGTTCGTCCCCTCGCGCTTGTCGACCTTGAAGCGGAGGCCGCCGCCGAACGAGTACTTGAGATGCCCGACCTGGATGGCCGTTAGGCTCGAACCGACGTCCCCAACACCCATGAAGCCGACGAGGCCCAGGCGCTTCCAGAGGTGGAGCCGGTACTCTGATTGGATAGCCAGCATGGCCTTGTCCCGGAACATGCCGCTGTAGTTCCCGCGCATGATGCTCGACCCCCCGAGCACGGAGAGCTCATAGAAGGGCGGCGTCCCGCTGATGCTGCGGACGAGCGCCTGGAAGGCCAGGACATCGGTCCGCCCGATGGGGACGTACGTCCTGAGGTCGAGCCATGACGACGTGTAGCCGAAATCGCTGCCGACGAACCGACCGTAGAAGTTGGCGACGAACTGGAAGTAGCTCCCGTGGCGGGGGAAGAAGACGTTGTCCCGGTTGTCCCAGTTGAGGCTGAATCCCGCCCCCGAGATGACGCCGCCCTGGCTGCCGGTGAACGTGCCGGTGCTCAGCAGCCCGCCGGCCTCGATCTTTCGGATGTTGGTCCTCTCGTAGTCGTATTGGACGCCGACGAGGACGCTCCCGATGATCTTCCGCTTGACCGAAAGCTGGAAGCCCTTCGTCTCCGGGGTGTACGTCTCCGCGGCGGAGGGCGGGACATCGTTGCCGATGCCGTAGAACTTCGTCGGGAAGAGCTCGTACTTGAGGGTGGCGTTGAGGACGTATTTATTCCCCGGCAGAAAGACCTCGGGCTTGAGCGAAACCTGGATCTGGCTGTTCAGCGTGTAGACGAAGAGCACCCATAGCGAGGACGGCCGCGTCTTGCCCTTGTCGAGCCCCAGGCGGTAATTCAGGACCCCCCCGGCGCCGAGGGCCAGGCGCGTTTCCGGCGTGTAGTAGAGGATGGGCAGGAAGATGGCGTGGGGCTTATAGCTCGGGGCCGTAACGGCCGGGTCCTGGTCGGAAGGGCTCCCGGAGGCCGTCTGGCCGGACAGAGCCCCGACGAGAAGGCCGCAGACAACGAGGAGCGGGGCAAGGAGGGACGAGGCCGAGTGAGCCGGACGGCGGACGAGGGGGGCGTCTTCGGCTTCAGGCGTCATGTCGGGTCGGTCCTCCCTCGTTATAAGTTGCTTAATGATAGCGCGGCGACGGGAAAAAGTAAAACCCGGCCCGGGGCCACCGGCTTGACGGCGGCTCGGATCGGGCCTATCCTCGACGGGGAGGAGAGAGATGACCGGAAAGGAACGCCTCGCAGATGCCATGGCCCTTGGGACGCCCGACCGCGTGCCCGTCATGTGCCAGATGAGCATCGGCCACATGCTCCTCCAGACCGGCCTTCCGCCCGCGGAGTTTTGGCTCGAAGCCGCGACTTTCGCCTCGGGCTTGCTGAAGATGCGCGAGCTCTACGGGTTCGACGGGGTCCTCGTCAGCCTCCACGGACACGACCCCGGCTGGTCCGGCCGCATCGCGTCCCGGGAACGCGACGGGGCGGGCGAGAGGGTCCGCTGGAAGGACGGCGGGGCGACCTTCTTCCCGGCCGACGACCTTCCGGTGTCCGTTCCGGCGGCGTCCCCGTCCCGCCCTGAGTTCGCCGTTTTCGACCCGGAGGCGCTTCCGCTTCCGCTGCCCTACATCCCCGTGTCGCAGGGACTCCATTTCGCGCTTGACGCCGCCCGCCTCTTCGACGTCTTCGACCTGGTCGGCCGGGCGACGGGAGCGGCCTGGTCCCTCCACGGCGAGGTCACTTCGCCTCTGGATTATTTCCTCGACCTCTTTGGCTTCGAGCAGGCGCTCTTTGGTATGGTCGAGGACCCGGGCCGCTCGCTGGCCGTGCTGGACCGGCTGACCGAGGGCATCGTCCCGCTCGCCGCAGGCATGGCCGGACGCGGCGTCGACGCCGTGAAGATTTCCTCACCCTATGCGGGGGCGGGGTTCCTATCGCCCGGATTCTACCGCCGCTACGTCCTGCCGTTTGAGTCGCGCATCGTCCGGGCCGTGCGGAGCGCAGGTGCTCATGCCTACCTCCACACCTGCGGCGACATCCATGACAGGCTGGAGCTCATGGCCGATTCCGGCGCCTCCGGCATCGAGTGCCTCGACCCGCCGCCTCTCGGCCGCACGGACCTGGCCGAAGCCAAGCGCCGGGTCGGACGGAAGGTCTTCATCAAGGGGAACATCGACCCCGTTCACACGCTTCTCAAGGGCGACGCGGACTTCGTCCGGAGCGACGCCCGGCGGCGGCTCGCCGTCGGCGGGCCGGGGGGCGGCTACATCCTCAGCACCGCCTGCTCGATCGCCCCGCGCACGCCGCGGGCGAACGTCGCCCTTCTTCGCGAGGCGGCCGAGGAAGGGGGGCTGCCGCAGGGGGGCTGAGGAATTTCCGGAAGCGGCGGGCGGGGCGGCCCCGCCGCCGGCCTGGACATTGCAAAAAAAGACGGCCTGGCCTATAGTAAAAAACTTCTTCCCGACGGGAGCTCTCTCGTGGAGGGAGGACGACTTTCAAGGAGGCCTCGTGAAAAAGATCATCGTGCTCGGGTGCGGCATGGTCGGCCGCGTCATGGCCGCCGACCTGGCCCCGGAGTTCGACGTCACCGCGGCCGACGTCAACCCCGCCAGCCTCGAAAAGCTCGGCCGCTCGTCCGTCAAGAAGATGACGGTGGACCTGGCCGACGGCGCGGCCGTCCGCTCGTCGGTCGAGGAGTTCGACCTGGTCATCGGGGCCGTCCCCGGGTTCATGGGCTTCAAGACCCTGCGCTCGGTCATCGAGGCAGGCCGTGACATTGTCGACATCTCTTTTTTCCCCGAGGACGCCCTGGACCTCGACGCCGAGGCCAAGGCCGCGGGCGTGACCGCGGTCGTCGACTGCGGCGTCGCCCCGGGCATGAGCAACATGGTCCTCGGCCATCACGCCGCCCGGATGTCCGTCAGCCACTTCCGCTGCTACGTCGGCGGCCTGCCCTTCCGGCGGGATTTTCCGTTCGAGTACAAGGCCCCGTTCTCACCGGCCGACGTCATCGAGGAGTACGTTCGCCCGGCGCGCTACGTCGAGAACAGCCACGTCGTCGTCCGGCCGGCCCTCTCCGACGTGGAGCTGCTGGACTTCCCGGAGGTCGGCACGCTCGAGGCTTTCAATTCCGACGGCCTTCGCTCCCTGCTCAAGACGATGGCCGCGCCGAACATGATCGAGAAGACCCTCCGCTACCCCGGCCACGCGGACCGCATCCAGGCCCTGCGCGCGAGCGGCTTCTTCGCGGCTGAGCCGGTCGACGTCCGCGGCGCCAAGGTCCGGCCGATCGACGTCACATCGGCCGTCCTGTTCAAGCAGTGGCACCTCGCCGACGAGGACGACGAGTTCACGCTCATGCGCATCCAGGTCGAGGGCGAGGAGAACGGCCGGCCGCGGTCGGTCGTCTACAGCCTGTTCGACAGGAGGGACGGAAAGACGGGCTTCTCGTCCATGGCCCGAACGACGGGCTTCCCCGCCACGGCCGTGGCGCGCCTCGTCCTGGCCGGGAAGTTCGCGCGAAAGGGCATCTGTCCGCCGGAGACCATCGGCGTCGACGAGGCCAACTTCCGCTTTGTCCTGGACGAGCTCCGGGCGAGGCACGTCGCATACACCGTCAAGGGATGAGAGGAGGCCCTATGTCCGCACCGAAAAGACTGTCCATCGTCTGCCTCATCGCCTGCCTGGTCCCGGCCCTGGCCGGTGGGCCTGCGCAGCCCCCGCGCAAGGCGCCGGGCCCCGCGCTCCCAGCCGTCGGCGACGTGCTGAAGGGCATCGACTACCGCTCGATCGGGCCGACGCGCCAGAGCGGCCGGTTCGTCGATTTCGCCGTGCCCCTCCAGCAGCCGCGCACCTTCTACGCGGCCACGGGCTCCGGCGGGCTATGGAAGACGACGAACAACGGCCAGAGCTTCGAGCCGATATTCGATAACGAAAAGGCCATTTCCATCGGGGACGTGGCCGTGGCCCCGTCCGACCCGAACGTCCTCTGGGTGGGCACCGGCGAGGCCAATAACTCCCGCTCGACTTACTGGGGGGACGGGGTCTACAAGTCCACCGACGCCGGCAAGACCTGGACCAACATGGGGCTGAGAGATTCGCACCATATCGGCCGCATCGTCGTCCACCCGACGGACCCAGGGACGGTCTATGTGGCCGCCCTCGGTCACCTTTATTCGGACAATGCCGAGCGCGGCGTCTTCAAGACGACAGACGGCGGAAAGACCTGGGCGAAGTCGCTCGAGGTCGTCGTCGCGGGCCGGAACGTCGGCTGCGTCGACCTGGCCATGGACCCGGCGAACCCGGACATCCTCTACGCCGCCGCCTACGACCGGTTGCGACGCCCGTGGACCTACCAGGTCGGCGGCCCGGGTTCCGGCATCTACAAGACGACGGATGCGGGCAAGACATGGGTGAAGCTCGCCGGCGGCCTTCCGGCAGGCATCCTCGGCCGCATCGGCCTGGCCGTCTATGTCAAGAACCCGAGCATCCTCTACGCCATGGTCGAGAACGCCAACAAGCCGGGAATGTCCGAGGCCGACCGCTGGCAGGAGATCCTCGACGGCAAGTCGAGCCAGGGCATGATCGACGGCGAGGTCTACCGCTCCGAGGACGCCGGGGCGACCTGGCATAAGGTCAGCCCGGACAAGCGGAGCATCGGCGGGGCCCCCGGCTATTACTACGGGCAGATCGTCGTCGACCCGACCAACGACCAGAACATCTTCCTGCTAAGCGTCGGGGTCCTCGGCAGTCGCGACGGCGGCAAGACCTGGGTCTCCGGCTTCCGTTTCGGCGGCGACAACCACGCCCTCTGGATCGACCCGGCGGACCCGGCCCACATGCTCCTCGGCTACGACCACGGCATGGGCGTGACCTGGGACGCCGGCAAGACCTGGTACCACCCGGACTTCCTGCCCCTGGCGCAGTTCTACGCCGTCGATTTCGACATGTCCGTCCCCTACCGGGTCGCCGGCGGCCTCCAGGACAACGGGTCGCTCATGGGGCCCAGCACGAAGAAGGGATCGTCCGGCTCCCGCGACTATGATTTCGAGGGGGCCACGTCCGGGCTCAGGGGAGGGCCGCCCATACGCCTCGAGGACTGGTCCACGGTCGGCGGCGGCGACGGCATGTACAACGTCTTCGACCGGCGGACCAACCGCTATCTCTATAATGAATACCAGTTCGGCCCGCTCCTGCGGACCGACCTCGTCACGGGCGAGACCAAGGATATCGCCTACCAGAACCAGAAGCCCGAGACGCGTTGGAACTGGTGCTCGCCCATCCTCGTCTCCGCCCACGATAGCAACACGGTCTACCACTGCGGCAACATCGTCGTCATGTCGGCCAACCGAGGCGAGACCTGGACCGAGGTCCGCGCCAGCAACGGCGCGATGTACTACCTGACCATCGTCGAGCGCGAAGGTATGAAGCAGGACGTGATTGCCAGCGCCGAAGCCCTGGCCAACGGCCTGAAGCAAAACGGCCACGTCGAGGTGCCCGGCATTTTCTTCGACTTCGGCAAATCCGAAATCAAGCCCGAATCCGCCCCCGCTCTGCAGGAAATCGCCAAGCTGCTTAAAGCCGAGCCCGCGATCAACGTCTGGGTGGTAGGC
>JBBISK010000065.1:9606-11145 GCA_037441295.1 Candidatus Aminicenantota bacterium | reverse complement strand
ATCATTTTATACACAACGAGTTCATTGAAGCCCGTTTCCTTCTGGCCGGGCCGTGTCAATTGATGTTCGCAGATTCGGGGCCATCGTAACACTCTTCAGCTCGCAGCTTGAGCCGTCAGGAAGCTCTGGCTATGTTCCAGGACTTCTTGGACCTTATCCCGTCTCATGTAGCTCCGGTTGCTCCTCCCGGCCTCCCTTGACTCTCTCCCCCCGCCTGATTTAAGTTGGAGCCAGCGAAAGAAGGTGTCCCCATGCCGATCCCGTTCCGCAAACGAATCCTCTCCGTCGCGGTCTGCGCTCTCGCCCTTTCCGCCGGTCTCGCCCTGCCGCTTCTCGCCCAGCCCCGCAGCTTGACCCCCAAGCCGTCGCCGGCGCCGCGGATCAACGGCCCGACGATCTACGGCTGCCGCCCCGGCGCGCCCTTTGCCTACACCATCCCGGCGACCGGCGAGCGGCCGATGGAGTTCTCGGCGACCGGCCTGCCCTCCGGCCTGATGCTCGACGTGAAGACCGGCCGGATCAAGGGTTCGATGGCCATCAAGGGCACGTACGCGATTAAGGTCCGGGCGAAGAACGCCGTCGGCGCCGCCGAGAAGACCTTCCGCATCGTCGTCGGGGACAAGATCGCCCTGACCCCGCCCATGGGCTGGTCGAGCTGGTACATGGCCTACACCAATATCAGCGATAAGATGGTCCGGGCCCAAGCCGAGGCCATGGCCTCCTCCGGGCTCATCGACCACGGCTACGCGTATATCAACATCGATGACGGCTGGAACGTCAAGCTCGACTCGAACGACCCGGTCCTCGGCGGCCCCCCACGCGACGCGGCCGGCAATCTCCTGTCCAACAAGAACTTCCCCGACATGAAGGCCTTTTGCGACGCCGTCCACGCGCTCGGCCTCAAGGCGGGCATCTACATCTCGCCCGGGCCCGCGACCTGCGCCGGTTACGCCGGGAGCTTAGACCACGTGGAGCAGGACGCCAAGCGATTCGCCGACTGGGGCTTCGACTTCCTGAAATACGACTGGTGCTCGTACAGCCGCGTCGCCATCGATAAAACCGTCCCATCCCTCCAGCTGCCCTACATTTCCATGCGCTCGGCCCTCGATAAGGTCGGCCGCGACATTGTCTACAACCTCTGCCAGTACGGCATGGGCAACGTCTGGGAGTGGGGGAGGGAGGTCGGCGGAAACTATTGGCGCACGACCGACGACCTGGGCATCCCGCCCGAGGACAAGACGCTCTGGACGTCCATGTCGCGGATCGGCTTCGGCCAGGCCGGCAAGGAGAAGTTCGCCGGGCCCGGCGGCTGGAATGACCCCGACAACATCCTCGTCGGGTCCATCCTTTGGGACGGCAAGCTCGTCCCGGCGCCCCTGACGCCGGACGAGCAGTACACCTACATCAGCCTCTGGTCCCTCCTCGCCGCGCCCCTCATCTTCGGCGGCGACATGACCCAGCTCGACGACTTCACCCTCGGCCTCCTCGGCAACGACGAGGTCATCGAGGTTAACCAGGACGCGCTCGGGAAGCAGGCCG
>JBBISK010000065.1:0-9596 GCA_037441295.1 Candidatus Aminicenantota bacterium | reverse complement strand
CAAGCTCAACGACTGCGAGGTCTGGGCCAAGGACATGGAGGACGGCTCCAAGGCCGTCGGCCTCTTCAACCGCGGCAACTCCGTGACCACGGTCACGGCGCGCTGGGAAGACCTCGGCCTCAAGGGGAAGTGGAAGGTCCGCGACCTCTGGCGCCAGTACGACTGGGGCGTTTTCGAAAACTGGTTCACCCAGAAGGTCCACCGTCACGGCGCGGTCCTGCTCCGCCTCTTCCCGGTCGTCGAGCCGAAGCACAAGTGAGCTTCAGTGGATGGGGACATGTCCCGAGCTTCGAGGGACGTATCCCCTCTTTCTTTTATTGAGAGGCGACGGATAGAACGTCCGTGAGAAGATATCTCATCCGCGCGGCCGCGCTCTTGGCCCTGGCCGTCGCCGCTTTCTTTCTCCTCCGCTCCCCTTCCAATGTCGAGAACCGCGTCGTCCTCGACGAACGCCGGCCGGCCTCCGCCGTCGGCCCGGAAGCGACCCTGCGCAACGTCACGAAGAAGGAGCTCGCCTACACCATCGAGCCCGGCCCCTACCAGCGCCAGGCGCTGACGCGCTCCCTCGCCGTCGGCGCCGTCGACCGGATCTCGACCGATATCCCCGTCGAGATCACTTACGACAACGGCGCCCGGTGGGACAGCTACACCGTCTTCCCGGGCAAGCCCTACTCCTTCCGCTACGACGAGTACGGGCTGGTCAAGGTCTATCCCGGATCCCACGGCCGTGAGGACGCCGCCGACCTGGCCCCGTACGTTCCGACCTCGCCCGAGGTCGTCGGCCGGATGCTCGCCCTGGCTAAGGTCGGCCGCAACGACGTCGTCTACGACATCGGCTGCGGCGACGGCCGGCTGGTCATCGCCGCGGCCAGGGACTTCGGCGCCCGAGGCGTCGGCATCGACATCGACCCGGTCCTGATCGAGGAATGCCAGGCCAACGCGAAGCGGGAAGGGGTCGAGGCCCTGACTCGCTTCGTCTGCGCCGACGCGACGAAATCCCACATCGCCCCGGCCACGGTCCTGGCCCTCTACCTCCTGCCCGAATCGCTCGAGACGCTGAAGCCGCTCTTCGAGCAGGAGCTCCGGCCCGGGACGCGCATCGTCTCCCATAACTACCGCATCCCCGGCTGGGACGGGCGGATCACGGCGAGCGAGATCGTCCCCGTCGGCTCGGGCCGGCCGCACAAGGTCATCCTCTATGTGATGCCGGGGGGGAAGTGACGGCCGGACGCGCCCCCGCCGCGCGGAAGCCGAAGGGGGAGGCCGGGGAGCCGAGCGGCCGCAACGGAGGGTCTGCCAACGCCACGATCCGTTTCCTCGCGGCATTCTGCCGGGACCATCCTCTCGACGAGAAGATCTTCGTCGTCCCGTCCTTCATCGTCGGGCGCCAGGTCGGCCAGGCCCTGGCGCGCGAGGCTGGCTCGTGGGCCAACCTCCGTTTCGTCACCCTGGCCGCTCTGGCCCAGGAGGTCCTCGAGCGGGCGGGCGAGCGGGCCGCGGGGCGGCCCATGACCGCCTCGGCCCGGCTGGCCCTCGTCGACCGGACGTTCCGCGAGCTCCTCGCCGAAGGGGCGCTCGAATATTTCGGCCGAGCCGGCGCCTCCCCCGGTCTGACGCGGACGCTCTCGCGGGCGATCCGGGACCTGCGGCTCGACGGGCTCTCGAGCGCCGGCCTCAAGCCGGAGCGCTTCCTCGTCGCCCGGAAAGGCGAGGAGATCGCCCTCCTCCTCGGCCGCTATGAACGGGCGATGGTGGAGCGGGGCCTGCTCGACGAGGCGGGCCTGATGGCGCTCGCCGGGTGCGCGGCCGCGGCGGCCGCCCGCTCGCCGCGGGCCTTGCATCTCTCGCTGGCGGACGCGCCGCTGAGGAAGGTCGAGGCCGATTTCCTGCGCGCCGCGGCCGGCAACGGGCTCGTCCTCGTCCCCGGCGAGCCCGTCTTCGGGCTGAGCCGTCCGCGGCACTGCTGGCCGCCGCCGGAACGTCGGGTTGGCGGGCCGGCGCAGGAGAGCAACCGTCTGTCCTGGCTCTTCGCCCCGGGCGAGGCTCCCGCGGGCGCGGCCGGGGAGGCGCCCGCGATCTTCCGGGCGCTCGGCCCGGCCAACGAATGCCGCGAGATCCTCCGCCGCATCTACGCCGGCCGCGTCCGCTTCGACGATGTGGAGGTCCTCCCGCCGCCCGGCTCGCCCCACGAGACGATTTTCCATCTCCTCTCGGTCCGGACGGGCCTGCCCGTGACCTTCGGCCGCGGCATCCCGGTCTCCTTCACCTCGCCCGGACGGCTCTTCTTCGGCCTGGCCGACTGGCTGGCCGAGGACCTATCGGTCGACCGCCTCGGCCGCCTTCTCGCCGGCGGCGACCTCGTCCTGCCGCGACGGGCTGCGGGCCGGAGCCTTCCCGCCCGCACGGCCTGCCGCCTCCTCCGGGCGGCGAAGATCGGTTGGGGCCGGGAGCGCTACCTCGAGCGCCTCAGGGCTTTCATAACGGGCCGTCAGGCCGAGCTCGAGCGGGCCGCGGGCGCGGAAAGCGAGGAGACCGGGGACGCCCCGGCCGAACGCCGCGCCCGCCTCCTCGCGGAGGTCGAGGACATCCACGAGGTTTCGTCGGCCGTCGAGCGTTTGCTGGCGATCCTCCCGGAGGCGGGTGAGGACGGCCGCTACGACCTCCGAGACCTTTGTGCAGGCTTCGCCCGTGTCCTGGAGACCTGCGGCCGGGCCGTATCCGACGCGGACGGCCAGGCTCGCGAAGCCCTCCTCGGCCGGCTCGCGGAGATCCGCGACGAAGGGCCCGCCCAGGCCCTGCCCCTGAAGGAAGCGCTGGACCTGCTGCGCGAAGCGGCCGGGTCCGTGCGGGTCGGCGCTTCGGCACCCCGGCCAGGCCACCTGCACGTCGCCGACTGCCTCTCGGGTGGCTGGTCGGGCCGGCCGGTGACGTTCGCGGCCGGGCTCGACGAGGCCTCCTTCCCGGGCCGCGGGCTCCAGGACCCGGTCCTCCTCGACGAGGAGCGGGCGGCGCTTTCCCCGTCGCTTCCCACGGCCGCCGACGGGCTGAGCGCCGAGCTCTTCCGCCTGGCGTCCGCGCTGGCCTCCGTCCGGGGAAAGGTGACCTTGAGCTATCCGTCCTTCGATATCGCCGAGGGACGGGCCTCCTTCCCGTCATCGGTCGTCCTCCAGGCCCACCGTCTCGGCCACGGCGACGCCGGGCTCGACTACTCGGCCCTCGACCGGGACCTCCCCGAAGCGGCCGGCTTCATCCCCGACGCGCTCGAGAAGGTCTTTGACGAAGTCGACTGGTGGCTGGCCCGGCTCGCCCCGTCCGGACCGTCGCCGGAGGGCGCGGCCTCGGTCGCGGCCAACTTCGCCGAACTCGCCTCGGGCCTGGCCGCAGCTTCGGCCCGGGCCGGCGACCGGCTGACCGAGTACGAGGGGATCGTCGACCTCGGCCCCGTCCGCGACCGGGTCGACCCCGTGGCCGGCCGCAAGGCGGTCATGTCGGCGACGCGCCTGGAGCTCCTCGCCCGCTGCCCCTTCGGCTATTTTCTGCGGCACATCCTCGGCGTCGAGCGGCCGGAGGAGGTCGAGTTCGACCGCTCGCGGTGGCTCGACCCGCTCCAGCGCGGCCGCCTCATCCACGCCATCTTCTGTGAGTTCATGACCGAGGTCTCGCGGAAGAAGGAACGGGTCGAGGCCGCGCGGCACGAACCTGTCCTGGCTGAGATCGCGGTCCGGCTCATCGACCGCGAGGCCCAGACCATCCCGCCGCCCTCGGCCGCGGTCTTCGAGAGCGAGCGCGGTGACATCCTGGAGTCGATGCGGGTCTTCCTCGCCGCCGAGGAGCGGCGCGGCCCGGAGGTCGAGCCGCTCGAGTTCGAGAAGGAGTTCTCCGCGGAAGAGTTCGACCTCGGCGGCGGCCGCTCGTTCCTCCTCCGCGGCTTCATCGACCGGCTCGACCGGACCGGCCCGGCCTCCTACCGGGTCCTCGACTACAAGACGGGAAGCTACGCGCCATACGAGAACCTGGTCGAGTTCGGCCGCGGCAGGGTCGTCCAGCACGCCCTCTACGCCGTGGTCGTCGAAGGTCTCCTCGGCCACGGCCGGGCCGGCCCGAAGGCGCGTGTGACCGAGAGCGGCTATTTCTTCCCGACGCGGCGAGGCGAGGGCCGGGAGATCATGGTCCGCGGCTTCGACCGGGACAGGCTGCGGCGCCTCCTCAACGACCTCCTCCGCCTCCTCGAGAGGGGCTATTTCATCGCCGGGACCGAGGCCAAGTGCCGCTTCTGCGATTTCGCCCCCGTCTGCGAGGGCGCGCCGGAAGGGACGAAACGGAAGAGGCAGGCCAACCCCGAGGTCTTCGAGGCCTACGATAGGCTCGACGAGTACAAGTGACGCCGATGACTAGACATACGCCCCCCGACCAGGCCGCCCGCGACCGGATCGAGCGCGACCTCGGGACGAACTTCCTGGTCGAGGCGGGAGCGGGCTCGGGCAAGACACAAAGCCTCGTCGCCCGGCTCGTCGCCGTCCTCCGGTCGGGCCGGGCGACCATCGACACCCTGGCCGCTGTGACCTTCACCCGCAAGGCGGCGGCCGAGTTGCGCGGCCGCTTCCAGGTCGGGCTCGAGCGGGCCCGGCTCGGGGAGAAGGACGCCGCGGCCCGAGCTCGGCTCGATACCGCGATCGAGCACCTGGAGCGCGCCTTTATCGGCACCATCCACTCGTTCTCGTCGCGCCTCCTCCGCGAGCGTCCGGTCGAGGCGGGGATCGACCCCGAGTTCCGCGAGCTCGACGAGACGGAGGACCGCGTTCTCCTCGAGGAATCCTGGGACGAATACCTGGCCGTGGCCCGCCTCCGTAACGAGGCCGCCCTGCTCGGGCTGGACGAGGCCGGGCTCGACCCCGAGGAGCTCGAGGGCGCCTTCGCCACCCTGGCCGCCTTTCCCGACGTCGAGCCGGTCCCCGGCCGGCCGTCGCCGCCCGGCCTGCGGCCGGTCCGGGCGGCGCTCGAGGGACTCCTCGACCGGCTGGGCCCGCTCATGCCGGAGGCGCGCCCGGAGAAGGGCTACGACGCCCTCCAGGCGCTCGTCATCCGCTGCCTCATCCGGCGGCGCAACCTCGGCTTCGACCGGCCGCGGCCGCTCATGGAGACCGTCGAGCTTTTCGACAAGAGCCTCGGCGTGACCAAGAACCGCTGGCCGTCGAAGGACGAGGCCGAGGCGGCCCAGGAAGCGGCCGAGGCGTTCCGGGACGGCCCGGCGGCCGAGGCCCTGCGCGGCTGGCGCGAATTCCGCCACGCCCGCGCCCTGGCCTTCCTTCTTCCGGCCGTCGCGTTCTACGCCGAGCGGCGGCGGGCCGAGTCGCGGCTCAACTTCCAGGACCAGCTCCTGCTCGCGGCGCGGCTCCTCCGCGACAACCCCGAGGTCCGGACATATTTCCAGCGACGCTTCCACCCGGTGCTGGTCGACGAGTTCCAGGACACCGACCCCATCCAGGCCGAGCTCCTGTTCTACCTTGCCGGGACGGACGTCGCCGAGCGCGACTGGACGCGGCTCCGTCCGGCCCCCGGGTCCCTTTTCCTCGTCGGCGACCCGAAGCAATCGATCTACCGCTTCCGGCGGGCCGACATCGACATCTACAACCTGGTCAAGGACCTGATCCAAAAAGGCGGCGGCGAGGTCCTCGAGCTCAGCGCCAACTTCCGCTCCCTCGGCTGCCTGGCGGGCTGGGTCAATCCGCTCTTTAAGAGCGTCTTCCCCGGCCGAGCCGATGCCTACCAGGCCGGCTTCATGCCCCTCGAAACGGTCCGCACGGCCACGCCCGGGGCGGCTTCGGGCATTTCCAAGATCACCGTCCCGGCCGTCAAGCGCCACGCCAAGGAGGACATCGCCGACTTCGATTCCCGGCGGGTCGCGGATTACATCGCCTGGGCATGTGCTGGGAACCTCAAGATGTCGGCGGCTGAAGGAGCGACCAGGCCGGCCGAGCCGGGCGATTTCCTCGTCCTCTTCCGGTACAAGGACCGGATGAACATGTACGCCCGCCGGCTCGAAGCGCTCGGCCTCCCCTACGAGATCTCCGGCAGCGACGCTTTCACCGACAACGGCGAGGTCGGCGAGATCATGAACCTCCTCCGCGCCTTGGACGACCCCGACGACCCGGTCTACACGGTGGGCGTGCTGCGGGGCCTTTTCTTCGGCCTGAGCGACCGCGACCTCCTGGCCCACCGCGCGGCCGGCGGGGAGTTCTCTTACCT
Organism: Candidatus Aminicenantota bacterium; assembly: GCA_037441295.1. Classification (GTDB taxonomy): domain Bacteria; phylum Acidobacteriota; class Aminicenantia; order Aminicenantales; family Saccharicenantaceae; genus DATKJS01. Next base: position 3,350 of record JBBISK010000065.1, on the reverse strand, counting down.
CGCCCCGGCGGAAAAGGGGACGGAACGCGTGAAACGGGCCTTCGGCGTCCTGCGGAACTGGCGCGACCTCGTCGACAGGGTCCCGTCCTCGGCGGCCCTGGAAACGATCCTCCAGGATTCGGGGGTCCTCTGCCACCTCGTGACGTCCGAGATGGGCTCGAGCCGGGCCGGGAACGTCTTCAAGCTCGTCGAGGCCCTGCGCGCCCGGGAGGGCGCGGAGGCGACCTCCTTCGCCGCCGCGGTCGAGTTCATGGCCGAGTGGGTCGGCGCCCAGCCGGTCGAGGAGATGAGCCTCGCGCCCGGCCGGCGGAACGCCGTCCGACTGATGAACCTCCACAAGGCCAAGGGCCTCGAGGCGGCCGTGGTCATCCTAGCCAACCCCGTCGGCGTCCGGGACTTCGAGCCGGACAAGCACATCGTCCGGACGAATGGCCCGGCCCGCGCCTCCGAGCCGTCCTCGCGTGGCGCGCCCCTGACGCCCCGCGGCCATTTCCGCTTCACCAAGCCGGCCGGGTTCACGACGAAGACGCTCTCGCAGCCGGCCGGCTGGGAGGAGAGCGCCGCCGAGGAGACGAAATACGAGAATGCCGAGGAGGGCCGGCTGATGTACGTCGCCGCGACCCGGGCCAGGGACCTCCTCGTCGTCAGCTGCTATGCCGGCGACCTCGGTGCGAGAAAGGCCTGGGGGTTGCTCGAGGACGGCCTGGCCGGGGTCGAGGAGCTGCCGGTGCCGCCGCCGGCCGATGCGAGGGAACGTGCCGAGCGCGACGGAGCGGCGACCAGGGTCGCGGCGGCCGTTCTCAAGCCGGCCGACGTCCGCCGGGGCCGCGACGATTTGCGGCGCAGGCTCGGGGATGCTTCGAAGGCGGGCGAGCTCCACGAGAGCGTGACCTCGGTCGCCCGCCGCGACCGGGAGCTCCCCGAATGGGCCAAGGGAGGCCTCGGGCTTTGGGGCTCGGAGGTCCACGTCATGCTCAAGGCGCTGGGCGAGTCGCGGTCTCCGGCCGAGGTGACGGAGCAGCGGGGCGGCGCAGACGCGCTCGACGGCCGGCTGGAACGGATGGCCAGGGATGTCCTGGCCGTCTCGGGCCGGGACCCTTCTCACGCCGCCGATCTAGCCGGGCACGTCCGCGCCATCGTCGGGTCGGAATTTTGGGCGCGAGCCATGGCGGCGCGGCGGCGCCTGTTCGAGATGCCGTTCGCCGTGAGTGTGGGGGAGGGAGATGCCGAATACGCGGACCTCGCGGCGCGCGTCGGCCTGGCTCCCTCGGCCGGCGGCCGCCCGCTCGCTCCGGTCCCCGGGGCGCCCATTATTCTCTCCGGCGCGATCGACCTTTTGTTAGAGGAGGCGGACGGCTGGGTCATCGCCGACTACAAGACCGACCGCATCCCGGACGAGATCCTCGGGCTCGGGGTCAAGGCGGCGGGCGAGGCGCTCGCCGCGCTCGTCGAGCATTATCGTCCGCAGGTCGAGCTTTACACGCGGTTCTGGGAGCGGATGACGGGGCGGCCGGTCAAGGAATCCGGGCTCTACTTCACCTCGATCGGCCGCTGGGTCCGCCTCGTCTGACAACTACTCCGGCCGGCGCGCGTCGAGGCTGTCGTAGCCGAAGAACTCGCGCAGTTCGCGAACCTTGTCCTTGCGCTCCCAGGTGAACTCCGGGAGCTCGCGGCCGAAGTGCCCGTAGGCGGCCGTCTTCCGGTAGATGGGGCGGCGCAGGTCGAGCATCTCGATCATGCCCTTCGGCGTCAGCCGGAAGATCCGGCGCACGGCCTCCTCGATCCGCCGCTCGCTGGCCCGCCCGCCGCTGTGGATGTTGACCATGAGCGAGAACGGCTCGACGACGCCGATGGCGTAGGCCAGCTGGACCGTGCAGTGCGAGGCCAGGCCGGCCGCGACGATGTTCTTGGCGATGTACCGGGCGGCGTAGGCCGCGGAACGGTCGACCTTGGTCGGGTCCTTGCCCGAGAAGGCGCCGCCGCCGTGGGGGCAGCTGCCGCCGTAGGTGTCGACGATGATCTTGCGGCCGGTCAGGCCGGTGTCGCCGACCGGGCCGCCGATCTCGAACCGGCCGGTCGGGTTGACGAGGCATTCGATGCCGTCCGAGCGGAGCTCGGCCGGGATGACCTTCTCGATGATCTCGACGATGACGGCGTCGCGGATGACGTCGTTCCCGACGTCGCTCGAGTGCTGGGTCGAGAGGACCACCTTCTCCACGGCCACCGGCCGCTTGTCCCGGTAGCGGACGGAGACCTGGGACTTCGCGTCGGGACGGAGCCAGGGCAGGAGGCCTGCCTTGCGGACGGCTGCCTGCCGCTCGACGAGCCGATGGGCCAGGCGGATGGGCAGTGGCATGAGCTCCGGGGTCTCGTCGGTCGCGTAGCCGAACATCAGGCCCTGGTCGCCGGCGCCGATCTCGCCGTCGCTGCGGTCGACGCCGAGGGCGATGTCGGCGGACTGCCGCCCGAGATAGGTGAAGACCGCGCAGGTCTTGTGGTCGAAGCCGCATCGCGCGTCCGAGTAGCCGATGTCCTCGGCGACGTCGCGTACGATCTGGACCGGGTCGATGCGGGCCTCGGTGCCCAACTCCCCGGCCACGATCGCCACGTTCTTCGTGAGGAGCGTCTCGCAGGCGACCTTGCCCTTGGGGTCCTGGGCCAGGATCGCGTCCAGGACGGCGTCGGAGATCTGGTCCGCCATCTTGTCGGGATGGCCTTCGGACACGGATTCCGAAGTGAAGACGAAGTCTTTGGCCATCGCGGCCTCCTTTCAGGCACGCGGGCGGCCCGGGGCTCGTTCAGGGGAGGGTGGGGTCGGCGGCGGGCGTCTCTCCGGCCACGAAAAAACCCGCTCATCCTTCACCAGGAGAGCGGGTCTCGGCCGTCGGACACTTGGTTGCCGCTTTCGCTTTCGCGACCACATCCTCGCCGCTGGCGAGTGAGCACCTCGGGTGTCCGCCCCAGGTTGCCGGGCCTGGTCCACGAGGACCGGGCCTCTCCTGATGCGAAAACGATGATACGCCCAACCCCGTCCGAATTCAAGTGCGGCACGCCCCGGGCCGGCTGCGCCGGCGTGGTCAGGGCCTGGTGTTGCCGATGAGGTTGACCTCGGCCAGGACGCTGAAGGTGAAGGGCATCTCGAGCAGCCGCTTCGTCCCCTTCTTCGAGACGAACGCGGCGTCGACCTTGAAGTCCAGCCGGTATTCCGTGAAGTAGCCGGCGTCGACGAGGAAGTTGAGGTAGCCCGTGCCCTGCCCCCTGCCCTCGAAGACGCCCATCGTCTCCCCCAGGTCCCGCGAGCCAGAGACGCCGACCGTGTAGACGGCCGAGATGAGGGCCTTGCGGCCGTC
>JBBISK010000064.1:0-11245 GCA_037441295.1 Candidatus Aminicenantota bacterium | reverse complement strand
CTTGTTCGCCGGCTGGTTGGTCGGGGTCACCGCGCGGAAGAAGGTCGTGCCCTCGTAGAGACCGGCGTCGACGTAGCGCAGGAAATTCGCCGAGGTCAACGGCGCCTTGGAATCGCCGACCTCGATGGTGATGTCGCCGGCCTCGGTGCGGATGAGGACCCGGGGATCGTCGGAGCCCGCAGCCGCACTCGCGCCGGCCACGGCGAGCGAAGAGAGGGCGGCGGCGATGACCAGGGAGAGGAGGACCGCGGGCCGCCTTCCGAAGAGGTTCCTCATCCCCGGCTCCCGACGAGGTCCGCCAGGGCCTCGAGGAAGATGTCGGCCGTCCCGGCCGTGTCGTAATGGGCGAAGCTCGCCCGGCAGAGGGCCGGACGCTTGAGGTGGCGCGTGACCGCGGCCGAGTAGTGGTTGCCGTCGGCGATCTGCACGCCATGCCGTTCCCAGAGCAGGGTCTTCGTCTGGCTGGGCGTCTGGCCGGCGACCTCGAAGGCGAAGGTCGGGTCGCGCTCGGCGACGCGCTCCGGGTCGGTCAGGCCGAAGGCCGTGAACCGGGCCCGGGGCAGGCCCCTGAAGCTTTCGAGAACGCGGCGGGAGAGGAGCTTCTCGTATTCGGCCACGGCCGTCAGAGCGGAGACGAAGCCCTCGCGGCGCCCGGCGAAGGCCCGGCCGTTCGCGGCGGCCTCGTCGGCGAGCCAGAGGAGGTATTCGAGGGCCGCCCGGAGCGAGGCCAGGGCGGCGTTGTTGAGCATGCCCTGCTCGAACTTGTACGGGGCCACGTTCTTGTTCGTCTCGACGCGGTACGGCCGGGCCCTCTCGGCGAACACCTCCGAGACCCAAAGGACGCCGAGCATCGGGCCGAAGACCTTGTAGCCGGAGAAGGCCAGGGCGTCGCAGCCGATGGCCCGGACGTCGATGGGCCCGTGCAGGGCGTGGTGGACGGCGTCGATGACGACCAGGCAGCCGGGCGCCTTCCTCCGGACGTCGGCGACGATCGCGGCCAGGGGCGGCACGGTCCCGAGCCCGTTCGAAGCCATGGTCACGGCCAGGAGTGTCGTCCGTCCGTCGACGAGCTGGAGCAGGCGGGCGGCGTCGAGCGTCCCGTCGGGGGCCACCGGGGCGCGCCGGACCTCGGCCGCCGCCTCCTCGCCCAGGACCGTCTCCCAAGGGGAGATGTTGGCCATGTGGTCGAGGTCGGTGACGATGACGTTCTGCCCGGGGCCGGTCCGCCCGCGGAGGCCGAAGGCCAGGTTGAAGAGGGCGGCCGTCGTCGAGACATGGAAGGAGATCTCGCGGCCGCTCGCCGCGCCAAGGAAGTCGGCGGCCAGGCCGCGGACGGCGTCATGGAAGCCCGCCGTCTCGACCTCGCCGGGGGTGACGGCGCCAGGCATCGCGTTGAGGCTGTGGTTGGCGGCGGCGGCCGCGTCCATGGCCGTGTCGACCATCAGGCTGCCCGCGCCGCTGTTGAGATAGATCCGGCGTTGGCCCCGGGCGTCACGGTCGATGGTCGGGAAACGGCCGCGGACGCGGGCGTGGATGCGTTCGATCAGGTCGGGCGTCGGGTTCTCCGGCATTGGGCCTCGCGGGCCGCGAATAGACCAATCTATGCGAACGGGGGGAAAAATTCAATCCCTTTCGCGGGATTCCACGGACAAGAGGCCGTGGAGCTTCAGTTCTTAATTTCGACTTCTTTGATCTTGGCGCCTCCGGCCGCGGCCCAACCCTTCCCGGCGCGCCGGAAGTCGTTCCCGGAGAGGACGACGCCGCGCGTCTCCGGGCCGGCGAGGAGGAGGAAAGTGCCCGTGCCCTCGGCCGCCCGGCAGTCCCGGACGACGGCGTCCTCGACCCGCCGGAAGACTATGGCCGCTTCCCCCGGCGCGTCCTGGGCCTGGCGGGCGGTGACGCCGTCCAGGATGAGGCCGCGGACGTCCTCGAACGACAGCGCGCTCCGCCACTTGTCGTAGAGCGGCTTCTCCCAGACAACCTCGAAGTCCCTGAGCCGGAGGTTCCTGGCCAGCTCGAACCGGATGGCATCGACCGCCTTGTCGTAAGGGGCCTTCGGGTCGTGGGCGATCGTGAGCTTGACGTTCTCGAACGAAACGCCGTCGAGCCAGGAACCCGGGTGGCCGTTGCAGACGCTCATGCCGTAGCCGCGGGCGATGACGTTCTGGATCTTGACGTTGCGGATGGCGCCGGCCGGCCGGTCCTTGTCCTTGGGCCAGTTGGCGTGGACCTCGCTCCGCTTCCGGATGTTGAAGTGGAAGGGCTCGCCGTCACCCCACCAGAACCAGTCGTTACGGACGGTCTCAATGACCAGGTTCGAGAGAACCACGTTCTCGACCGCCCCGCCGTCGAAGGTCATGAAGGCGATGCCGCGGTTGGAATCCGTGATGACGCAGTTGTCGATGGTCACGTTGCGGATGCCGGCGATGTTGCCGTCGCAAAACTTGATGGCGCTCGAGGCCGAGCTGAGCCGGCAGTTGGTGACGGTGATGTTCTCGCAGGGAGCGGCCGGCCCGAACCAGTCCATGGAATAGAAGACCAGGGCATCGTCGCCAGTCTCGATCGTGCAATTCGAGATCCGGAGGTCCTTGCAGCAGTCGGGGTCGATGCCGTCGGCCCAGACGCCGGACTTGAGGCTCGTCCGGATATAGATCCCGTCGATGACCATCCGCTCGCAGTGGACGGGGTGCATCGTCCAGGAGGGCGAATCGATGAAAGAGACGCCGGAGATGCGGACGTCCTTGCAGCGGACGAGGAGGACGAGGTTGCCGAACTGGTCGGGCTTGGGGAAGGAGCGCATGAGGGGCAGGCCGAGTTTCTCCATCTCGACCTGGTTCGAGCGGATGAAATCGTCCTGGTGGTCGCCCTTGAGCCGCCAGTCGTAGCCGGCCTCGCCGTTGAAGGCGCCGCGCCCCTCGATGGCGATATCGACGAGGTCCTCGCCGTAGAGGAGGGATTCCTTGTCGAAGGCAGATTTCTGTTTGATGGAGAAGACTGTGGCCCCGGCTTCGACGAAGAGGCGGACGTGGCTCCGGAGGTGGAGCGTGCCCGTGGTGTACGCTCCGGGCGGGACGTGCACGACCCCGCCTCCGCCCGCGGCGCAGGCGTCCAGGGCCTTCTGGATCGGGGCCTGAGCGTTGTCGGCCTTGCGGCCGGTCGCGCCGAAGTCGCGGACATTGAAGACGCGGCCGGAAAGCGGGCCCGGCTGGGCCGTTCGCTGGCACCCCGGGTTCAGGACGATGGCGCCAAGGACGATGACGGCTGCGGCAACGGGTGTTGTCTTCGACATCGGGTCCTCCTTCGACGGGACATTACCACGAGCGGCGACCGCTTGGCAACGGCGGCTTCCGGGGGAGAGGTTGCCCCGGCCGCCGGGGTTGGGCTAGAATCCCTTCGCCGGACGTGGGATGATGCGGCCCGGCTAAAGGAAGGGAGAGCGCTATGAACAGACGCCAAGCCATGAGAGATATCGTCGGAGCGGGCGCGGCCTCGGGAGCCCTGGCGAGCATCGGGACGAAGCCTGCCGCCGCCTCGGCGGGACGTCCGGCGGCGGACCCGCTCATCGAGAAGGCGAAAATGGCCATGCTCGCCATGCAGCGGGAGGCCTGGGAGCAGGGCGTGGCCATGCAGGCGCTCCTCGAGTGGGGGGACCGAGACATGGTCGTGCGGATGGCCCAAGGGGCAGTCCTTCGCGCCTACGAGGACGGCCGTCTGGGAATGGTCTCCGACAACCATGGCGTCACCGACCCGGCCGCGAACGGCGAGGGCGTGCTCTTCGCTGCCAAGGCGACCGGAGATCCGACTTTCAAGTCCGCCGCGGACCGGATGCTCCAGTACCTCCTCAAGACCGCGCCCAGGACGGCTGACGGCACCCTTCATCACATCGACCACAAGCCCCAAGTCTGGGTCGACTCCATGTACATGGCCCCACCCTTCCTGGCCGTGGCGGGCGCCCCGGCGGAGGCGTTGAAACAAGTCGAGGGGTTCCGGAAGCTGCTCTGGAACCCTTCCGCGAAGCTCTTCTCGCACATCTGGGACGACGGCAGGAAGGCCTTCGAGCGGGAGGCGTTTTGGGGCGTCGGCAACGGCTGGGCCGCGGCCGGCATGACGCGAGTCCTTCGCGCCCTGCCCGAGAGGATGGCGGACGAGCGAAAGCGCCTCCAGGGCTATATCAAGGACGTCCTCGACGCGTGCCTCCGCCGTCGCCGTCCCGACGGCTTCTTCCACGACGTCGTCGACGACCCGAAGACGTTCGTCGAGACGAACCTCGGTCAGATGCTCTCCTACACGATCTTCCGCGGCGTCCGGGCCGGCTGGCTGGCGAAGTCCTATCTCGCGGACGCCGACGTCATGCGCCGGGCAGCGCGCGGCAAGGTGGACGACCTCGGCTTCGTCCAAGACGTCTGCGGCTCGCCGACCTTCGAGAAGCCGGGGGTCGCGACCGAGGGCCAGGCGTTCATTATCCTGATGGAGGCGGCCCGCCGGGACCTCATGGGCTGAAACAACGAGAAGAGGGGACACGTACCTAAGGTCCATGTCCCCAATAATCAGGCGCGGGTCCCCGTCTTGACCAGATCGGCGCAGCGGATGCCGCGGAGGTTGTGGCACTTGTTGCAGGAGATGCACTCCGACAGCGCGAGCCGCCCCTCGCGGAAGTCCCTGACGAGGTAGGGGTTGCGGATGAACGGCCGGCTCATGGAGACGAGGTCGACGCGGCCGTCCCGGACGAATGTCTCGGCGACCTCGAGCGAGCGGATGCCGCCCAAGCCGAAGACGGGGACCTTGACCGCAGCTTTGATCTTCTCGGCGGCGTCAACAAAATAGCCCTCGTCCCCGGGCTTTCGCAGTCCGGGCCAGATCGAGCCTTTGCCGGCCTCGGCCATGCCGCCGCTCACTTCGATCCCGTCGATGCCGGCGCGTTCGAGGAGGACCGCGGCGCGGACGCTCTCGTCGACGGTCAGCCCCGTGTCCATGAGGTCCGAGGAGTTGAGCTTGACGATGACGGGAAAGCCGCGGCCGAGGAGTCCCCGGATCCCGCGCGTAATGTCTACAATAACCCGGGCCCTGTTCTCGAGCGGGCCGCCCCAGGCATCCGTCCGCCTGTTCGTGTGGGGAGAAAGGAAGCTCGACAGGAGATAGCCGTGGGCGACGTGGAGCTGGACGCCGTCGAACCCGGCCTCCTTGGCCCGGCGCGCGGCCTGGACGAAGTCGGCGATCAGGCCCTCGATCTCGGTCGGCGCGAGCTCCCGCGGCATGATTTTGGAAACGGGATCATAGACCGCGGATGGAGAGACGGGCGTGCACAGGCACAGCTTCTCCTTGGTCTGGCGGCCGGCGTGGGCGATCTGGAGAAAAACGCGGGAGGGGAAGCTATGGACGGCCGCGGCGATCCGGCCCAGCCCCTCAACAAGGCGGTCGTCGGAGACGGCCAGCTGGCGCGGGCTGGCCTGGCCTTCCTTCCGGACATAGGCATGGCCGGTGATGATGAGCCCGACTTCCCCCTCCGCCAGCCGCGCGTAGAGCTCGACCTGGCGGTCGGTCACCTCTCCGGCCTCGGTCGTCATGTAGTCCTGGGTGGCCGAGCGGACGAACCGGTTCGGGACGGTGACACCGCCGACGGCGATGGGGGAGAAGAGGATGGAGAAATGGGCCATGCGTCTTCCTTTCCGCGCGAACTCGATGTCGAGGAGATCATTTTAGAGGAACGGAGGGCGAAAGCCAAACGGCCGAGGCCCCTTCCGGCTTGCGCCCTCTCGGTTTTTAGAATAATGTAATCAGGGATGAGAACATGCCTGTGACCGAGCTCGAACAGAAGGTCCTCGACGTCCTGGACCGGCTCGGCGTCCCCTACGTCCGCCACGAGCACCCGCCCGTCTTCACCGTCGAGGACGCCGACAAACACTGGACGGCTCTCCGCGGCACTCATTGCAAGAACCTCTTCCTCCGCAATAAGAAGGGCAACCGCCACTATCTCGTCATCGCCCCGACTTCGAAGGTCGTCGACCTGAGGGCGCTCAATCATGTCCTCCACGAGGACCGGCTGAGCTTCGGCTCGCCCGAACGGCTGATGAGGTGCCTCGGCCTCGAGCCCGGCTCGGTCTCGCCCTTCGGGCTGATCAACGACGCCGGGAAGGAGGTCCGGGTCGTCGTCGACGCGGACCTGCGGGCCAGCACTTCCCTGGGCTTCCATCCGAACGTCAACACTTCGACCCTGGATATCTCGTTCGCGGACTTCGAGCGGTTCCTGGCCTTCTGCGGGAACGAGGTCCGTTTCCTCGAACTCTGAACGGCGGAGGAGCGCATGAGTCAGCGCGTGACATTTTTCCGTGCGGCCGCCCTGGCCGGCCCGCTTGTCCTGGCTTTCGCGGCCGGGACCCTAGCGGCCGACGTCCTCCAGAAGGTCCCCGAGCCGCAGGTCCCGTTCGCCCCGGCCAAGTATATCATCCAGCGCGCCGCGGGTCCCATCACCGTTGACGGGCTCCTGAACGAGGAGTCCTGGACGAGGGGCGACTGGACGGAGGTCTTCGGCGACATCGCGGGCCCGGAGAAGCCGCGGCCGCGCTACCGGACGCGGGTCCAGATGCTCTGGGACGACCAGTATCTCTATATCGGCGCCTACCTCGAGGAGCCGAACGTCTGGGCGACGCTCACCGCGCGGGACTCGGTCATCTTCGAGGACAACGATTTCGAGGTTTTCATCGACCCGGACGGCGACACCCACGACTATTACGAGCTCGAGATCAACGCCCTGAACACGGTCTGGGACCTGCTGCTCGTCAAGCCGTACCGCGACGGCGGCCCGGCCGTCCACGCCTGGGACATCCGCGGCCTCAAGACGGCCGTCCATGTCAACGGCACGCTGAACGACCCCTCCGACCGGGACAAGGCCTGGACCGTGGAGATGGCCATCCCATTCGACGTCCTCAAGGAGTGCATCCCCGGCAAGCCCCAGCGGCCCGCCTCTGGCGACCAGTGGCGGATGAACTTCTCGCGGGTCGAGTACTATCTCGACGTCGTCGACGGGAAATATACGAAGACCAAGGCCAAGGGAACGGACCAGCCGCTGCCCGAGGACAACTGGACCTGGGTCCCCCAGGGGGTCATCAACATCCATTACCCGGAGATGTGGGGATACGTCCAGTTCTCGGACAAAAAGGCGGGCGCCGGCGGCGACCGGTTTTCCGAACGGCCCGACGAAAAGGTGAAGTGGGCCCTGCGGAAGATCTATTACCGTGAGAGGGCGGCCTTCGACGAGAAGAGCAGCTTCTCGACCGACTTGGGCGCCATGGGCCTGAGGAACGCCAAAGAGCTCAAGGTCAAGGACTGGGCGTTTCCGCCAATCCTCCAGACGACCCGGAGCCTGTTCGAGGCGATTTACACGAACAAGGCCGGCGCGAGCTGGCATATCCGCCAGGACGGCCTGGTGTGGAAAGACGAGGCGCCGGCCCCCCCGGCCAAGAAGTGACCGGGAGAGGCGGGCGGCAAGAAGGGAGACGGAGATGAAACGAACGTCCATCGTATGCGCGGCGCTGCTGCTCCTCTTGGCGGGCGCGTCCGCGGCCCTGGCCCAGGCCGTGCCGGCGGCCAAGCCGGAGGAGGTCGGCATGTCCTCCCAGCGCCTGGCCAATCTCGACCGCATCATCCAGGAGGCCGTAGCGCGCAAGGACTTCCCGGGCGCCGTCCTCCTCGTCACCCACAAGGGACGCACGGTCTACCGCAAGGCCTTCGGCGAGAGCCAGTGGGTGCCCGAGCCGAAGCCGATGACGGCCGATATGCTGTTCGACATGGCCTCGGTCACGAAGCCCGTGGCCACCGCGACGTCCGTCATGATCCTTGTCGAGCAGGGTCGCATCCGGCTCTGGGACAAGGTCAAGGATTATGTCCCCGACTTCGCGCCCTATATCGAGGAGAAGGGCATCCCCGGGGAGGACGCCCGGCTCTACCACCTCCTGACGCACACCTCGGGCCTGCCGCCGTACACCGACCCCAAGGAGGTCGAGAAGCAGTTCGGCAACCCGTGCTCGACCGAAGACCTCGTTACCAAGGTCATCGCCCGCCTGCCCAAGGACACGCCGGCCGGCAAGCACTTCAATTACAGCTGCCTGAACTACATCACGCTGGCCCACATCGTCCAAAAAACGACCGGCCGGACGATTGCCGAGTTCGCCGCGGAGAACGTCTTCAAGCCGCTGGGCATGAAGCGGACGTGCTACAACCCGCCGCCGGACCTCCTGCCGCTTTGCGTGCCGACGCTTGTCATCGACGGCAAGCCCTTGCGCGGGGTCGTCCACGACCCGCTGGCCCGGCTCCAGGGCGGCGTCTCCGGCAATGCCGGGCTCTTCTCGACCGCCGACGACCTGGCTGTCTTCGCCCAGATGATGCTCCGGGCCGGAGAGTGGAACGGCGCCCGCATCCTCAGCCCCCTCGCCGTCGAGCGGATGGTTGAGATCTTCCCCAAGGTCGCCGACTCCGGCCGGGGCCTCGGCTGGGACCTGACCTCGGACTACGGCACCGTCCGCGGCGACCTCTTCGGCTACGGCTCCTACGGCCACTCGGGCTACACCGGGACATCCATCTGGATCGACCCGGAGACGCAGACGGCCGTCGTCTTCCTGACTAACCGGGTCCACCCGGACGACAAGGGCGACATCATCGCCATGCGGAGCAAGGTCGCCAACGTCGTCGCCGCCTCGATCCTCAAGAAATAAGCCGGAAAAACTCCTTTTGACATCGCTCCCGGCCGTGTGCTAGATTCACGGCAGAGGTTCAGGGAAAATGCTGGTCCAGATCGAGCGGGACATATATATCCGGGCGGCCAGGTGCCACGAGCTCCTGAGCCATTCCATCAAGACGTTCGAGGATTACCTCGCGTCCCGGACGCCGGCCAACGACCCGGAATATTACAAGGCCCGGAACTTCCTCAAGGAGGGCAAGGGCTTCTTCGACCAGACATTGGCCGACGCCAAGAAGCTTCTCGCCCCGATCCCGCTCTACGCGCCCAAGGACTTCGAACAGTCGCGCTCCCGTCTGCTTGTCGAGAACAAGATCGTCGTCCAGGGCCAAACCCTCGGCGAGCTCACCGCGGAGCTCCAGAACGACGATTTCGTCAAGACGTTCATGAACGCCGCGGAAATCGCCGACTACATCCGGCTCCATTTCGCCGGGCAGAGCTCGGGTAAGAGGAAGCTCCAGAACATCAAGATGCGGATGACGGTCGACAAGCTGGCCGCCCTCCACGCCCAGGGCGTGGAGCTCCAGAAGAAGGCCCAGCAGAAGCAGCAGGGCCTGCCGTACTGACCCAGCCTATTTCCTGACCTCCGCCTCGTCCCTCCAGTAGCGCAGTTTCCCCGTCCCGGCCTGGTCCGGGCTGCCGTCGAAGGCCAGGCCGTAGAGGGATTCCCCGGCCTCGATGAGGAGCCGGTCGCGGAAAAGGGCCTTGGTCAGGTTGACGATGGTGTAGGCCAGGCGGCCGCCCGACTCGGCGGCGAAGACGAGATCGCCGTTCGTCTCGATGCCGCCGACCTGGATGCGGCCGGCCTCATAGGTGTAGCGGGGACGTCGCCAGTCGCGGCTGACGTCCATGCGCAAGTCGAGCTTGAGGCCGACCCAAATGTCGCCCGCCCCGTCGCGGATCCTGACCCCGGCGGCTTTCGCGTCGGGGAGGCAGGGGGCGAGGGAGACCCGGTCGAGCCAGGACTTCGGGTCCTCGGCCGCGCCATGGGGGACGAGCACCGTCACCAGGACGTCCGTCGCGCCGAGCTCGAAGTGCCGGGCCAAGGTCTGGTGGATGAGCCATTCATCCTGGTAATGACGCTTCTCGGGCTCGACGCCCTCGACCCGGTTCTGGGACATGGGGAAGAGGACGAGCAGACGCTTGTCCTGCGGCAGGGCGGCGGCCTGGATCCTGTCGTATCCGGTGTCGTACCAGTGGTCGCCGCGGGCGTGAACCTTCCGGGTGTGCCAGGCCGAGGCCAGGGTGAAATAGCCCTCGCGCAGGGCCTTGAAGACGTCGAAGACGACGAAGCAGCCGGCCTTCTTGACAAAGACGACGACGCGGTCTGACTGGTAGCCCCAGCCGTCGTCCGTCAGCCTCGTCCGGCTGTAATCAAAGTCGGGGAAGGTCAGGAAGTCGACCTTCTCCGTCCGGACGCGGCGGTAGGACCCGGCGTCGCGCAAGAACTCGAGCAGGCCCTGGCCGGGGACGGCCTCCCTGACGCTGTAGCGGGATTCGCCCGCCTTCTGGCCGAGCCAGATCTTCTCCGGCCGGACGCAGAGCCGGTTGTGAAAGTAGTCCTGCCGGTAGGCGCCGAACGGCCCCGAGGGCATGAAGTCGCGATAGCCGCCGTCGTGGAGGAGGACCGAGCCGCCGCACATGAGCAGCACCAGGCTGTTCTCGTCGGCGTGGCCGTGGGTCATCTTCTCCTCCTCGACGGGGATCGAGTCCCGGAGGTAGTCCCGGTAGTTGAGTCCGCCTTCGCCCTCGTCGCGGTAGTTGAGGAGGAGGTAGGTCGAGCCGGGCGCCCAGCCGTCGCGGAAGACGATCTTCTTCCCGACGACGTCCTCCATGACCTCCTCGGACAGGACGGCGGGCGGGGCAGGCCGGACCTCGTCCGAGCCGAAGCGGGCGGCGTCGAGGAGCATCAGGCCCAGCCCGACGTTCGACGCGTCGCCGAGGTCGACGAAGCGGGCCGCGACCGTCGCGGCCGCCCATTTCGCGGCCGGGTCGCGGAGCCGGGCCGCGGCCGCCTCGAAGAAGACCAGGAAATGCATCCAGTTCGTCGTCCAGTGGGCGTCGCCGAAGTCGGGGACGACGCCGGCCGGACAGACCAGGTTGACATAGTATTTTGCGTAGTAGGCCATCTCGGGGGTCTGGAAGAGCTCGTCCAGCTTGCCCAGGGCGTCCGCGTAGCCCAGCAACGAGTAGAGCCAGATGCCGTTATAGATCGTGGCGTCCTCGATCTCCCAGTGCCCCCAGTTGTCGTCGCCCAGGGCCCGGCGCTGCATTTCCCAGCGCGGCCGGTCGGGGTGGCCGGGCAGGGCCCGGACGGCCCAGGCCAGGGACTCGGCGCGCAGGGCGGAGCGGTTCATCGGGCCCCATTCCTGGGTGCGGAGGAGATAGCGCATGCTGCCGGCGATGAGGGCCTGGGCCTTGCCGTCCTCCTCCGGGCTCAGCCGGCCGGAGCGGCGGAGCGAGTCGTAGGCTCGGATATACCTCATGGCGGTGAAGAAATCGGGCAGGGCCGGG
>JBBISK010000063.1:0-11298 GCA_037441295.1 Candidatus Aminicenantota bacterium | reverse complement strand
CTGACCTACGCCAAGAACCTCAAGGGCCACCTTTTCATCCACCACGGCACTGTCGACGACAACGTCCATCCGACTAACACGATCCAGCTCGTCCAGGCTCTGCTCAAAGAGAACAAGAAGTTCGACCTCATGATGTACCCCGAGCAGCAGCACGGCATCGGCTTCCAGCGCTACCCGGAGTCGCGGGTCGAGTACTTCGTCGAGCACCTCAAGCCGGTCGTCAAATAGCGGAAGAAGGAGTCATCCTATGGCCAAGTTCGAAGGGGTGAAGTGGGCGCCGCACCAGATGCGGTACCTCCTTCCCGTGAAACAGTTCGATATCCTAGAGCCCGACGCCAAGGTCTACGGCGTCTCGCGCTCGATCTTCTACGCGAGCTTCCTCTGCTTCGAGGGCATCCGCTTCTTCGTCAAGAAGACGGCCAAGGGCCAGCTCGAGGTCGTCCTCCTCAACTGGACCAAGAACCTCGAGCGCCTCCAGCGGGGCATGGCCTATAACCTAAGCAAGAGCCAGGCCGCCCTCATCCCGACCGTCGAGGAGTTGGAGAATATCATCGTCCATCGCTATTTCGCCGAGCCGTCGGTCCGCGCCTTCCTGGCCGAGATGGCCGGCGACGAGGCCCAAGGGTACCTGCGGCCGTTCACCGTGGACGAGGAGCAGTCGATGGGCGTGACCTTTCCGACCCAGCCGGCCATCCGGGCCGCCTTCTGCCGCTACGACAACTACCTCGGCGAGCCCTTCACCGGCGTCGTCATCCCCCATCTCGTCCGGGCCTCGAGCGCCAACAAGACGGGCTGCCTGAAGCTCGGCGTCAATTACCTCGTCAGCCTCAAGGCCACCGAGGCGGCCAAGGTCCTCGACCCGCAGGCCGCGGCCGCCCTCTTCCTCGACGACCGAACCCATTTGCCTCTCGAGGACCGGCACATCACCGAGTGGGACTCATCCTGCTGCCTGTTCGGGTTCCGGGACGGCACGGTCGTTAAGATCCCTGAGAGCGACCTCATCCTGCCCTCGGTCACGATCCAGGGCATGGTCGCGCTCCTCCGGGAGGCGGGGGTCAAGGTCGATGAGAGGCACGTCCGGTACGGCGAGCTCATCGAGAGGGTCAAATCCAAGCAGCTCGTCGTCGCCGCCAGCATCGGCACGGCCGGCATCATGAACCGCTGCCAGAAGCTTCTCTGTGTCGACGGGGCGAACGCCGTCGTCGCGACGCACACAGCCGACACCGGCCACGCCCTCTACGCGCGGCTGGCCGAGGCCAAGGCCCGCTATTGGGACATCTACAAGGAGAAGGCGCGCCTCGCCCAGGGGATGAAGCTCTTCAAGTACGTACTCTAGGGCCCGCCCTAGAGCCCCATGGCGAAGAGCATCCAGAACCTGTCGCCGATCTCGAGGGACTTCTGGAGGGCCGCCCGGGCGAAGTCGTTCGTGTACTTCGTCAGGTACTGTTCGGCGGTGAACGGCTCCTTGTCCGGCGTCTTCGCGGCCAGGATGTCCTGGACCTTCTTCTCGAGGGCCGGCAGGTCGGCGAAGGCTTTTTCCTCGAACTCGGAGACCGCGCCCAGCACCTGGTCCCTCGTCACGCCCCATTTCAGGGTCGCCAGCCGGTTCGTCCTCCGGAAGGCCCAGTCGGCCGAGTCCATCCGGTAGCGATGCTGGCCGCAGACCTCAAAGCTCGGCGGCAGCTCCGTCGCCCCGGCGAAGATGGGGATGCGCGCGCTCATGGCCGGGTTGTCGAAGGCGAACCAGCAGATGGCCCCGACCGAGGGCGGCAGCCAGCCGCGGACCTGGATGACCGTGGCGTAGGAGCAGAAAGCGGCGGGGATCGTCCGGGCCATGGGGATCGTCCCGGGCTTCAGGGTGTTGATGAGCTGGATCATGTCCCGCGGCATCCAGGCGCTGGCGATCGGGCTCGTCACCATCTCGGGCGCCGGGGGGGGCGTCGCGGGCGCGGCCTCCCCGGGCCGCGGCCCCCGCGGCTGACGCTTGGGGACGAGGAGGTTCTTGGTCATGTCGAGGTCCGTCCCGGCGTACGGATCGCGGTAGAACCTGAGGATGTCGCGGACCGAAAGCTTCTTCTCGGGCTTGACCGAGAACGGCAGTTCCGTCATGTCCATGCTCAGCTTGAGCGAGGGGGCCAGCGTGCTCAGGACGAAGAACTCGCGGACCGAGAACGGCTTGCGGCCGTTGTAGACCTCCCAGAACTTGAAGGGCTTGCCGGACTTCGGGTCCCACCAGCCCATGTCCTGGGCGACCTGGAAGACGTTGTCCGAGGCCATGAAATGGTCCGTGTCCTTCAGGTCGATCCCGGCGATGCGGGGGATGTTGGCGGAGATGCCGACATGGTCGTCCGGGATCCGCTGGGCGGCCCAGACGGAGCCCTTCTGGAGCGGCCCGGCGCCGAAGATCTCGAACTGCCAGACCTCCTTGCCGTCGGCGATGGTGATGCACTCGCCGTAGTCGCCGTACCCGTACTGCTTAACGAGCTCGCCGCCGAGCTTGATGGCCTCGCGGGCCGTCTTGCAGCGCTCGAGCATCAGCCGCTCAAGCTCCTCGATCATGAAGGCCCCCTCGTTGTTGACGAGCTCCTGGCGGCCGCCGATGGTCGTCTCGCCGATGGCCAGGCCGTACTCGTTGAGGCAGGGATAGGCCGTGTTGAGGAAGCGGAAGGTCTCGGGGACCTGGGGCACCTCGCCCGTCTGGACGACGCCCTGGACGTCCCCCGGCGTCTCCGTGTGCATCTTCCCGGAGAAGACCTTGTTCATGGCCTTGTCCGGCCACTTCTGCCGGGGCACGATGTTGAGCCAGGTCCGGTAGGGGCCGTCGCAGGTGTGGCAGGTGATGACGGAGCCGTCAATCGTGGCCAGGCGCCCGACCTCGATGGACGTGCAGCCGTCCCATTCCGAGGGCCAGGGCTTCGGGGCGGCCTTGTCCGCCGCCGCCGGAAGCGACGGCGAGCCGACGAAGGCGAAGAGAACCAGAGCGGCGAGGGCGAGCCCCATCCGCCGGATGCGGTTCGTTGACATGGGCAGGACTCCTTAAGAAGGCTTGGATAAAGATTATTGAGGACAGCGCCCCGGCTGTCAATCTTTTTATCGGCGGGGGCCCCGCCCCCGCCTATTCGCGGACGATGGCGACGTCCCAGGGCCCGAGAGTGAGCGAGCCGGGGCGGCCGACCTTCCGCCCGCTCAGGACCTCGACGGAGGCCGGAGCACGGCAGGGGAAGGTCACCGTCCTGGACGAAAAATTAAAGAAGGCGTGGACCGGCGTCCCGTCGGCCAGGACGGCGCGTTTCGTCCGGACGCCCTCGGGCAGCCCGACGTCCTCGGCCGCGACCCCCGCCCCGGCCAGGGCCGCGGCCACGACCTTCTCCTGCAGGGTGTCAGAGAGGACGGTCCCCTCGTAGGTCAAGCTCCCCTTTCCGCAGACGTGCCGGGTGACGGCGGGATAGCGGCCGAAGACCGGATGGTCGTACCATGCGAGTCCCTCCGCCCCTTCCGGCACGAGGTATTCGGCCCAGGTCGAGACGGAGTTCGCCGCCCCAGCCCTGAACGGGTCGCCCCGAAGCGCGAGCGAGGCCCGGAGGTTCGTGAACTCGCTGTAACGGAAGCCGCAGGCCTCCCGGAGCGGCCCGGGCATGGTCGTCGAGCGGATGGTCGAGTTCTCGTCGGCGAAGCCGCTCTTGAAGGCCATGAGGACGTGGCCTCCGCCCTTGACGTAATCGGCCAGCCGGCCGAGGAGATCGTCGCTCGCGACGTAGAGGGGCGGGACCAGGATAAGGGAGTAATCCGCCAGGTTCCGGCTGTTCGGGAAGACGAAATCCGTCTCGACGTTGAGCCGGTAAAGAGCCCGGTACATCTGGTCGAGGATCGCCATGTAGCCCATCGTCGCGTCGAACGGCATGAATTCGAGCCCCAGCCGCGAATCCAGGCTGTAAAGGATGGCCACGCGGTTCTTCTTCTTTAGCCCGGCGAGGGCGAGCCCGACCCGCTTGAGCTCGTGGGCGATCCGGGAAACCTCGTCATAGGCGCGGCCCGGCTCGAGGTCGTGGCCGAGGACGCCCTTCCAGTAGGTCTCCTGGCCGTAATGGAGGGAATGCCAGTGCCAGTAGGCGACGAGGTCGGCGCCGCTCAGGATGTCGGCATAGACGGCCAGGCGGAGCTGGCCGTCGTAGGGCGGGAACTGGCCGCGCGAGTCCCAGCCCGTCGTCTGGGCCGTCGTTTCCGTGACCAGGTAATTCCCGCCCTTGAGCGAGCGGGCGATGTCGCCGCAATAGGAAATGTACTCTCCGTCCATATCGTCCTGGAGTCCCATATAGACATTGACGGCCGGGACGTCGAGGGAGGCGGCGATCTGGCGAGCGTCGACGTCGCCCGGGAAGCCCCCGACAAAGTCGTGGGTGATGAACTGGCCCGGCCGCTTGAGGGCCCGGACGATCCCCGCCTGCCAGGCGAGGAACTCGGCCGCGATATCCTGCTCGAAGCGTTCCCACTCGAGCTTGTAACCCGGGTTGAGGGCGCCCTCGCGCGGCGGCAGGTCGTCGAAGCTCGCGACCCTTTGGCCCCAGTAGTTCAGCCCCCAGGCCTGGTCGAGTTTCTCGGGTGTTCCGAACTTCCGGCGCAGGCGCTCGCGGAAGGCGGCCTGGACGTGCGCGTCGGCGGTTCCCGAAGGATGGCTCTCATTGTCGAGCTGATAGCCGATGACGGCCGGATGGTTCCGGAACTCGGCGACGAGCCTGCGGATAATGCGCTCGGCGTATCTCCGGTAGACGGGATGGGTCATGTCCGTCATCTGGCGGAGGCCGTAGCTGTAGCGCGGCTGGTTGAGCTGCTTGACCTGGATCTCCGGATGCTCCCGGTAAAGCCAGGCCGGGATGGAGTAGGTCGGCGTGCCCAGGATGACCTTGATGCCGGCCCGATGGACGCGGTCGAGGACCCGCCTGAGCCAAGCGAAGTCGAAGACGCCGTCGGCAGGCTCGAGGACCCCCCAGCTCGACTCGCCGACCCTGAGGAAATTGATCCCGGCCTTCTCCATGAGCGCCACATCTTTCTCGAGCCGCTCGTAGGGCATGTATTCCCAGTAGTAGGAGGCCCCGTAGAGGATGGTATCGAACTTCGGCCTCTCCCCCGCTGCCGGCGCCGCGGCCGAAAGAAAGGCCGGGGCCAGCCCCAGGAGGACCGCCGCGATGAGGGATCTCTTCATAGCCTGGCTCCGTTCGCGCTCAGAGGGGTTTGCCCCGGCCGGAGAGGCCGAGGACCGCGTCGTACATCTCCTCGGCCGTCGTCCGGGCGCCGACGGTCAACCGGAGGACGGGGACCTCCCGGTTGTCGTAGTACTCGATGAGCGGCAGGGTCCGCATCCGAAAGATGACGAGCTTGCGGCGGAGGGCGTGGAGGTCGTCGTCCGCCCGCCCCGCCCGATCCCCGCCCGTGTCGAGGGCGATCCTCTCGCGCAGGACCTCGGCCGTGGCCTCGAGGCTGACGACCGTTTCGACCCGCACAACATCCTCCATCATCCGGGCCTGTCCGACGTGGCGGGGCAGGCCGTTGAGAACGAGCCGGTCCCCCTCGGCGAGCCCCGTCCGCAGGACGAAAGCGTGCAGGACCTTGAGGGCGATCGGGAACTCGCTATCCTCGAGAAGCGCCCCCGTCTCGAGGGAGCGGCGGACGACCGCGACGTCCGCCGCGCCGAGCCCCGCCCCAAGGCCGGCCGCGCCGACGGCCCGTAGCTCCGCCCCGAAGTCGAAGTGGGCGCAACGCCGGCCGACCAGGCCCTTCTCGGCCATCAGCCGCCCGAGCGGCGTCTTCCCGGCGCCGGTCGGCCCGACCAGGAGCCACGACGGCTGGAGCCGCAGGTCCATCCTCAGCCCCCCCGCTCCCCTTCCCCTGTCCCGCCCTCCGTCCCGCCCGACCTCAGGTACCGGAAGGCCCGGTCCATGTCCCTGTGGCTCGCGACGAGGACGAGCGTGTCTCCCGCCTCCACCGGAAAGTCCGCACCCGGGCTCGAGAACGACGCGTCGGCGCGCACGACGGCGATGACCGTCGCCCCGGTCCGGCTCCTGAGGTCGACTTCGCCCAGCGTCAGGCCGGCCGGCCAGCCGTCTTTGCCGACGTAGTACGATTCCGCCGTCCCGGCGGCGAGGATGTCGGAGATCCTCTCCATGGACGGCCGGATGGCCTCGCAGGTGCCGCGGAGGACGCCGTAGCACTCGCCGCGGATGACCTTGACCTGGGCGTCGATGATGTTCCGGGGGATGTGGAAGCGCTCGAGCACGCGGGTGAAGATCTCGACCGAGGTTTCGAACTCCTCCGGGATGACGTCGTCGGCGCCGAGGGCGTAGAGCTCGTCGATCTCGGACGCGTAGCGGGTGCGGACGATGATGAAGACACCGGAGGCCATCTCCCGCGCCGCCCGCACCCCGCGCCGGGTCGTGGCCGGGTCGCTGATGGCAAAGACGACGGCACGGGCCCGCTCGACGCCCGCTTCGCGCAGGATCGTCCTGCTCGAGACGTCGCCGAAGACGAGGGTGTCACCGCGCTCGGCCGCGACCTTGAAGGCTTCCGGATTCAGGTCGACGACGACATAGCCGACGCCGGCTTCGGCCAGGACGTGGGCCAGGTTGCGGCCGTTGAGCCCGTAGCCGGCGATGATGACATGGTCCTCGAGCTTCCGCCCGGCGCACTCCGCCGCGGCCGGCGCACGGCCCCGCCAGCGAAGGGGCCGCGGCGCGTTGGAAGCCAGGGCCGGCGAGACCCGGATGAGGAACGGCGTCGCCATGATGGTCAGGATGGACGAGGCGAGGAAGACCTGGAAGACGTCGTTCGGCAGGAGCCCGCTGGCCCGCCCGACGCCCGCCAGAACGAAAGAGAACTCGCCGACCTGGGCCAGGGCGAGCCCGGCCAGCCAGGCGATCCGGGAGCCGAAGCCGAGGAGGCGGACGGTCAAGGCGACGATGAGCGTCTTGAGGATGAGGATGGAAAGGACGAGGCCGGCCACTACGACCCGCGACCGCCAAGCGTCCCCGACGTTGAGGAGCATGCCGACCGAGATGAAGAAGATGCTGTTGAAGACGTCGCGGAAAGGCAGGATGTCGGAGACGACCTGGTGGCTGTAGGCCGACTCGGAAATGACGGCCCCCGCCAGGAAGGCGCCCAAGGCGAGCGATAGCCCGAGGGACGACGTCAGCAGGGCCATGCCGAGGCAGATGAAGAGTGAGGCGATGAGGAAGACCTCGCGGACGCGCGTCCGGACAACAAGGTGCAGGACCCGGGGCATGAGGAAGCGGGCGGCGACGAACGCCGCGCCGATGGCCGCCCCGGCGACGAGGAAGCGGGCCAGGATGGCCCCGGGCGAGGCGACGCGGACGTTGGCCAGCACCGGCACGAGGGCGACCATCGGCACCACGGCCAGGTCCTGGAAGATCAGGATTCCCAGGGCAATCCGCCCCTGGGGCGCGTCGGTCTCGCCGCGGTCCGAGAGGATCTTGAGGACGACGGCCGTGCTGCTCAGGGAGACAAGGAAGCCGTAGAAGACCGCCTCCTTGCCGGGGACGCGGAGGAGGACGAGGACGAGGACCGAGGCGGCCGTGGTCAGGACGACCTGGAGCCCGCCGCCGAGCCAGAAGTTCCGCTGGATCCGCTTCAGCCGGTCCGGAGTGAACTCGAGCCCGACGAGGAAGAGGAGCATGACCACGCCGACCTCGGCCAGGACGTCGACCGTGCGCAGATCCCTGACGAGCGAGAAGCCGCCCGGGCCGATGAGGATCCCGGTCAGAAGGAAGCCGACGACGGGAGGCAGCCTGAGCTTGTGGAAAACGAGGATGACCAGGACCGAGGCGGCCAGGATGATGACAAGCTCGCCCAGGACGGAAAGGCTCATGACCCTCTCTAGGCTTATAGCACATCGAAAAAGGGCCGGTCAACACGCCGGCCCGTCGGGCCACCCCCCCCCCGGCGCCACCCCCGGGCTCATCGCTCTCCGTCATCGTCCGGGGTGAGAAAACGAGGCGCATTTCCACCCCTCGAAATCACCGGGGCGGACGATTGCTTCAGGCTCGAGGCGGCTTAGACTGTGACCGGACGGAAGGAATGACTTCGTTCCACTCAACATCAAGGAGGCTCTATTGAAAAAGCTTTTCATCGCTTCCCTCGCCGTTCTGTTCGTGACGGCTCTCATGACGCAGCCGGCCGCGGCCGGCGTCGGCGTCAAGGGCGGGCTGGCCATGCCGAAGCTGGCCTTTTCCGCCTCGATGGGGGCGCCCGCGCTCACGACCCTCAAGACGCCCATGGGCGGCATCTACTTCGGGCTCGGCCTCGGGCTCTTCTCGATCCAGCCGGAGATCCTCTATGTCCGGATGGGCGCCCGGATGGAATCGGCCCCGGATTGGATGGAGGACCGTCTGGACTACATCCAGGTGCCACTGCTCCTCAAGGTCAACGTCCTTCCCGGCCCCATCAGCCCGACGGTGTATGGCGGGCCCTATGGCTCCTATCTCGTCGCGGCCAAGGGCGTCTCCTACATCAGCGGCGTCACCGGGTCGACGGACATCAAGAACCAGGTCAAGTCGACCGACTACGGCGTCACCTTCGGCGGCGGCATCGACTTCAAGCTGGGGGTCAAGCTCTCGGCTGAGGTGCGCTACAACCTCGGCCTGGCCAACATCGAGAAGAACCCCTCGGCCGGCCAGTGGGTCAAGAACCGCTGCCTGATGGTCCTCGTCGGCGTCGGCTTCTAAGGACAGAACCCGAAAAGAACCTGGAAGGCCAACCGGCCTTCCGGACGAACGGATGAACCGGGGCGCTCCGCTCTCCGAGGGGCGGTGCGCCTCTTTTTTTATCCCGCCCGGTCGAACCGGAGCGCGGCGCCGCTCCTCTTTGACGCACAGCGGCCGAATCGGGTAAGCTTGTCGCATGGCCAAGCGATCCGACGTCGCCGTCGTCGGCGGCGGGGCGGCCGGCCTCGTCGCCGCGGTCAGCGCCGCCCGCCGGGGCGCCTCGGTCGTCATCTGCGATCGCATGCCCCGTCTCGGGAAAAAGATCCTGGCCACGGGCGGCGGCCGCTGCAACCTGTCGAACGAAGGCCTCTCCCCCGCCGCCTTCACCACGACCAGCCGGAACCTGATCGCCTCGGTCCTCGACCGCTTTGGACGGGACGACATCCGGTCCTTTTTCCGGGCGCTCGGCCTCGAAACCTATGAGGAAGAAGGCCGGGTCTTCCCCGTCACCAACCAGTCCGGCTCCGTCCTCGGGCTCCTGGAGCGCGAGGTCCGCCGCTTGGGTGTCTCGACCGAGCTCGGCTTCGAGGCGGTCGAGGTCCGCAAGGCGGACTCGTCGTTCTCGGTCGCCTCCGGCGACGGCCGGCGCGTCGAGGCCGGCGCGGTCGTCCTGGCCGGCGGCGGCAAGTCCTACCCTGCCCTCGGCTCGAACGGCAGCGCCTACCGGTTGGCCCAGGCCTTCGGCCATCACCTCGTCCCGCCCGTCCCGAGCGCCGTGCCCGTCCTCGTCAAGGACCGCATGTGCCACCTCCTCCAGGGGGTCAGGACGCGGGCGAGGGCTACGGCTCTGGTCGAGGGTAAGCCCGCCGGCACGGCCGAGGGCGAGGTCCTGTTCACCCAGTACGGGTTGTCGGGCACGGCCGTCCTCGACGTGAGCGAGGGCCTGTCGGTCGCCCTCAACCGTGACGGCCTGACGAGCGCCGCGCTCGCCCTCGACCTCGTCCCGTTCCTGGCGCGTAACGCCCTCTCGTCGCGCTTTCTCAAGCGGCTCCGGGACGGCTGGCCGGCCGCGGACCTCGCCGCGGGCATCCTCCCCGACCGCTTCGGCTCCATCCTCCCCGCGCTGCTCCCGGCCTCCATCCGCGACCCGGCCGAGGCGGCGGCGACGCTGGCCGCGGGCCTCAAGGAGAAGCGCTTCACGGTCTACGGGACGCGCGGCTGGAACGAAGCCGAGTTCACGTCGGGCGGCGTCGACGCCCGCGAGGTCGAGCCGCAGACACTCGGCTCGAAGCTCACCAAGGGGCTCTATTTCGCCGGCGAGATCCTCGACGTCCAGGGGCCGCGGGGCGGCTACAACCTGGCCTGGGCCTGGGCGTCGGGCTTCGTCGCCGGCTTGACCGAATGAAACTCAAGTCCAGGAGGGAATCATGAAGAAGTTCAAGGTCGGCGTCATCGGCACGGGCTACATCGGCACGGTCCACATCGAGATCCTCCGCCGGGTCTTCGGGGCCGAGGTCGTGGCCCTGGCCGACAGCAACCAGAAGCTGGGCCGGGCGACCGCGGAGCGGCTCGGCGTCCCCAAGGTCTACACGAGCGGCGAGGCGCTCATCGACGACCGCGACATCGAGGTCGTCCACAACTGCGCCCCGAACAATGCCCACTTCGCCCTGAACAAGCGGGCCGTCGAGGCGGGCAAGGACGTCCTGTCCGAGAAGCCGCTTTCGCTCACCCCGGCCGAGTCGGCCGAGCTCGTCCGCCTGGCCGAGAAGCATAAGACCCTGACGGGCATAAATTTCTGCTACCGTTACTACCCGGTCGTCCAGGAGGCGGCGGCCCGCGTCCGGCGCGGCGACCTCGGCGACATCCGGGCCTTCATGGGCCATTTCCTCCAGGACTGGCTCTTCTACGACACTGACTACTCGTGGCGCCTCGACCCTTCGATCGCCGGCGCGGCGAACGTCCTGGGCGACCTCGGCAGCCACTTCACGGACCTCGTCCAGTTCGTCACCGGCCGGAAGATCACGGAGGTCATGGCCGACTTCCACACCTGCATCCCGAAGCGCAAGAAACCCAAGGCCGACGTCCTGGCCTTCAGCACCCAGGTCGGCGGCGAGACCGAGGTCGTGGACATCGGCGTCGAGGACTATGCCTCTCTCTTCCTCCGCCTCGACAACGGGGCGAGCGGCAGCTTCGTCACCTGCCAGGTCGCGGCCGGCCATAAGGTCGACCTCGAGCTCAGGGTCTTCGGCGCGAAGGAGTCCTACGCCTGGAGCCACGTCCACCCGAACGACCTCTGGATCGGCCATCGCGAGAAAGGGAACGAAACCTTCTACGAGTCCTCGCAGCTCCAGGCCTCGGGCACGGGAAAGTACGACACCCTGCCGACCGGACACCCCATGGGCTACCACGACGCGGTGACGAATCTCTTCCGGGATTACTACGAGGCGCTGGAGGCCAAGCGCGCCAGCCGGCCGTTCGAGGTCCGCTTCCCCGATTTCCGGACCGGCCACGAGGCCATGTGCGCCCTCGCCGCGGGCATCGAGTCCCACAAGACAGGGCGCTGGGTCAAGGTCGCGAGATACTAAGC
>JBBISK010000062.1:1807-11309 GCA_037441295.1 Candidatus Aminicenantota bacterium | reverse complement strand
CCAGGCCCGCAGCCGCTGCCAGGCGTCACTTTCCGGGTTCTCGCCGACGACCCGGACGCTCGCAACCCGCATCGGCTCGAGCCGCTTGACCTCGACGACGAAATCGCTCATCGCTCCCCCTCGCCCGGGCGGACCCCGGCGGCAACATGCACGACCGCGCAAGATCCCGTAATCGCGCCCACTCTCAACCCGAGATGGGATTTTAGGACAAGAGGCGGGGGGATTTCAACACCCTCATCGTTTCTCGCGCGATTCAACGATCGACTGGTAGACGAGGGTCCTGAACTTCGCCTGGAGGTCCAGGCCGCCGGCCGGCAGGAGCTGGGTCATGAAGACGGCCACGAGCCGCTCGGCCGGGTCGACCCAATAGGTCGTGTAGTAGGCGCCGCCCCAACCGAAGGCGCCGACGGAGCCCATCTCGCCGGTCCGGCCGAGGTCGTTCGTCTCCCAGAAGCCGAGGCCGAAGCCCTGGCCGCGCGTGCCGTAGAGGTCGCCGACCTGGTTCACCGTCATGACCTCGACGGTCTTCGGCCCGAGGATGCGGACGCCTTCGAGCGCCCCGCCGTTGGCCATCATCTGCAGGAACCGGGCGTAGTCCTCGGCCGTCGAGAGGAGCCCGGCGCCGCCGGAGAAGCAGCGGCGGGGGCCCTTGACGTACGGGCTGGACATGGCGTCCTCGACGAGCTCGAGCTTGCCGTCCTTGCCGGCGCCGTAGACGGAGGTGAGACGGCCGAGCTTCGCCTCGGGCAGGTAGAAATGGGTGTCGGTCATGCCGAGCGGCCCGGTGATCCGCTTCGCGACATAGTCGGCGAGGCTCATGCCCGAAACGACCTCGACGACGTAGCCCAGGATGTCGGTGTTGAAGCCGTAGACCCATTTCTCCCCCGGCTGGGCGTCGAACGGCAGCCCGGCCAGCTTCCGGATGCAGTCGCCGATGGGCATGTCCTTCGAGACGAAGGACCAGCTCTGGACCCCCGCGGCCTTGTAGAGCTCGGCCGCCGGGCCGTCGCCATAGGAAATCCCCGCGGTGTGGGTCAGGAGGTCGCGGATGGTGATCTCGCGGCGGGCCGGGACGACCGAATAGCCCGAGGCCCCCTTCTCGGCCGCCTGGACCGCGACCTTCGTCTCCTTGAATTCCGGGATGAACTTTGAGACTGGGTCGCCCAGGCCGATCTTGCCTTCTTCGACGAGCGTCAGGATGGCGACGCTGGTCACTGCCTTGGACTGCGAGGCGATGCGGAAGATCCCGTCCGCTGGCATCGGTGTCCCCCGGCCGAGGTCGAGCTTGCCGAAGGCCTTGAAGTAGGCCGCCTTGCCGTCCCGGACGAGGAGGACGACGACTCCGGGGACCTTACCCGCGTCGACGTACTGCTCCATGACCGCGCCGAGCCGGTCCAGCCGCTCGGCCGAGAGCCCGACGTCCTGCGGCCGCGCGGCCGGGAACTTGGCAGCGAAGGCCGCTACGGCGGATAGGGCCAGGAATGCGATGAGGGCCGGGACGATGCGACGCGGACGGAAACCTCGGGACATGGGGACCTCCCTTAAAAGGCGGACTTGCGGTTCGACTCAGCGGTCAAGACGCCATGCTTATAACATTCCCGTCGCCGCCGCGTCAAACCTGATCAGGTCCGGACGGGTCCTGTTCGTGTGCCTCTCCAATAAAATGAAACGGGCGGGGACTGGCTGGTGAGGGGAACAGTCCGCTTTATTTGAAGTGGGTGTTGAAAACGGGCAGGACCTTGAGCCCGGCGGGGTTGTCGCGGACGATGTTGACGAGCCCCAGCTGGAACCCCTTGGCCAGATGCCAGGCGTAGTTCACGATCCCGATGGAGACCCCGTTCAACGTTCCTTTGAAATAATTGACGCCGCTTACGCTCAGCCCGGTCAGCCGCCCGTCGCGCTCGACCCGGACCATGGCTCCGGCGATGAAGGCGCCTGTAAGGTCCTCGCCGCCGACGCCGATCCCCGCCACAGCGAGGCCGCTGACCTTCGGCGCGCCCGCACCGACGCCGCACAGGGTCAGGCCGGCGAGCTCCTTGCCCGCGCCGACACCCACGCCCGCGATGGTGATGCCCTTGAGGACCTCACCGGCCCCGGCGCCGATACCGGCGACGGTCAGGCCCCTCAGGTTCCGGCCGGCCCCGATGCCGACTCCGCCGACGTTGAGGCCGGTCATGTCGTCCCCGGCCCCCGCGCCGAGCCCGCCGATCGTGATGCCCAGGACGCTCTTCCCCGCGCCGACGCCGAGCCCGCCCAGGTTGAGCCCGGTCATGTCGTCCCCGGCCCCGGCCCCGATGCCGCCGATCGTGACGCCCACGACACTCCCCCCGGCGCCGGCGCCGATGCCGCCGAGGGTGATCCCGGCGAGGTCGCCGCCGCTGCCCGCGCCGACGAGCCCAAGGTTGAGGCCGGTCATCTTCCGTTCCGCCGCCGGGCCGAGGAGGCCGAGCTGGAGGCCCGTCATCTCGCCGCCGCCCGGGATGAGCCCGAACGAGAGGCCCTCGACGGCCGAGCCCTTGTTGTCCTTCCTCGGCTCCCACAGCGTGACGTTGACACCGGTGACGCGGACGACGCGGCCGTCCCGGAAATTGAAGCGGAGGCCGGTGAACTCGCGGGAATTCCCGACGCTCAGCCCCCATTTCTTCGACGGGATGTCCAGGCTTTGGGCCGAAGCCCGCAGGGCCCCGAGGCCGGCCAGGACCAGGGTTACGCCGAGAATCGCCGTCGCCTTTTCGATCACGGTATTCGCTCGTATCACCGCTCTTCCTCCGAACCGGGATCCGCCCGGCGCGGCGTGAGGCCGGAAGACCGGGCGGTTTTCACCATTATCACTACGTTAAACGGCGCCGCGCCCCAAAAGGTTCACCCCCCGGCCCCTGTAGCGCCCCCGGGGTTTTATGATAGAATCCTTCGGGATTCCACTCCGCCCCCGGGAAAGGACGGTGAGCCGATGAGCGCCAGGCCGAAACGCATCGAGGATTTCCGCAAGCCGGACGACCTCATCGTCGTCACGGGCGCCGGCGGCTTCATCGGCGGGGCCCTCGTCCGCCACTTCCGCGACAAGGGCTTCAGCCGCGTCCGGGCCGTCGACAAAAAGCCCCTCTCCGACTGGTACCAGCGCACGCCCGGCGCCGAGAGCCTCTGCCTCGACCTGAGCGACCGTGACAACTGCGCCCGCGCCTGCGAGGGGGCGGCCGAGGTCTACCAGCTGGCCGCCGATATGGGCGGCATGGGCTTCATCGAGCGCTACCGCGTCGAGTGCCTGCGGAGCGTCCTCATCAACACCCACATGATCGAGGCCGCCTGGCGGGCCGGCGCCGACCGCTACTTCTTTTCCTCCTCGGCCTGCGCCTACAACGTCGACCTCCAGCAGGACGTCCAGTCCCGCGCCCTCAAGGAGTCCGACGCTTACCCGGCCAACGCCGAGCGCGGCTACGGCTGGGAGAAGCTCTTCTCGGAGATCTCCTGCCAGGAATACTGGGCCGAGCGGGGCCTGCGGACCTCGATCGCCCGCTTCCACAACGTCTATGGCCCCCACGGGACCTGGGACGGAGGCCGCGAAAAGGCGCCGGCGGCCCTCTGCCGCAAGGTCCTCGAGGCGCGCGCCAATGGCAGCGGCTCTGTCGAGATCTGGGGGGATGGCACCCGGACACGGAGCTTCATGTACATCGACGACTGCGTCAACGGCATCGACATGATCGCCCACTGCGACGAGCTCGTCGCGACCCCCATCAACCTGGGCTCGAGCGAGCTCGTCTCGGTCAACGACCTCCTGTCCGTCGTCGAGGAGGCGGCCGGCTTCAAGGTCAAGCGGACCTACGACCCGCTGGCCCCGCAGGGTGTCGGCGGCCGCAACTCCAACAACACGATGATCAAGCGCGTCCTCGGCTGGGAGCCGTCGACGCCGCTCCGCGTCGGCATGGCCAAGACCTACCGCTGGATCGAGGAGCGGTTCAACCTCCGGCGCGCCGGTCACAGGACGGTGGTCTGAATGCTCCCCTACCGCCTGGCCCTGGCCGGGGGCTGGATCGACCAGCCCTTCGTCTCCGCCCACAATCCCGAGCCGCCGGGGTCCATGGTCGTCGTCTCGCTCGAGCCCGACCGGGAGTACATGGACCGAAGCGGCCTCGCCACGAGCACCCGCGCCACCGCGGCCAAGCTCTGGGGCGCGACGCTGCCCGGCCGCGACCCGGCCGCCCTCGTCCGCGAGCTCTACGCGGAGGAGAACCGCGGCAAGGACGCGCCGTCCGGCTCGCAGGACATGGCCGGCCTGGTCTATCCGGGCATCAGCCGCCTCGACTACGACGCCCGCGTCGAGGGCGGCGTTTTCCCCTCGCGCGTCGAGTCGACGACCGACCCCGCGGTCGTCTCCTGGCTCGAGGAGGTCGTCTGGCTCATCCCGGTCGCGCCTCGGCCCGAGGGTTACGACCCCCTGGGCGAGAAGAACCTCGACCCGGAGTGGGTCCGCTGGCTCGGCCGCAGCGGCCGGGAGTGCTACGCCGCCATCCTGGCCCGGAACGTCGTCGCCCTCGGCGCCTCGCTCAACCGCACCATGGCCTGCTGGGAGGCCATCCTGCCGCGGACCGTGCGCCATCCCGCCCTCAGCACGGACCTCAAGTCCATGCTCGAGGATTACCAGGGATGGCACCCCGGCGCGATGTATTCGGGCTGCGGCGGCGGCTATCTCATCGTCGTCTCGGAGAACAGGGTCGCCGCAGGCCTGAAGATCAAGGTCCGAACGCGCTAGGGGCATGGCCGCGCCGGCCGCCCGCTTCATTGACGCCGCGCGGCGGCGCGGGGTATGATGGTGACGATGTCGGCAGGCAATCCCAACCTTCGGAGGGAACGATGTCTCTAGATCCCCGAAAAACGGCCTGGGCCCCCGTCCTCCTCCTCGGCGGCCTCTGGGGCCTCGCCGAGGCCGGACTCGGAATGTATCTGCGGCAGTGCGCCTCGACGGTCTCGGGCTCGCTCATGACGGGCGGGGCCCTCTTCTTCCTGGCCGCGGCCTGGGCGCTCGCGCCCGGGGTCCGGACGGTCGCGGCGATGGTTGCCTTGGCCGCCTCGTTCAAGCTCTTCGACGCCCTGCTCCTCGGCCTCCCCATCCGCCACGGCGCCATCGCCAACCCCATCTTCGCCATCGCCATGGAGGGCGCGGCCTTCTTCCTCATCGCGAGCGCCCTCCGGCGCGAGCTGACGACGAAGCCTCTCGGCCGGGGTCTTGCGGGCGGGCTTTCCGCGCTCATCGCGGTCAACGTTTTCCCGCTGGTCGGATTCGCCACGGGCATCGCCGCCTGCAAGGTGCCGGGCACGGCCGTGCCGCTCTCGCTCTACTACGCGCCCATCGCCATCGCCCTATCCGCGCTGACCGTCCCCGCCGGCGCCTGGCTTGGGAACAAGGCCGCGGTCGCCGAGGCCCGTCTCGCGCCCGTCGGCGCGGCCCGGCTCCGCTGGGCCGGCCCGGCCGCCTTCCTGCTCTGCCTGGCCGCCCTGACGCTCCTCCGGCTGATCTGACGGCCCCCCGCCGGGGCTTTACGGAGTCCGCCATGGATAAAAAACCCGTCCGCAAAACTCCCGGCGGCGTCAGCCGCCGCGACTTCATCAAGGGCGTCGGAACCGGCGCCCTGGGCACGGCCGTCCTCCCCAGGCTCTTCGCCCAGGACGCCATCGCCACGAAGAAGGGCCGTGTGCCGGTCTTCGACAGCAAGGCCGTCACCCTGACCGTCAATGGATCGCCCAAGACGCTCACCGTCGCCGCGAACGAGACGCTCCTCGACGTCCTCCGCAACCGTCTGGAGCTCGCCGGGGCGAAGAAGGTCTGCGACCGCGGCGAGTGCGGCGGCTGCACCGTGCTCCTCGACGGCGTTCCGGTCTACGCCTGCATGTTCCTGGCCGTCAGGGCCGACGGCAGGAGCGTGACCACGGTCGAGGGGCTGGCCCGCGGCGGGAAGCTCCACCCCGTCCAGGAGGCTTTCGTCGAGAACGACGGCTACCAGTGCGGCTTCTGCACGCCGGGCTTTCTCATGACCACGGCCGCCTTCCTGGAGAAGAACCCCTCCCCCACGGCCGACGAGATCAGGCAGGCGCTCTCCGGGAACCTCTGCCGCTGCGGCAATTACGCCAAGATCACCAAGGCCGTGGCCGCCGCCGCAAAAATGAAGGGGGCGTGACATGGACGCCAAGTACATCGGGAAAGCGACACCGCGGGTCGACGGCCGCAAGGTCGTCACGGGACGGGCCGAATACACGCACGACGTCCGGCTCAAGGACATGCTCTTCGGCATGATCCTGCGCTCCCCCCACGCCGCGGCCGAGGTCGTTTCGGTCGACCTCGCCCAGGCCAAGGCCCTGCCGGGCGTCCTGGCCGCGCTATCGCTCGCCGAGGGCAGGGTCCGCTACGCCGGCCAGCAGGTCGCGGCCGTGGCCGCCGTCGACGAGCGGACGGCCGAGAAGGCCCTCGGCCTGATCAAGGTCGACTACAAGGTCCTGCCGTCCGTCGTCGAATGGGAGAAGGCCCGCGAGCCGGGCGCGCCGCAGGTCCGCGAGGCCAAGCCGAACGTCGAGAAGTTCAGCGAGGCGGCCCGCGGCGACGTCGAGAAGGGCTTGAAGGAGGCCGACGCCGTCATCGAGCGGACCTACCGGACGGCCTTCGAGGTCCACAACCCCGCCGAGACCCACGCCAGCGTCGCCGCCTGGGAGGGCGAGCGGCTCACGGTCTACGACTCGACGCAGAACGTCCACGGCGTCCGCGACGGCCTGGCCCGGGCCCTGAAGGTTCCGGCCGCCGGCATCACGGTCATCAAGCATTACATGGGCGGCGGGTTCGGCAGCAAGCTCGGCCTGGGCGAACACACCGTCGTCGCCGCGCTTCTGGCCCGGGAGGCCGGCCGGCCGGTCCGGGTCGCCCTCAGCCGGCGCGAGAACGGCATGTGCGTCGGCTACCGGCCGTCATCCTTCCAGACATACAAGGCCGGCATCAAGAAGGACGGGACGCTGACGGCGCTCAGCCTCGTCAACTACGCGAGCGGCGGCATCGATTACGGCGACGAGGTCCTCGAGCCGGCCGTCGACCTTTATCGCATCCCCAACGTCAAGGTCGAGGAATTCTCGGTCTTCACCAACACCGGCGCCGGCTGCGCCTGCCGCGCCCCCGGCAACACCCAGGGCATGTTCGGCCTCGAGGGCCTCATGGACGAGCTGGCCGCGGCCATCGGCATGGACCCGCTCGAGGTGCGGAGGAAGAACTACACGACCCGCAGCCAGGGCGACACGGGACTCCCCTACTCGACCAAGGGCCTCGACCTCTGCTATGCGGCCGGGGCCAAGGCCATCGGCTGGGAGCGCCGGAACAGGCGCCCCGGCGAAGGGAGCGGCCCGGTCCGCCGCGGCATCGGCATGTCCTCGAGCCTCTGGTGGGGCACGGGTGTCCCGGGCACCCTGGCCGACATCGTCCTCTACCCCGACGGGAGCGTCGAGGTCGTCAGCGGGACACAGGACATCGGCACCGGGACGCGGACGCACATGGCCGTCGTCGCGGCCGAAACGCTGGGGCTCGAGCCGAAGGACATCGTCGTCAATGTCGGCAGCTCCGACTACCCATGGGCGCCGGCCTCGGGCGGCAGCGTGACGACGCCGTCGGTCGCGCCGGCCGTCCGCGAGGCCGCCCTCAAGGCCGTGGCGCGGCTCAAGCAGGTCGCGGCCGGGAAGCTCAAGGCGAAAGCCGAGGACGTCCTCATGGACGGCCGGAGGTTCTTCGTCAAGGGGGCCGAGGACAAGCCCGTGGCCTGGGCCGACGTCTGCCGGAGCCTGCGCCGGGAGACCGTCTTCCACGGCGAGGCGGCCGCCTACCCCCAGGACCAGTACGCCTTCAACACCTTCGGCGCCCACTTCGCCGAGGTCGAGGTCGACCTCGAGACGGGCAAGGTCCGCGTCCTCCGCTACGTCGCGGCCCAGGACAGCGGGCGCATTATCAACCGGCAGACGGCCGAGAGCCAGGTCGTCGGCGGCATCACTCAGGGCCTGAGCGCCGCCCTGTTCGAGGAGCGGGTCCTGGACTCGGCCACCGGCCGGTCCGTCAACCCGAACCTCCGCGACTACAAGATCGCGACCTCGCTCGACATCCCGGAGATCGAGGTCATCTTCGTCGACGTCGTCGACGAGCGGCTCAACATCCTGGGCGCCAAGGGGCTGGGCGAGCCGGCCCGCATCCCGAGCTCGGCGGCCGTCGGGAACGCCGTCTTCAACGCCATCGGCGTCCACGTCCGGGAGATCCCGATGACGCCCAAGCGCGTCCTCGAGGCCCTCAAGCGGAAGGAGGCCGGGTCATGAGAGAATTCCGCATCGCCCAGCCGAGGACGGTCGAGGAGCTGGCCGCGCTCCTGGCCGAGACGAAAGAGAGCGTCGCCCTCATGGCCGGCGGCACCGACCTCATCGATATGCTCAAGAGCGGCGTCGCCGCGCCCGACCTCGTCGTCGACCTCCAAGGGGTCGAAGGCCTGGCCGGCATCGCCCCGGGGAAGGACGGGCTCCGCATTGGGCCGTTGACGCGCGTCGCGGCCCTCGCCGCGGACCCGGCCGTGGTCCGCGACTTCCCCATCCTCAAGGAGGCCGCCCTATCGCTCGCGACGCCGCAGCTGCGGAACGTCGGCACGGTCGGCGGCAACCTCTGCCAGCGGCCGCGCTGCTGGTATTTCCGGGACCCGGAGGTCGCCTGCCGCAAGAAGGGCGGCATGCGCTGCTTCGCCATGCGCGGCCGAAACAAGTACCACGCCGTCCTCGGGGGCGGCGGCTGTTTCATCGTCCACCCCTCCGACCTCGCCCCGGCTCTGATCAGCCTGGGCGCCGCGGTCACGGTCGCCAGCGCCCGGGGGGAAAAGTCCCTGCCGCTCGAGGACTTCTACCGCCTGCCCTCGGTCGACGTGACGCGGGAGACGAGCCTCGGCCGGGACGAGTTCCTCAAGGACGTTTTCGTCCCGGCGCCCAAGCCCGGCCAGAAGGGCGCGTACGTCAAGCTCAAGGAGCGCGGCACCTGGGACTTCGCCGTCGCCTCGGCCGCCGTCTCGGGCGTCGTCAAGGGCGGCGTCGCGAGCGAGATCGCAATCGTCGCCGGGGGCATCGCGCCCGTGCCGTGGCGGATGAAGGCGGCGGAGGAGATCCTCCGGGGCAAGCCCGTCACGGAGGCCCTCGCGGCCCGGGCGGCCGCGGCCGCCCTCAAGGAGGCGAGCCCGCTCGCCGAGAACGCCTACAAGCTGGAGCTGGCCGCCGCCGCGGTCAAGCGCGCGGTCCTCGCCCTGCTATAAGCCGTGATGAACTACAGCACCCCCAAGCTGCTCGAGCTCCTGGTCAAGGAGAAGGGGCTCGTCCTGGCCACCATCCTCGAGGCCTCGGGCTCGACCCCGCAGGTCGTCGGGGCGACGGCCATCTTCGCCGGCCACGGCCTCGTCGCCGGCACGGTCGGCGGCGGCCTGGTCGAGGGCCGGACCGAGGCGGCCGCCCTCGCCGC
>JBBISK010000062.1:0-1797 GCA_037441295.1 Candidatus Aminicenantota bacterium | reverse complement strand
ATGAGGATGTTGTGATCGGTGTCTAAGAAACTACTTCAGGAGAGCGGAGCCGGTGACGTCCTTTGAGACCATTCGCGCGCGCGCCGAGGCGCGCAAGGGCGGCGCCGCCGCGCTCGCGAGCCTCCTGCCGGCGAAGCCGGACCGCAACGCCCTCGCCGCGCTCAAGGACAGGCGCTGCCGCCTGCTGGAGCTCACCCTCGAGGCCGACCCCGAGGACGCGGAAGGCGCGATCTGCGGCGGCGCCGTCTCGGTCCTCGTCGACCCGCTCGTCGCCGATGCCAGGCCCGTCTTCGAGCGGGCCCTGGAAGGGTTCCGCAAGCGCCGGCCGGGCCTCATCCTGACGCTCATCCACCCCCTCCACGACGGGCTGGCCCACACGGCGCGCGAATGGCTGCCCGAGTCCGACTTCGCCGACCCGGCCCGGCCGCACGCGGCGAAGATCGCCCCTCACGAGATCGCGGCCGTCCTCGATTCGCGCAAGCCGCGGCTCTTCGCCCTCGGCGGCCACTCCGTCTTCGCCGAGCCCGTCTGGCCCCTGCCGCGGCTCGTCATCGCCGGCGCCGGGCACGTCGGCAAGGCCGTGGCCCACCTCGGCTCGCTCCTCGACTTCGAGGTCACCGTCATCGACGACCGGGCCGAGTTCGCCAACCGTGACAACATCCCCGACGCCGACGAGCTGGTCGTGGGCGACATCGGGGAATCCGTCCGGCTCGTCCCCAACTCCTCCGACAACTACTTCGTCATCGTCACGCGCGGCCACCGCCACGACGCCGAGGCGCTGCGGTCAGCCGTCGGCCGGGGCGCCGCCTACGTCGGGATGATCGGCAGCCGGACCAAGGTCGCCCTGGTCCGCCGGGAGTTCCTGGAGAAGGGCTGGACGAGCGAGGAGGAATGGGACCGCGTCCGGGCCCCCATCGGGCTCGACATCCGCTCCAAGACCGTCGAGGAGATCGCCGTCAGCATCGCCGCCGAGCTCGTCCTGGCGAGGGCGGCGCGGGCGGACAAGGACCGGCCGTGATCTGGGCCGTCGTCCTGGCCGCGGGCGAGTCGCGGCGGATGGGGACCCAGAAGCTCCTCCTTCCCTACGGCGGGACGACCGTCGTCGAGGCCGTCGTCCGGGCCGCCCTCGATTCGGAGGCCGACCGGACGCTCATCGTCCTCGGCGCCGACCGCGAGAAGATGCGCGAAGCCCTCGCGTCCTATCCCCTGACTTTCGCCGTCAACAGCGGCTACCGGCGGGGCATGCTGTCGTCGGTCCAGGCCGCCTTCCGGGCCCTGCCCGCGGAGGCCGAGGCCGCGGTCGTCATGCTCGGCGACCAGCCGGACGTCGCGTCCCGGACGGTCGACGAGCTCGTCCTGGCCTACAGGGAGGGCGGCCGCGGCATCTATCTCCCGGTCTACGGTGGGCGGCCCGGCCATCCCCTCCTGGTCGACACGGGCTACCGGTCGGAGGTCCTCGGCCTCGACCCCGCCGTCGGCCTGCGCCAGCTCCTTCAGACCCACGAGAAGGATGTCGTCGCGGTCAAGGTCTCCGAGGGCGAGGCGCCCGAGGACATGGACCGGCCCGAGGACTACAGGAAGATCGTCTCCCGCCGCCGCTGACCAACGCCACACGGATCCTGTCCGTGCGTATCATTATGTGCGGTGGCGTCGAGGCCGTCCTTATCCGCCGGCCCCGGGAACCTGTCCCGGCCCCATGCCCTCGACGCCTGTCGGGGACGCATACGGACAGGCCCCTCCGCTTTATTTAATCGGAGAGCGCAGGGGTGCTTCCCGGAGGGAGGCATGGGCAGGCCG
>JBBISK010000061.1:0-11334 GCA_037441295.1 Candidatus Aminicenantota bacterium | reverse complement strand
AGGCCCAGGACTTCGGCCAGTTTGCCCAGACTGATCAAACCCTCGCGATAAGCGTTGATCGCGGTCTGCCTCCGGGCTTCGAGCGGGTCCTTCTTGTTGTAGGCAACGTCCAGGGCTTCACGGACCATGCGGCCCAGGGTTTTCCCCTGTTTCCGGGCATAGGCCTTGACCGCCTTGTGCTGATCGGCCGTAAGCATGATGTTCGTCCGTTTCATAGCGGCGCTCCTTGGAAATATGTGTATATATATGTGTATATATAATAAGCTCACCGGGCGTCTCTGTCAATCATGAATTGCAGACGGAATTTCAGGGACACAGCACTCATTTCCGTGAATCGGGGACACATAGGTACGTGTCCCCAACTCTCCCCTCTTCTCTACCTTCTCTACGCCCGGAACGTCTCGAGGGCGAGGTCGCGGATGGCGCGGTAGTGGGTCCGGTCACCCGTGCAGAGGACAAGCCCATTCTCAGCCGCCGTGGCCGCGATGAGCGCATCCGCCGTGCGCAGCCCGGCGCCGAGGCCGTACTCCTCGACGTAGATCGCGGCCCTGTGCCCGATGTTCTCGGTCAGCGGGAGGGTGCGGAAGCCGAGGTCGGCCAGGAAGCTCTTGATCAGGCGCGACTCGCTCTTGTCGCAGGCCCCCTGAAGAAGCTCCATGAACGTGACGACGGAGATGTTTCGCTCCTGAGTTTCGTCGACGATGCGGGCGGCCTTGGCGTTGCCGCGCAAAACCCAGATCAGGACGTCGGTATCAATGAGCATCGGAGCGGTCCTTGCGGAGGCGGGCCACGGCTGCCTCGACGTCGCGGATGTCCGCCCGGTCCTTCCAGAGCCCGAAGGCGGGATGGGAGGAGGCGCCGCGGGCGATGGCGGATCCCGACGCGGAGACGGGCGGCGCACCGGGGGGCTGGATGACGCCGACGACCTTCCCCCGCCGGAGAAGGGTCACCGGCTCGTTTCGCCGGAGCGAACCGAGGACATCTTTCATGCGCCGCCTGAGGTCGAGAACTGACGCTCTCATCGGGCCCTCCCGCGCGCCGGACGCGGCGCGATCATAGTGTGCTTTCCAATTGTACACTTGACGGAGAGGGCCTGTCAACCGTCTTTAGGATAGACGCGCCGCCCGGTGGGATTTCTCAGCCGGCCCCCCCCCCCAAAAAAAACTGACGGCCCGAGCAACCATAGTTGCCAACCGGGCGCCGCTCCTATAGAATGATTTCCTAGTATTTTAGTAGGGAATATGACCAAACCCGCGAACCGCCTCATCCGCGAGAAAAGCCCCTACCTGAGGCAGCACGCGCACAACCCCGTGGACTGGTATCCCTGGGGCGAGGAGGCCTTCGAGCGAGCCAGGCGCGAGGACAAGCCCGTCTTCCTCTCCATCGGCTACTCGTCCTGCCACTGGTGCCACGTCATGGAGCGGGAGTCGTTCGAGGACGAGGACGCCGCCCGCCTCCTCAACGAGGCGTTCGTCTGCATTAAGGTGGACCGCGAGGAGCGGCCCGACCTCGACCAGTATTACATGACCGTCGGCCAGATGATGACCGGCGCGGGGGGCTGGCCGCTGACGATCGTCATGAGCCCCGACAAGCGGCCGTTCTTCGCCGGGACCTATTTCCCGAAGGAGCGGCGCTGGGGACGGGTCGGGCTCATGGAGCTCGTGCCGCGGATCGCGGAGGCCTGGCGGACGCGGCGCGAGGAGCTCCTCCGCTCGGCTAACGCGATCGTCGAGGCGGTGGTGCAGGGACAGCGGGAGGCGGGGCGGGCCAAGCTCTCCCCCTCCGTCCTCGACGAGGCGTTCCGGGACCTTGAGGCGGACTACGACTCGCGGCACGGCGGCTTCGGCGCCGCGCCGAAATTCCCCTCGCCTCACAATTTGGCTTTTCTTCTCCGCTACTCGAAGCGGACGGGGAACGCGCGGGCCATGGCCATGGCCGAACAGACCCTCGAGCGGATGCGCCTCGGCGGCATCTGGGACCATCTCGGCGGCGGATTCCACAGGTATTCGACGGACGCCGAGTGGCGGGTGCCGCACTTCGAAAAGATGCTCTACGACCAGGCCTTGCTGGCCGGCGTTTATGCGGAGGCGTACGCGGCGACCGGCAAGGACGGCTTCCGGCGGACGGCCGCCGCGACGCTGGATTACATGCTGCGTGACCTCGGCGCGCCCGGGGGCGGGTTCTACACGGCCGAGGACGCCGATTCGGAAGGCGAGGAAGGCCGCATCTACGTGTGGACGAGGGAAGATGTCGAGAAGGCGCTCGGGAGCGGGGAAGCGGGAGAAGCGGCGCTCGCGGCCCGGGTCTTCGATGTCAGGGCGGAGGGGAATTTCGCGGAACCGGGCGCTGCGAGGAAAGGCAGGAATGTCCTCTACATGGAGAGGCCGCTGGACGAGGTCGCGGCCGAGCTCGGCGTCGCGCCGGAGCGGCTCGAAGCGGAGGTCGCGGCGATCAAGGAGACTCTGCTCAGGGCCCGTGCGAACAGGGTCCGGCCGTTCAAGGACATTAAGGTCCTGGCCGACTGGAACGGCCTCGCGATCGGGGCTCTCGCCAAGACCGCGCGGCTGACGGGCGAGGGGCGCTTCATCGAGGCGGCGGAGGGCGCGGCCCGGTTCGTCCTCGAAAGAATGCGCGGCCCGGACGGGCGCCTGCTCCACGTGTTCATGGACGGAGAGGCGCGCATCCCGGCTTATCTCGAGGACTACGCGTTCGTCATCGAGGGGCTCATCGAGCTCTATGAGGCGGGATACGATCCGCGTTACCTGGAGCAGGCGCTCGACCTCATGAGCATCACGACGGAGGATTTCGCCGACGAGGAGGGCGGCGGGTTCTTCTCGGTCAGCGCCGCGACCGAGCTTCCCGTCCGGGCGAAAGAGGTTTATGACGGCGCCATCCCGTCCGGGAATTCGGTCATGCTGGCGAACCTGATGCGCCTCGCGCGCCTGACCGGGCGAAAGGACCTGGAGGATGCGGCCGAGCGGCTGACGGAGGCCGTCTCGGACCGGGTCGCGGGCCGGCCGCGCTCTCACGCCGCATTCCTTTGCGGGCTGGATTACGCCCTCGGGCCGGGGACGGAGATCGTGGTCGTGGGGAAGGCCGGAGATGCCCGAACGGAGGCGCTGCTCAGCACGCTCGCCCACGCCTACCTTCCGAACGCGGTGGTGCTGTTCAAGCCTGCTGGAGAGCGGGCGGCGGACATCGCCGCCCGGATCGAAAAGCTCGCCCCATTCACGCGCGAGATGAAGGGGGTCGACGGCTCCCCCGCCGCCTACGTCTGCACGCACGGCCGCTGCCTCCGCCCGGTCACTTCGCCGGGCGACCTGCTCGATCTCGTGCGGCTCTCCTAGCTCACGATCCCGGGGCGCCGGCGTCCCGGACGATGTAACGGGGTTTTTCGGAAACCGCGACCTCGAGGAGCTCCCCTTTCGCCTCGACGGTCCGGCTCTCGCCGTCCCGCTCGATGATCCGGTAGACGCCCTTCGAACAGGGGATCTCCGTCGTGTCGGAGCCGCCGAGCTTCCAGGCGGCGATGAGCGGCTCCTTTCCATGATCAAACCGCAGGAAATACGTTTTGCCGATGACCTGGATCTCGGCCAAGGGAAGATCTCTCACCAGCGAAACCATCGTTTTGCAGGCCGCGTATGCGGGCTTGGGAGTCCGATCCATCCGGACGAGACCGAAGTTGAATTCCGCCTCGTCGCGGTCCTCGCCATCATTCTGGAAATCGTACCAGAACAGGCGCTCGACGGCCGGAAAGGTCCTGGCCAGCAAAAAGGCCCGGACGAGATAGTTGGCTTGCAGGTCCTCGTCGACGCCGGTGTGCCCGCGGTGCGACGGATAGCCGAACTCGGTGATCCAGAGCGGTTTGCCAGGAGCGGCGTTCTTGACCTTCGCGATGTCCTTCAGGAGCACGAGTTCCGGAGCGACCGGCTGGCAGTAGGGATGAAAGGAGACGGCGTCCATGAAGCGGCCGCCTCCCGCGGCAAAAACCCTGCCGATGAAATCCAGGTCCGCGCCGGAGGTCGAACAGCCGATGACCGTCGATCCCGGGTCGGCGGCCTTGCACGTTTTGTAGGCGGCTTCGAGGAGTTTCGCATAGTCCTCCGGGTTGGGCTCGCGCCGCCAGAACGTCGAGGAGTTCGGTTCGTTCCAGACTTCGTAGTGATTGACGCCGAACGGCCGGCAGTGGCCGACGACTTCCCGGCAGTACCCGGCAAAAGCCTGGCGCTCAGAGTCCGTGGCCGGGGCGTCCTTCTCGCCGCCCGAATAAAGGGTGTTCCCGAAATCGAGGATGAGGAGAACCCTGATGCCGCGAGCCTGGGCCGCTTTGAGATACCGGTCGTACTGCGGCGGGAACGAAAACACGCCCTTCGTTTTCTCGACCTCCGACCAGTAGACCTCGTCGCGGATCCAGCCGATGCCGGCGTTCTTGACGAGGTCGAGGATCTCATCGACGCCGGCCCGGAACTGGCCGAAATGCGTCTGGGTCGCGAAAAAGCCGCCAAGGCCGGACGCCTGAGGCGGATCGGACGACGGCGTCGCGGGGGCTCGCCGGGAAGGACGGGACCCGCCGGATGCCCCGGGCCAAAGCCCGCCGACCCCGGCGAGAGCGGCCAGCCCGACGCCGCCAATAAGGAATTTCCGGCGGGAGACTTTGAGAATCGCGCCTCACCTCTCGGAGGAACTCTGCGAATATTTTAATCCCTCTCCCGCGCTGCGTCCAAGCTTATTCCTACACCCGGCCGTGAATCACCCGACGCGC
Source organism: Candidatus Aminicenantota bacterium (assembly GCA_037441295.1). Taxonomy (GTDB): domain Bacteria; phylum Acidobacteriota; class Aminicenantia; order Aminicenantales; family Saccharicenantaceae; genus DATKJS01. Next base: position 6,572 of record JBBISK010000061.1, on the reverse strand, counting down.
TTGGCGATCGTCCTCATGGCGTCCGTGCCGAAGCTGAGGCCCGTCACGCGGCCGGCGTCGTCGAGCTCGAAGCCGAGTTCGGTCCCCGACCCCGCGGCCAGGTTGTAGCTCGCGAACCTCGAAGCCGAAACCGGCCGGAACTCGGTCGCGGGCAGCGCCGGAAGGTCCGGGTCGCGCCCGACGAGCCCCTCCCCGACCCAGACGAACCGGGTGTAGGCCGTGCCGCGCTCGTATTCGAGGGCGACGACGGAGACGGACTCGCCCGGCTCCACCCTCCGGCGCGGGCCGGCCGGCGGCGGCGCGGGGACGCTCCCCAGGACGCGCACGCCCTTGAACGCGCCCAGCCGCGATTCCCGTTCCTGGCGCATCTTCTCGACCCGCGCCTTGATCTCGGCGGGCTTGACCCGGCCTCCGAAGGCCGCGGCCAGCGGCCCGGAATCGCCGCGCGCGGTCGCCTCGGCCAGGGCCGCGGCGGCGGCGTTCAAGCGCCCGGCCTCGGCCGCGGACTCCGGGCCGAGCCCGGCCAGGAGGCCTGTCGCGTCTTGGCCGTCGGCGAAGATCGCCAGCCGGTCCTTGAGCGAGGCGACGATGAACTTCGCGCCCGACGGGAGGGCGTACGTGCCGGCGAACCTGTCGAGGGCGACGGGCGCGACGACCTCGGGCGGCAGGGCGACCGGACGGCCCAGCGCGATCGCCGCCAGCGCCCGGTCCATGTCCATGGCCGTCGCCGACTCGTCCGTCGAGGCCACAAGGATGGCGAGCCCCGCCGACGGCTCCCGGTGGTAGCAGAAGAAGTGGACGCCGTTGCCGCCGACGAGGACGACCGGCTCGGCCTGCGGGAAGAGCCGCTCTTTCGACTCCTTCTTGAGGAGCTTGTCGCCGGCGAGGGCGAGGTGGAACTTGTACATGTCGCCGAGCGTTGACAGCGTCCCGCCGTTGCCGCGGAGGTTCCAGTACGGGCCGTCGGGCGCGTGCGGATAATCGAAGGTCGAGCCGGTGTCGCGGCCGGCGCGGTAGGCGTGGGCGATCCGGCCCGGCTTCCATTTCGGCAGGGCGTAGCCGGTCTCGGTCATGCCGGCCGGCTTGAGGATGTTCGCCGCCACGTACTCCTCCCACGACCCGCCCGTGACCTTCTCGATGATCGCGGCGAGCAGGCTGTAGCCGGGGTTCGAGTAGTTCTCGTCGCGGCCGGGCTCGGCGATGAGCGGCGCGGCCAGGATGCGCTTGAGGAAATCCGCGCGCGTCACGGCCTCCTCGTCGGGACCGGAATACATCGGGAAGCCGGCGGTGTGGCCCATGAGCATGGCGACGGTGATGGCGGACTTGTCGGGCGGGACGCCGTCGAGGTATTTCGCGATGGGGTCGTCGAGGCGGAGCTTGCCGGCGTCGGCGAGCTGGAGGACGGCCATCTTGGTGAAGTCCTTGGTGTTCGAGCCGATGTCGAAGGCGGTCGAGGCGGTGATGGGGACGTTGCCGGCGCGGTCGGCCAGGCCGCAGGAGCGCTCGAGGACGACCTTGCCGTGACGCGAAACGAGGACGCCGCCCGTGAAGCCGAAGGCCTGGGCCCGGGTGAGGAATTCATCGGCGAAGGCTCGGAACTTCTCGTCGGAAGGCGGCGCGGGCGGCGGGGGAGGCGGAGGCGGCTGCTGGCCCTGCGGCGGCGCGGGGGCGCCGGGCGCCGCGTCCGTGTCTTCGATGCGGACCGCGTCGAGCTTGTGGGGCGGCTTGGCCTCGAGGCTGAAGTCGAGCCGCACCCAGCCGGCTTTCTCCGTCTCGGCGACGAGGATGATGCCGACATCGCCCGAAGCATGGACCGAGCGGACGGCGAGCCGGCCCATGCGGTCCTTCATCTGGCGGCACATCTGGAGGCGCTCTTCGTCGGTGTGGCGCTTGAGGGCGGCCTCGGAGCCGTGCCGGGCGAAGAAGTCGACGAAGTCCTTTTCCGTCCCGGTGTTCACGGCGGCCAGGAACTCGCCGGCGACGCGGCCGGCCGGGGTGTCGGGGAGCTTGACCTCGGGCGGTTTGGGCGCGGTCTGGCGCCGGGCGGCGGCCGGAGCGCCGGCCGGGAGCGGGAATGACGCGGCCTGAAGGACCAGGGAGCAGGCGGCGAGTACGACGGCCAGGACGGTCGCGGTGGGTTTTTTCATGAACGCCTCCACGCCCATTATAACAGGTCGCGGAGCGCAACCGTTGCGCCCGCCTCCTCCCCTTGACAAGAAGGATAAATGTCAATATAATCCTAGTTAGGAATTCGTTCTTATTTGTAGACCTGAAGAACATGGAAAGCGATCCTCGAGAGCTGCGGAGCATGACGGACCGCTTCGTGCGCGAGATCCGGCGCGCCGGCGTCAAGCTGACCCACCAGCGCCTGGAGATCTTCCGCGAGGTCGCGCGGACGGGGGGCCATCCCGACATCGTCACGATCTACGGAAACGTCCGGACGAAGATGCCCACGGTATCGCTCGACACCGTCTACCGGGCCCTGGGGCTCTTCATTAAGCTCGGCCTCGTGACGACCGTCCGGCCGTTCAACGAGCGGGTCCGGTTTGACGCCAACACGGGCCCCCACCATCATTTCCTCTGCACCCGGTGCGGCGCGACCCTCGATTTCGAGGCCGGCGCGCTTGACGGCCTCCCCGTCCCCAAAGCCGCCGCCGACCTCGGGCGGGTCGAATCCCGGCGCGTCGAGCTCCGCGGCATCTGCGCCGCCTGCCTGAAGAAGAGCCGCGGCCGCAAGACCACGGCATAAAAACTCACTGTATTCAAAAAGGAGGGCTACCTATGGCCAAAGACGAAAAGAAACTGACCACCGGCTTCGGCATGCCGGTCGACAACGACCTGAACTCGATGACGGCCGGCCCCAAGGGCCCCGTCCTCGTCGAGGACGTTCATCTCCTCGAGAAACTCGCCCACTTCGACCGGGAGCGCATCCCGGAGCGGGTCGTCCACGCCAAGGGCGCCGGCGCGCACGGCTACTTCGAGGTCACCCGGGACGTCACGGCCTGGACGCGGGCCAAGTTCCTCTCGAAAGTCGGCAAGAGGACCGAGGTCTTCGTCCGCTTTTCGACGGTCGGGGGCGAGAAGGGCTCGGCCGACTCGGAGCGCGACCCGCGCGGTTTCGCCGTCAAGTTCTACACCGAAGAGGGGAACTACGACATGGTCGGCAACAACACTCCGGTCTTCTTCATCCGCGACCCGCTCAAGTTCCCCGATTTCATCCACACCCAGAAGCGCAATCCGGCCACGAACCTCAAGGACCCGGACATGTTCTGGGACTTCCTGTCCCTGACGCCAGAGTCCATCCTCCAGGTGACCATCCTCTTCTCCGACCGCGGTACGCCGCACTCCTACCGCAACATGAACGGCTACGGCAGCCATACGTACATGTGGTACAACGCGAAGGGCGAATACTCCTGGATCAAGTACCACTTCAAGACCGAGCAGGGGATCCAGAACTTCGACGGACCGGAGGCCAACCGCATGCGCGGCATCGACCCTGATATCGCCACACGCGACCTCGTCCAGGCGATCGCACGCGGCGAGCATCCCTCCTGGCGCGTCGAAGTCCAGGTCATGACGCCGGAGCAGGCCAAGACGTACAAGTTCGACCCCTTCGACATCACCAAGGTTTGGCCGCACGCCGACTTCCCTCCGGTCGTTATCGGCCGCATGGTCCTCGACCGGAACCCCGAGAACTACTTCGCCGAGGTCGAGCAGGCGGCCTTCTCCCCCGGGAACTTCGTCCCGGGCATCGGCCCGTCCCCGGACAAGATGCTCCAGGGGCGCCTCTTCAGCTACCACGACACCCACCGCCACCGGCTCGGCCCCAACTATCATCTGTTGCCCGTCAACGCCCCCAAGGCGGCGCCGATGGAGAGCTACCAGCGGGACGGCGCCATGCGCTCCGACGGGAACGGCGGCGGCGGACCGAACTACTGGCCGAACAGCTTCGGCGGCCCGGCGCCCGAGGCCGGCACGGGGATCCCGCCCATCGACGTCGCGGGAGCGGCGGCGCGACACGCCTACGTCCTCGGGGATGTCGACTTCGTCCAGGCGGGAGCCCTTTACCGGAAGGTCATGACGGACGTCGACCGCGAACACCTCGTCGGCAACATCGTCGGACACCTCGGCGGGGCCAAGAAGCCCATCCAGCTGCGGCAGGCCGCCCTCTTCTATAAGGCCGACCCGGAGTACGGGGAGCGCGTGGCCAAGGGCCTCGGCCTGAAGGTCGAGGAGGTGAAGAAGCTGGCGGTGATGTCCCAGGAGGAGCGCGCCAAGGCGACGGCATTATAAAACGCCGCGCCGCCGTTCGTATTCGGACCCCGTCTTGCCCCTATTCGATGATCTTCCGGAAGCTGACGGAGGCGAGGACGAACATGACCGCGTCGAAGAGGATAATGGCCCCCGTATCGCGGGCGAGGTGGCTGACGTCGCCGCTGATCATCAGCCCCCGGACGGCGTCCACCGCATACGTCAGCGGGTTGAGGACGGCGAAGCGCTGCAGGAGCGCCGGCATCATCTTGACCGGGTAGAGAGCGCTGCTGCCGAAGAACAGCGGCATGATGATGGCCTGCCCGATGCCCATGAACCGCTCCCGCGTCTTCATGAACGAGGCGACGAGGATGGAGATGGCGGCGAACCCGCCCGAGATGAGAAAGAGCTCGACCAGCGCGGCCAGGAAGTTGAGCGGCCGGGGGATGAACTTCACGCCGAGGAGGAGCGCGACCGGGACGATGATGAGGGCCTGGAAGATGGCCCGCACCCCCGAGGCGATCGTCTTGCCGATGACCGTCGAATAGCGAGGCACCGGGGCCACGAGGAGCTTCTTCAGGATTCCCGTGTCCCTCTCCCAGACGATGGTCAGGCCGTAGAAGACGGAGACGAACACGGTCGACTGGAGCAGCACGCCCGGGGTGATGAAAGCAAGGTACGGGATGCCCCCGGTCGGGATGGCCCGGATGCTGCTCATGATCGTGCCGTAGACGACGAGCCAGAGGATGGGCTGGATGGCCCGCGTGTAGATCTCCGTCCGGTCGTGGCGCAGGCGCCGCAGCTCGAGCTCCATCATCGCCATCATTTCCCGCAGTGAGTTCATGGCCGTTGTCCTTTCCCGGATTCGAATCCGAACTCGCGCCTTTTCCTTTATCCTTTCTGGATCTGGCGGCGGACGCTTCTGACCTCGCGGAGGTCGGGCCCGGCCTGGAGCGAGCTCCCGGCGTAGGCCATGAAGACGTCGTCGAGTGTCGGCTTCTCGGCCGAGATCTTGGCGATCGCGACACTCTCTTCCCTGAGGACGTCGATGACGGCCGGCAGGGCCGTTTCGGCGTCCCCGACCGCGACCGTCAGTTCGGACTCGGCGACGCCGACCTCGGTCACAGAGGGGAGCGCGCGCAGCCGGACGATCGCCTTCTGCCCGGCCACCGCCCCCGGCCCCAGCCCGACGCGGACGACGTCGCGCTTGATGGAGCGCTTGAGCTCCTCGGCCGTGCCGATCTTGACCAGCCGCCCGCGGTCGATGATGGCGATCTCATCCGAGTAGAGGTCCGCCTCGTCCATGTAGTGCGTGTTGAAGAAGACGGTCGTGCCGAACTCCCTCTTGAAGGTCAGGATCTTCTCCCAGACGGCCCGGCGGGCCGACGGGTCCAGGCCGATCGTCGGCTCGTCGAGGAACATGATCTTCGGCTTGATGAGCAGGGCGCAGGCGACCTCGAGCCGCCGGATCATGCCGCCGGAGTAGGTCTTGACGAGGGTCTTGGCGAACCCGGAGAGCCCCATGCTGTCGAGGGCCTCGGAGACCTGCTTCTTGCGTGAGGCGGCCGGGAGGCCGTAGATCTTGGCGTAGATGAGGAGGTTCTCGAAGCCGGTGATGTCCGTCCAGACGCTCATCTCCTGGGGGACGTAGCCGATGAGGGCGCGGACCTCGGCCGCCCGGCGGACGACGTCGCGGCCGAAGATCGAAGCGCGGCCGGCCGTCGGGCGGAGCTGGGTCGTCAGGATCCGCATCAGGGTCGTCTTGCCCGCGCCGTTCGGGCCGAGGAGGGCGAAGATCTGGCCGGCGTGGATGTCGAGGTCGATGCCGTCGAGGGCGCGCGTCGCGGGGCCGTAGACCTTGACCAGGCCGCGGACCTCGACGAGCTTTTCGTCTGGGGTGCTATCAGCTGGCAGCGATCCGTCGGGCGGCGTATTGGCGAGCGACGGCTTGTCGGGCGGATTCTTGTCGGGCGCTTGATTATCCATACGATATGTCCTTTTGCGGCGACCCCGGCGGCCGGCGGCTCCCGGGGTCCATTAAGTAAATTATAGAGGAAATCGGAAGCTTAAGCGCGCGTTTCCATGGCCGGAAACGATGGGTCAAGGCGGAAGAACGGGCTCGACTTTAGATCATTTGCTTATTTATCAATCGGTTGCCGAGGCTCGACCCCGATCTTATTGTATGGCGGCGCGATATCTATTAGAATTCGGGGGATGATCGAAGGGACGAACGAAGGAGGGCGCGCATGAAACGGACCCAGCCGTCACGCCGGGAATTCCTGAAGGGCACTGCCGCCGCTGCCACGCGCCGCCGGTCGCCG
>JBBISK010000060.1:7914-11550 GCA_037441295.1 Candidatus Aminicenantota bacterium | reverse complement strand
GGACCCCGTCGGGCAGCTCGTCCGGATCAAGAACATCCCCTTCAAGATCCTGGGCGTCCTCGCGATCAAGGGACAGTCGGCCGTCGGACAGGACCAAGATGACACCGTCTTCATCCCCGTGACGACGGCCCAGAAGCGGCTCTTCGGCACGAGCTTCCCGGGCATGGTCCGGACGATCATGGTCGAGGCCCGCAGCCTCGAAGAGATGGACGCCGCGCAACAGCAGATCGAACCTCTCGTCAGGCAGCGGCACCACCTGAGCCAGAAACAGGACGACGACTTCTCCGTCCGCAACCTGACCCAGTTCCTCCAGGCGGCTGAACAGTCCTCCCGGGTCATGACGCTCCTCCTCGGCGCCATCGCCTCCGTCTCCCTCCTCGTCGGGGGCATCGGCATCATGAACATCATGCTCGTCTCGGTCACGGAGCGGACGCGGGAGATCGGCATCCGCATGGCCGTCGGGGCCAAGACCAAGGCCATTCGGAAGCAGTTCATCGCCGAGGCCCTGACCTTATCGATGATCGGGGGCATCACCGGGACGCTCGGCGGGGTGGGCGTCTCGAAGATCATCTCGGCCCTGGCCGGCTGGTCCACCGTGGTCTCGCCCTTCTCGATCATCCTCGCCTTCGGCTTCTCGGCGATCGTGGGGATCTTCTTCGGCTATTATCCCGCCTATAAGGCGTCGCTCCTCGATCCCATCATGGCCCTCCGCTACGAATGACGGCGGGGAAGTCTCCGGACCGGGGCTATCGAAAGCTGAGCCCCCTCGCGGGGGGTAAGGCGGGGGCGGCTTATCCCCGCGGGCCGAAGATGGCCGTTCCGATGCGGACAAGGGTCGCGCCTTCCTGGACGGCGACGCGCCACGAGTTCGTCATGCCCATCGAAAGGTGCCGCATCTCGACACCGGGGATCGCGGCGGCCAGGAGCCCGTCCCAGACCCTCTTTGTTTCCCGGAAATAGGGACGCGAATCCTCCGGGTCCCCCTCGAACGGCCCCATGGTCATGAGCCCGGAGACCCGAACGTTGGGGAGCGCGGCGATCTCGCGGACCAGGGCCTCCACGTTCTCGGGCAGGACTCCGAATTTCTGCGGCTCGCGGCCGCTGTTGACCTCGATCAGGACAGGCATCGCCTTGCCGGCCGCGCCCGACCTCTTGCCGATCTCCCGGGCCAGCCCTAAGGAGTCCACGGTCTCGATGAGGTCAAAGACCTCGACCGCATTTTTCGCCTTGTTCGTCTGGAGATGCCCGATGAAATGCCATCTGGCCCTTGACCCGATGGCGGCGAACGCCCGCTCGGCTTCTTGGACGTAGTTCTCGCCGACTATCCGCACCCCGGCCTCGACGGCCTCGAGGATCTCCGCCGCCGTCCGGGTTTTGGCCGCGGCGACGAGCTCGACCCCCGGCGGCAGCTCCGCGAGGATGGCGGCGACGTTGGCCGCGATCGATCCGCTCATGACCCCATTTTAGCAGAGAAGGGGGGGCAAGCCCACCCTTGCGCCGGGTCCATCACGCATGCTGGCGGAAGGCCGCCGCTTTTTGTTATAATCAGCGCCGTCGCCGGGAGACAGACCTTGACCATTCGCGAAGAGCTGGAACGGACCGAACAGAAAGTCCTCTCGCCGCGGGCCTGCCTCAGCTCCCGCTCGAAGGGCCGCGCCCGGCCGGAAGCGCAGCACGTCCTGCGGACGGATTTCCAGCGCGACCGCGACCGCATCATCCACTCCAAGTCCTTCCGGCGCCTCAAGCACAAGACCCAGGTCTTCCTCTCCCCGTTCGGGGACCACTACCGGACACGGCTGACCCACTGCCTGGAGGTCTCCCAGATCGCCCGGACGATCGCCAAGGCCCTCCGCCTCAACGAGGACCTCACCGAGGCCATTGCCCTCGGCCACGACCTCGGCCACACCCCCTTCGGCCACGCCGGCGAGGACACGCTCCGCAAGCTCCTGCCGGGCGGCTTCCACCACGCCGACCAGAGCCTGCGCGTCGTCGAGAAGCTCGAGTACGAGGGCAAGGGCTTGAACCTGACCTTCGAGGTCCGGGACGGCATCGTCCGCCACTCCAAGGGACGGGGCGAGATCTTCGACGCCGACCCGGAGGACATGCCCTCGACCCTCGAGGGCCAGGTCGTCCGCGTCTCGGACGTCATCGCCTACGTCAACCACGACTCCGACGACGCCCTGCGGGCCGGCATCATCCGCGAGGAGGACATCCCGGCGCACCTCATCCGGGTCCTGGGCAAGTGGCCGGCGACGCGCATCGACCGGATGGTCATGGACGTCGTCGAGGCCAGCCTGGCGACCGGGCTCGAGCGGATCGCCATGAGCGACCGGATCATGAAGGCCGTCCGCGAGCTCCGCGAGTTCCTCTACCAGCGGGTCTATTACAATTCGACGGCCCGCGAGGAGCTGCGGAAGACGGAGAAGATCATCCGCGACCTCTTCGTCTACGTCTCCGATCATCCGGAGGGCTACGTCAAGGATTACCCGGCCGGCGACCCGCTCGTCGTCCGGGTCGGGGATTTCGTGGCAGGCATGACCGACCGCTACGCCATGGCCCTCTACGAGCAGATCTTCCTGCCGAAGGCCTGGCCGATCCTCTGAAGGCCCGCCGTGTCGCTAAGCACATCCCGCCGTCCGGCCGCCTGGCTGCTGGCGGCAGGCCTGCTCCTCGCTCCGCCATCGGCCTCCCGCGGCTCGGCGCCGACCCGGCCGTATCTCGATGCAGCGGAGAAGGCGGCCGCCTGGATCCAAGCTTCGGCCGTCCGGACCCCTGAAGGCCTGGCCTGGCCGGCCGACCCGAAGGATCCGGCGTCAGTCAACACGACGCTTTACGCCGGCACGCCCGGCATCGTCCTCTTCTTCCTCGAGGCCTGGCGAGCCACGGGCAAGGACGCGTACCTTCGAGACGCCCGGGGCGGCGCGGACTCGCTCCTGGCCGCGGTCGCGAAGGAAAAGGGGATGGGGCTTTACGAGGGCCTCTCCGGCGTTCTCTTCGCCCTGGAGGAGACGTTCCGGGCGACAGGCGACGCGAAATACCGTAGGGGCTTCCTCGACGGGGTCGGCCGGATCCGCCACGACGCCGTGTCTAAGGGCGCGGGTGTCGAGTGGGGGAGCGTCACCGACATCATCAGCGGCGGCGCCGGGACCGGCCTCTTCCTCCTCTACGCTTTCCGTGAAACGAAAGACCGCGCCTGGCTCGACCTGGCCGCCCTGGCCGGGGCCCGGCTCGTCGAGCTCGGCCGGCCGGAAAACGGCGGGTTGAAGTGGGCCATGGACCCTGACTATCCCCGGCTCATGCCGAACTTCTCGCACGGCACTGCCGGCATCGCCTACTTCCTGGCGCGGCTCTACGAAAAAACGAAAAGGAAGGAGTTCCTCGAGGCCGCCCTGGCCGGCGCCCGTTACCTGCTCTCGGTGGCCGACACCGAAGGCGGGGCCTGCCGTGTCTTCCATGACGAACCCGACGGCAAGGACCTTTACTACCTCGGCTGGTGTCACGGCCCTGTCGGCACGGCCCGGCTCTTCTACGTCCTGAACGCGGCGACCGGCGACCGGACCTGGCTCGGATGGCTGCGGAGGTCGGCCAAGGCCCTGCTCGCGAGCGGCATCCCGGACAAGGAAACGCCCGGCTTTT
>JBBISK010000060.1:0-7904 GCA_037441295.1 Candidatus Aminicenantota bacterium | reverse complement strand
CGACGGGATTTGCTGCGGGCTGGCCGGCGTCGGGGAGTTCTTCCTCGGCCTGGGCCGTTCCCTGAGCGACCGGTCCTACCTCGAGTTCTCGGACCGCGTCACGACCCGCCTGCTGGCCAAGGCGACGGTCGGGGACGGCCGAATGTCCTGGGTCCAAGCCGAGCACCGCGTCCGGCCCGAGCTCCTTGTCGCCCAGACCGGGTACATGCAGGGCGCCGCGGGCATCGGCCTTTTCCTCCTCAAGCGCGACGCGGCGGACCAAGGACGGACGCTCGCGATCGTTCTCCCCGATTCACCCTTCGTCGACTGATTTTTTCTCATCCCAACGGTATTCTTGACAAGCGGCCCCAAGCGGAAATATCATTAGCGAGAAAAGAGGACGGCGCCTGCCCGAAGATAGGGGTTCCGTTTCGGACGGCGGTGCGCCGAGATGTATTGAGGAGTGTGAATCACGCGGTATGCCCTTCCCCATGCAAAATGCCTAAGGTCGCGGCGCGCCCCGGCCGGGCGAGCTGCAGTCGAGTGGAGTGAGAAGTGTGTGAAAGGCGGAGTCATAGCGAATGAAACATAAGTCATTATCCCTTGCCATCATCCTTTGCCTGCTGACTGCCGGCGCGGCGTTCGCCCAGCTCACACCCGAAGGGAAGGTTATCGGAAAGGTCCTCGACGCCCAGGGAAGCCCGCTTCCCGGCGTCGTCGTCGAAGCGACCAGCCCCAAGCTGGTCGGCAAGGCGGCGACGACGACCGAGGCCGACGGGACCTACCGGCTGATGGCCCTGCCCTCGGGTTTCTATGAGATCACGTTTACCCTGCCTGGGTTCAAGACGGTCATCCGCAAGAACGTCTATCTCGACCTCTCTCAGACGCTGGTCCTGAACGAGAAGCTGGAGCAGGCCGCCGTCCAGGAGCAGGTCACGGTCATCGGGCAAGCCCCCCTGATCGACGTCAAGAGCACGGTCAAGGGCCAGGTCATGACCAAGGACATCTTCCTGGCGCTGCCCCGGGGGAGAACCTTCGATTCCCTCATCAGCACCATCCCCGGCGTCCAGAACGAGGACGTCAGCGTCGGGATCTCGGTCGACGGCGCCTCGGGCGCCGAGAACATGTGGTACGCCGACGGCGCGGACATGACCGACTTCCACCTGGGGATCAAGGGCCAGAACGTGGTCCTCGAGCTCCTGGACGAAGTCAAGGTCACGGCCTCGGGCTACAACGCCGAGTTCGGCGGTTCGATGGGCGGCGTCATCAACGTCATCACGAGGTCCGGCGGCAACGAGTTCCACGGCGACGTCATGGGCTATTACGAGAACAACACGCGGTTGATGCAGGGTCACGCCAGGGACTACATCCGGCAGAACCTGGACGACTACACCATCTGGGAATACGTCAACAACGATAACCTCTATTTCAACGGCGGCAAGGACAGGGACCGCTACAACCGCTACGAGGGGGTCTTCAGCCTCGGCGGCTACTTCATCAAGGACAAGCTGTGGTTCTTCGGGTCCTTCAACCCGACCTACTATCAGACGGCGGCCTTGAGGGACTTCAATTACCGTGGGGGGCCCTTCTCGACGTTCAAGAATAAGAACACCGATTGGAACGGCTCCCTCAGGCTCTCGGCCGCTCCGATGAAGGGGCTGCGCCTCTCGGCCAGCTTCATCAACAATTTCTCCAAGTACCGCGGGGCCCTCCCGAGTATCCAGGGCTATGACGACTCGAGCTATGATTGGCAGAAGGAGGGCTTTGATTACCCCAACTGGACCGGCGCGCTGACCGCGGACTATTCCGTCGGCAACAACCTGCTCATCAGCTACAGAGGCGGCTGGCATACGCAAAACCAGGACAATCAGCAGATCCTGCCGCCGGACTCCTCGACCTTCTATTTCAGCTATTCCAACGTCCCGTATTCCAGCAATCCGTTCTATATTACCAACCCGGACCTCGTCCATTCGTCGGGCTGGACGAACGGCGGGACCTTCCGCGAAACCAAGCGGCGCCTGCAGGAGAAGATCGGCAACAACCTGGACGTCTCCTATTACCTCTCCTGGATGGGCGAGCACGCCTTCAAGGCCGGCATCGGCTACGCCTATCTCCATGAGAATGTCTATGAGGCTTCGACACACCCCAGGGTCTATATGGGCTGGGGGCGGACGACCTATGCCTTGGGCGATCCGATCGGCGTCGGCGCCGACCCGTTCCTGCCCGATGGGGTGACGCCCAACCCGGCCTACGGCCAGTACGGGTACTACTATATCCGGGGCTCCTGGACCCAACCCATCAACGGGGGCGCCTGGAACATCCATGCCAACAACTGGGCCCTCTACGCCCAGGATTCCTGGACGATCAAGGGCAAGCTGACCGTCAATTTCGGCCTTCGGGCCGAGAGCCAGTACATCCCCTCCATGACCAACGACAGGTCCTACCCGGACTATTCGGCCGAGCCCGTCAAATTCAACCTGGGGAAGATGCTGGCCCCCCGCCTGGGCGTCGTCTATGACGTCTTCGGGGATTCGAGCCTAAAGGTCTTCGGCAGCTTCGGCATCTATTACGACGTCATGAAGCTCTATATGGCCGAGCTGACGTTCGGCGGCTGGAAGCGCAAGCAGGATTATTACTCCTTAAACACGCTGGATTGGACACTCATCGCGGCCAGCGGCGCGTTCGACGACCGGACAAGCCAGTCCGCCGGCGGCACCTACATCGGGTCCCTCGACTTCCTGCCGCCCTCCTTCGGCCGCGTCGATACGGGCCTCAAGCCGACCGCCCAGAGGGAGATTTCGTTCGGCGCCGAGAAGAAGCTGATGGAGAACCTCTCCCTGTCCGTCCGGTTGGTCCAGAAACACCTCATCCGGACGATCGAGGACGTCGGCGTGTTCCAAACGGTGACCAATCCCGACGGCACGGTCGATTGGACGGAAACCTTCTACATCACCAACCCCGGATACGGCTGGTCCCGGCCGGTCTCCCAGGGCGGGAAGTTCACGGATCTTTATTGGCCCGTCCCGAAGGCGACGAGGGATTATTACGGGGTCAACATCTCTCTGGAGAAGAAATTCAGCAACAACTGGCAGGGCGGCATCAATTACACCCTGAGCCGCGTCGCCGGGAACTACTCCGGCCTGGCCAGCTCCGACGAGGTCTCCGGCGGCGTCGGCCGCCTCGGCCCGAACGTCGAGCTGTACTACGACGACTGGTTCATCATGTACGACGCCTCGGGCAAGGTCCTGAAAGGCGCGTTGCCCCAGGACCGGACCCATTTCCTCAAGGCCTACGGCGCCTACTCATTTCCGTTCGGGCTGACCGTGGGCATCACCGCCTACGGCCGGAGCGGCCTGCCCCTGACGACAAAGCTCCTGCTCAACGACAGGTATATCTATCCGGAGAACCGCGCTGATCTGGGCCGGCTGCCGTTCACATTCTGGGCTGACCTTTACCTCGACTACAGCTTCAGGATCCACGGTAAGTACCGGGCGTCGGTTAACCTCCAGGTCAACAACGTAACCAACACGGGAACCGTCCAGAGCAGAATTACCGACCTCAACCTGGACGGCATCTATGCCAACTACCCGCAGATCCTCGACGGGACCCTGGCCCGGGATTACCGGACGATGGTCACGGACGCGGGCGACACGAACGCCGCGTTCAACAAGTGGGCGACCAGGTTCATGCCCTGGTCGGCGAGGTTGGGCTTCAAGCTGTCCTTCTAAGCCGCGCGCCTCGCAGAACTGAACCTGAAGGGCCCGTCCCCCCGGAGGCGGGGGGCGGGCCCTTTTTCTTGACAGCGGGCCTGGGGGCCGGTATCCTTGTCAAGTCCCGAGGCACCATGAGCCGGAACAGGAAGCGCAGGAAACCCGCCCCACGGCAGGCCCCCGTGCGGCCGGAGGGCGTCAAGCCGGAGAAGCGGGGAGAGCCGCGGGACGAAAGCGCCGCCCGGCCGCGCCCGGGCCGGGGCCTTATCCTCGGTCTGGCCGGAGCGCTCGCCCTGACGGGCCTCGTCCTTTATTACTTCCTGGCCATCGTCCCGGGCCGGGGCAGGCTCCGGCTTCCGGCGAAGGCCTCGCTGAACGTTCTGCTCATCACCCTGGACACCACCCGGGCGGACCACCTCGGCTGCTACGGAGACGCCCTGGCCCGAACGCCCTCCCTGGACGGCCTGGCCGCGGCCGGGGTTCGCTTCGAACGGGTTTATTGCCAGGTCCCGCTGACGCTTCCCTCCCACACCTCGATCCTGACCGGCCTCTATCCGCTCAAGCACGGTGTGCGCAATAACGGCCACGCCCTGGCGGACGGGGTCCGGTCCCTGGCGGAGATGCTCAAGGCCCACGGCTACGCCACGGCGGCCTTCGTTTCCTCCTTCTCCGTCGATTCCCGGTTCGGCCTCGCCCGCGGCTTCGACGTCTACGACGACAACTTCGCCCCCCAGCAATCCTTGAAGGGCGCGAACTCGCAGCGCCGGGCCGAGGAGACCTTCGACCGGTTCTCCCGCTGGATGGACAAGGGGCCGGGCGGCCGGTTCTTCTGCTGGGTCCATTACTACGACCCCCACCTGCCGTACGACCCGCCCTCGCCGTACAAAGAGGAATTCAAGGACCGCCTGTACGACGGGGAGATCGCCTACATGGACCATTTTGTCGGCGCCCTCCTCGACCGGCTGAAGGCCAAGGGCCTGTTCGACGACACGCTCGTCGTCGTCGTCGGCGACCACGGCGAGGGGCTGGGCGACAAGGTCGAGCTCGGCCACGGCGTCTTCCTCTACGATGAGACGCTCCGCGTGCCGCTCATCTTCGAGAACCCCCGCGTCCTGATCAGGCCTGGGGTGGCGCCGGGGATGGTCCGGCTGGTGGACGTGGCCCCGACCATCCTGGATATCCTCGGCCTCGGCAAGGAGGCGGCGGGGATGCAGGGGCGGAGCCTCGTTGCCTGGCTCGGCGGCGCACGACGGAAGGACCTCGACAGCCTCGTGGAGACTTTCTTCCCCAAGGAGAACTTCGGCTGGTCGGAGCTCGCCGCCCTTGTCTCCGGCCCCTGGAAGTACATCCAGGCCCCCAAGCCCGAGCTCTACGACCTCGGGAATGATCCGGCCGAGACGAAGAACCTCGTCGAAGCCTCGGCCGGCCGGGCCGCCGCGCTCAAGGCCGCGCTCGAGGCGGAGATCGTCCACTTGGGCGAGAGCGGGTCCGCGGCCGGGGTGACGGGCAAGACGCGGGCGGCGGACCTCGAGCGATTGCGGTCCCTGGGTTACGTGAACTTCGCCCCGGCCAAGCCGGGCGCGGCGGCCCCCGACCCCAAGGACGAGATCGGCCTGCTCAAGCTCATTCAGCGGGCCCAGGCCCTCGAGTACCGCGGGGAGCTCGCCGAGGCCGAGAAGGTCTTTAGCGAGATCGAGGGAGCCGTCCCGGACTCGCCGGAGAGCTATATCGACCTGGCCCTCATCCAGGCCAGGCAGGAGAGGCTCGACAAGGCCATGGAGACCCTGGGCCGCGGGCTCGCCCGGCTGCCGGATTCCGAGGCCCTCCTCGTCCGGCTCGGCATCACCTACACCGTCGCCGGGAAGTCCCGGGAGGCCCTGGAAACGATGGACAAGGTCCTGGCCATGAACCCCCGGAACATCGACGCCCTGACCGTCATCGGCAACATCCTGGACACGACGGGGAGGAAGGACGAGGCCCGCGCCTACTACGAGCGGGCCCTGGCCGTCGAACCGGAGAACCGATTCCTCCGCATGAACTACGCCGCGAACCTGGCCTCGGTCGGCAAGCTGCGCGAGGCGATCGAGGTTTACAAGGGGCTGATCGAGGATTTCCCGGAGGAGCAGGCCTTTTACCAGTACGCCGGGATCGCCCATACCTATCTCGGCGAGTTCGAGCCGGCCATCCAGTACCTCGAGCGGGCCGTGGCCATCCAGCCGACGCCCGTCGGCTATTTCAATCTGGCCGTGGCCTGCGAGAAGAGAGGAAAGACCGACGACGCGGTTAAGTACCTCCGCCTCTACCTCGCCGACACGCGGGGGGAGAAGGAGGCCAACATCCGGCGGGCGCGGGCGGAGCTGGCGCGCCTGGAGAAGCCCGCCCCGGGCCGCTGAGCCCGACACGCCCTAGTTGGCGAAATAGCCGGCCCGGTTCGAGACCCGGTAGTTCTTCCCCCTGACCCTGACCTTGATCTCCTTGAACTTCCCGTCGGCCTGGTAATCCGCCGGGACATAGTAGAGGAGGTAGTAGTTCTCCGAGGCGGTCACGGCCTTGCGGAAGGCGGCGAGAGGATTGCCCGAGGACTCGGCGATGCCGCCGGTCGCCCGGGCCATCTCCCGCAGGGAGCTGAAGATCGAGGCCGAGAGATCGCTCGTCTGGAGCGTGCTCCTTCCGCCCTGCTGGAATTCGCCGTCGAGGCCGGCCGCGTTCATCCTGGATTGGGTGAGATAGATGAAGTGGGCCGTGACGGAGGCGTCGGAGAAGACCCGCTCGATCGCCTTCGGGTTGACCTCCGAGGTCCTGCGGACATCGGCGTCGGCCGCGTCGGACAGGCTGCTCTCCGTGGCGTCCAGCGATTCATCGCCGAAGTTGCCGAAGGACACGGAGTCGATGAGCTCCTTCTCGTAGAAGAAAAAGACGTATTTCTGACCCTCTTGGCCCTTGAGGGCGCGGGCCAGGCGCTGGAGCGACGCCAGGTCGATGCCGACCCGGTCCCTCAATTGTTGCTGGCGTTCATTGATCAGGCGTAATTTCAAGTCGGCGTCATTAATGGGCATCTTGATGATGTCCCGGATGTCGTCGAGGAGCCTCTTGAACTCCGTGGCTCCGGCCAGGATGTCGCTCCGCAACTTGCCCTTGAGCTGGCGGGCGATCTCGGAGCGGGGGAGGCGGGCCAGGGCCTCGGGCTTGAAGTGGTAGCTCGTGCGCGGCGTCACCACGGTCAGCGAGTCGTCCGGCTGCAGGACCTCGGCGAAGAAATAGTCCACGGCGTCGTCGATCTTGGGCATGGGGTCGAGGACCTCGAACTGGAGGACGATCGTCCGGCGCGTCTTCGGCGCGGGCTTCGTTGCCTCGGGCCCGGCGGCCTCCTCCTTCTGGATATTCGTCTTCTGGACGAGGTAGAGGGCGACGACCCTCTGCGGCTTGCCGTTCTCGAAGACCTCGAAATCGTTGAGGCCAAGGTCGCCGACGAAGCGGTCGCCGTCGAAGACCCGGACCGGGACCTCGACGTTGACGACCCCGGTTGTGTGCCGGAGCTCCTGGGGACTCAGGGACAGGGTGAGAAGGGCGGCCGCCAGGGCCAGCCCTGCCGTGAGCCGCGCCTCACGCTGCGACCGACGCCGCGGGGAGACGGGAACGAGATCACGCGATTCTGCCATCGGGCACCTCCACGGTCCGCGCCGACCCCATCCCCGGACGGATTCTAGCCCCCCGGCCGGGCCGATGTCAACGGGCTGAAGGAGCCTGGACCGGTGCCTCGCGGCCGATAGTGTTCTCGCGCCAAAAATGCTATAGTGAACCCTCCGCCCCGAGCCTCGCGAGGGAGAGCCTCGACTTCGACTAAGGAGCGACGACCGATGGCCAAGATCGACGACCTGCGCAAGATCGCGACGCGGCTCCGCATCCACTCCCTGCGGATGACGACCGCGGCCGGCTCCGGCCACCCCACGACCTGCCTCTCGGCGGCCGACCTCGCCGCCGGCCTCTTCTTCGGCGAGATGCGCTTCAACCCGAAGGACCCGCGTGACCCGGCGAACGACGAGTTCGTGCTGTCGAAGGGCCACGCGGCGCCGCTCCTTTGGGCGGTCTACGCCGAGGCCGGCCTCATCCCGCTCGAGAGCCTCCTCGGCCTGCGCAAGGTCACAAGCGACCTCGAGGGCCATCCGACGCCGCGCATGCCGTGGGTCAAGGCCGCCACCGGCTCTCTCGGCCAGG
>JBBISK010000059.1:0-11552 GCA_037441295.1 Candidatus Aminicenantota bacterium | reverse complement strand
AAGATCGGCTCGGAGATGAAGTCGGTCGGCGAGGTCATGGCCGTGGGCCGGTCGTTCGAGGAGGCTATCCAGAAGGCGGCCCGGATGCTCCAGATCGGCGTTTACGGCCTCGTCGCCAACGAGAACTACTCCTTCGAGAGCCTGGAGAAGGAGCTCCGCCACCCGACCGACGAGCGGCTCTTCGGCATCGCCGAAGCCCTCAAGAAGGGCTTCACCGTCCAGCGCATCCACGAGCTGACCCGGATCGACCGCTGGTTCCTCAACAAGATCAAGAACATCGTCGACTGCGAGGGGCGGCTCGGCGGCCGCCGGCTGTCCGCGGTCCCGCCCGACCTCCTCGGTGAGGCTAAGCGGAAGGGCTTCTCGGATAAGCAGGTCGCCCTCCTCACCGGGTCGACCGAGCTCGGGGTGCGGCGGAAGCGGAAGCAGGCGGGGATCGTCCCGGCGGTCAAGCAGATCGACACCCTGGCCGCCGAGTACCCGGCCAAGACAAACTATCTCTACGTGACCTACAACGGCCGCGAGGACGACGTCCTCTTCCGCAATGGGCGCCACGGGTCGAAGAAGGTCCTCGTCCTCGGCTCGGGGTCCTACAGCATCGGCTCGTCGGTCGAGTTCGACTGGTGCTGCGTCAACGCCGCCCTGGCCCTGCGCAAGATGGGCTACTCGCCGCTCATGGTCAACTACAACCCGGAGACCGTGTCCACGGACTACGACATCTGCGACCGGCTCTACTTCGACGAGCTGAGCTTCGAGCGCGTCCTCGACATCTACGAGAAGGAGAAGCCCCTCGGCATTCTCCTCTCCATGGGCGGCCAGGTCCCGAACAACATCGCCCTCAAGTGCCACCGGGCCGGGATGCGCGTCCTCGGCACCCCGCCGCCGTCGATCGACCGGGCCGAGAACCGCTTCAAGTTCTCAAAGCTCCTCGACGAGCTCGGCGTCGACCAGCCCGAGTGGCGGGAGCTGCGGAGCGAGCGGGAGGCCAAGGCCTTCGCCCGGGCGATCGGCTACCCGGTCCTCATCCGGCCCTCCTACGTCCTGAGCGGGGCGGCCATGAGCATCGTTTTCAACGAGCGCTTCCTCGACCGCTACCTCCACAAGGCCTCCCTCGTCAGCCCCGAGTATCCCGTCGTCATCTCCAAGTTCATCATGAACGGCAAGGAGATCGAGCTTGACGCCGTGGCCGACCGGGGCAAGGTCGTCGCCTCGGCCATCGTCGAGCACGTCGAGAACGCCGGCGTCCATTCCGGGGACGCGACCATGGTCCTGCCGCCGCAAAAGCTCTACATCGAGACCATCCGCCGCATCCGGGAGATCGCCCGGGAGGTCGCCGGCGCGCTCAAGATCACCGGCCCCTTCAACATCCAGTTCATCGCCAAGGCCAACGAGATCAAGGTCATCGAGTGCAACCTGCGGGCCTCTCGCTCCTTCCCCTTCGTCTCCAAGGTCACGCGGACGAACTTCATCGAGCTCGCCGTCGCGGCCATGCTGGGCCAGCCCGTCCGGAACGGCAAGACGACCCTCGACCTCAACTACGTCGGCGTCAAGGCCCCCCAGTTCTCCTTCTCCCGGCTCAAGGGGGCCGACCCCATCCTCGGCGTCGAGATGGCCTCGACCGGAGAGGTCGCCTGCCTGGGGGACGACATCCACGAGGCCTTCCTCAAGGCCCTCCTCTCGGCCGGGTACAGCCTGCCGCGGAAGAACATCCTCCTGACGATCGGCGGCGAGACCTCGAAACACCGCTTCCTCGAGCCGGCCCGCCGGCTCCACGCCATGGGGCTCCGCCTCTTCGCGACCGAGCACACCTCGAACTTCCTGAAGCGGAACGGCGTCCCCAACACTCGGCTCTACAAGGTCCACGAGCGCCGCGAGCCGAACATCCGCACGGCCGTCGCCCGCCGGGCCATCGACTTCGTCATCTCCATCCCCAACCCGGAGAAGCGGGTCGAGTTCGACTCCGACTACCGTCTGCGGCGGATGGCCGTCGACTTTTCCATCCCCATCCTGACCAACCTCCAGGTCGCAGACCTCCTCGTCCAGGCCCTCGCCGACCACCCCCTCGAGAGCCTGGCCGTCAAGCATTGGGCGGAATACGAATAGCGGTCCCTCTTGACGGACTGTTGACCGAATCTTGACGGAATCCTGACAACTTCGGCCGGCCGCACGGCCATATTGAGAGCGCCCGGAGGGGGATCGGCGATCCCCCGGCGGTCCGGAGAACCAGGAGCCCGGGCCGCGGGGCGAATGCAAAAGGGAGGTGGAGAATGAAAAAGGTCATGCTCGGTTTCTTGGTCGTGGGTTTCTTGGCCGGCGGGCTATTCGCCCAGGCCCCGGAGAAGAAGTGGGCGTTCAGCGTCAACCTGGGCGTCCAGACGAACCTTTGGCGAGGGAGCTCCTTCAAGGAGGCCCAAGCCACGGTGGACCTGAGGGCCGGCTACCGGTTGGGCAGGTCGTTCGAGATCAGCCCCGAGGTGATGTATGCCACCGGGTACAAGTTCCATACAGACTTCGGCTTCCTCTATCCCGGCGTCATGCTGAACTACCTGGCCAAGGACTTCTTCGTCGGGGCGGGCGCCGTCATCCCGGTCGCCTTCGGCCAGGGCAGCTCCAGCTCGGGCAACCCGGCTCCCAAGATCAACATCGGGTACATCGGGAATCACTTCATCCTGACCGCCTACATCATCATGTACACGGAGAGCGACTCCTCCGGCTACTGGAGCTTCCCGCACTTCAACTTCGTCGGCGCGTCGCTCGGCTACCGGTTCTGAGGCCGGGGCGCGCCCGAGGGCGGGGACGATCCTGGCGAGTCCCCGCCCTCCCCGGCGGTCGCCCGGCCGCGGCATGATGCTCTCCGTTTACATCCACACCCCCTTTGGAAGCGACCTGGTCCGGGGCGGAAGCATCGGCTACGTTTTCTGACGAGCGGCCGGTGTCTCCGGCTTGTTGAAGGACCGGGCCTCGCATATAATGGGGACCGGGTGCAACAGTCGTGAATCCAATCAAGTCCCGCCTCGCCGTCGTCGTCCTCGCGGCCGCGGTCCTGGCGGCCGTCATCCCCGCCGCTGGGGCCCAGGAGCGGACTATCCGGCTCAAGGTCAGCGCCGAGCAGGCCAACCTCCGCGAGAAGCCGGACATCGGCAGCGCCGTCGTCCAGCAGATCCCCGAGGGCACGGTCCTCGAGGCCGACCGGAAGGAGGGCGAATGGTACCTCGTCCGCTACGCCCTCGAGGACGGCGGGGTCATCGCCGGCTATATCCACGAGAGCCTGGTCACCGTCCTGGCACAGCCGGAGGGCGGCCGCGTTGCGGCAGGCCGGGAGACGAGGCCCCCGGACAGGCGGCCGCCCGGGACGACCCCTCAGGCCGTGCCGGAAGGGGGCCTGGGCACCTGGGCCGGCGTCCCCCCCTTTGACATCTCTTTCTCGGCCGGCGGGAGCACGCTCGTCGCCGACGACCTCAACAAGGGGGCCCGCGGCCTGGCCGGGCTCAACACGGCCGCCCTCGACGCGACGCCGAACGGGTCCATCGGCTCCCTCCATCTGACCTACCTCTTCGGCCTCGAGGCCTCCTACCGTCTGTCCCGCAATTTCTCGCTGGCCCTGGGCATCGAATACATGCGGGGCTGGCGCTCGGGTTTGGTCACCTACCCGGGCCTGATCATCCTCATGGCCTCGGGGCCGCTGACCTCGACGCACGCCTTCGTCCAGGCCGTCCCGGTCAAGCTCGGCTTCCGTTTCTATCCCCGGCCGGACTTCTACGTCCGGGCCAGCGCCGTCTATTATTTCATCCGGGCGGGATACGACGACCGGCTGGCCTCGTCCGCCGAGGACTGGCAGGCGTGGACCGGCCGGGTCACGGCCCGCACGCTGGGCATGGAGGTCGCGGCCGGCGGCGAGTGGAGGCTCGGGCCGCACCTCGTCGGCTTCGCCGAAGCGGGCTTCCGGCTGACCCCGGCCGTCGGTCTCGACGGCACCGGGACATTCACCGCCTCGCTCATGGCCGACGGCCCCATCACCGAATCCGGACCGCTGTGGTTCTACCAGCAGCGGGGCGCCGACGACCGCGGTCACGACCTCGTCTTCGTCCACGCCACCGAGCCCTCGGGCGCCGACATCCTCGGCGCGCGCAAGGCCTCGCTCAATTTGAGCGGCACGGCCCTCCGCCTGGGGGTCAGGTTCCGCTTCTAGAGGAGGAGAACGCCATGGCCATCGACCCGAAGCTCCTGAGCGTCCTGGCCTGCCCCCTCTGCCAGACCGAGGTCCGGCTCACGACGGACGAGAAGGGGCTGAAGTGCCCGACCTGCCAGCGCGTCTACCCCATCCGCGACGATATCCCCGTCATGCTCATCGACGAGGCGGCGATCGAGCCCGCCCGGCCGGTCAAGACCTGACCCGCCAAAGACGGGTCCCCGAAACCGCCGCTTTATAAAACCCCCGGAATCCCTTATAATGATTTATCATGTGCGGCGTCATCGGGATGTGGGCGAATGACTTGGTCATCCGCGACCTCTACCAGGGGCTGTTGGCCATGCAGCACCGCGGCCAGGACGCCGCGGGCATCATCACCTACGACGGCCGGTTCCACACGGAGAAGGGCAACGGCCTCGTCCGGGACATCTTCACCGTCGAGGCCATCCAGCACCTCCGCGGCCCGATCGGCATCGGCCACACCCGCTACCCGACCGTCGGCGGCGGGGGCGGCCAGGACGCCCAACCCTTCCAGCTCAACTCCCCCTTCGGCATCATCATGGCCCACAACGGCAACGTCGCCAACTACCGGGAGCTCAAGGATGAGCTGTTCGAGAAGCACCACCGCTTGCTGAACTCCGACTGCGACGTCGAGATCATCCTCAACATCTTCGCCGAGTCCCTGGCCCACGAGCGGGCCCGGACCCTCGAGCCCGAGCACGTCTATCGGGCCGTCGAGAGCGTCTACCGCAAGGTCAAGGGCAGCTACTCCGTCGTCGCCTACATCGCCGAGCAGGGCATGGTCGCCTTCCGCGACCCCTACGGGATCAAGCCCCTGGCCTACGGCGTGCGCAAGGACGGCCTCCTCCCCTCTTATGCCTTCGCCTCCGAGACGGTCACGCTGAGCATCATGAATTTCGGCGAGATGCGGAACGTCGAGGCCGGCCAGGTCGTCTTCCTCGACAAGGGC
This sequence comes from Candidatus Aminicenantota bacterium, assembly GCA_037441295.1. Lineage (GTDB taxonomy): Bacteria > Acidobacteriota > Aminicenantia > Aminicenantales > Saccharicenantaceae > DATKJS01. The sequence continues at coordinate 6,393 of JBBISK010000059.1, read as the reverse complement.
CGGCGCCTCCACACGAAACGCCTGGTCGACCGAGCCCATTCCCCGTGCCTTTTCGAGTGGGTCTATTTCGCCCGGCCCGACTCCTTCATCGACAAGGCCAACGTCTACAAGGTCCGGGTCAACCTGGGCCGGTTCCTGGCCGCCGAGATCCGCAAGCGGAAGCTCGGCATCGACGTCGTCGTCCCCGTGCCGGACTCGGCCCGCGACGCCGCCATCGAGATCGCGCGCAAGCTCAACCTGAAATACAGCGAGGCCCTGGTCAAGAACCGCTACATCGGCCGGACCTTCATCATGCCGGTCGACGAGAAGCGCAAGGACTCGGTCCGCCAGAAGCTCAGCCCCATCGCCTCCGAGCTCAAGGGCAAGAAGGTCCTCCTCGTCGACGACAGCATCGTCCGGGGCAACACCTCGCGGGCCATCGTCCAGATGGTCCGGGACTGCGGCGCGAAAAAGGTCTACTTCGCCTCCTACTCGCCGCCGCTCCGCCATCCCTGCGTCTACGGCATCGATATGCAGACGAAGACGGAGTTCGTGGCCCAGGGCGCCAGCGAAAGGGGCGTGGCCCGCAAGATCGGCGCCGACAGGGTCATCTACCAGAGCCTGGCCGCGCTGAAGAAGGCCGTCCAGGTCGAGAACCCCAAGCTCAAGAGTTTCTGCGCCGCCTGCTTCGACGGCGTCTACCCGACGGGCGACATCACGCCCGACCTCCTCGAGGACATCGAGAAGGAGCGCAGGCTGGCCCAGGACGGCCAGCTCGAGCTCGCCATCTAGCCTCAGAGCCCGAAACCGCGCAGCCCGCCCAGGACGTCCGGCGTCCGCCCGATGTTGCCGATCCCCACGGAGAGCCGGAATTCGGTCTGCGGCGGGACGCGGAAATAATAGACCCGGACCTCGGCCTGGAAATCCAGGCACTGGTAGTGGTAGACGACCTGGGCGGCGGTGTAGAGGAGCTTTCTCTCTTGGAGGTTGTAGTCGATGTCGCCGACGAGCTCGAGTCCGGCCGCAGGCAGGCGCAGGCCGCCCGTCACCCCGAGCTGGTGGCGGTTGTAGAGGGACGCGAGCGAGGGGTCGACGCCGGTCGCCCAGGAATTCATGCTCTTGTACCAGTTCAGGGACAGGAACCGTCCGTCCGGCCGCGAGCCGGCCGTGGCCGTCAGCCGCAGGCTCGAGAAATTGTGATAATAGGGGTTGTAGCCGGCGGCGGCGTCGAGGCTGAAGGTCTCCTTCGGGTAGTAGCGCAGCGTCCCCGTGATCTCCGAGAAGCGGGGCGGCTTGCCGTCGACGAGGTACTGGCCGAGGGGGCCCGTGGCCGGGGAAAAATAATAGGTTTGGGCGAGGCCCACGGAGAGGACCTCGACGGGCAGGCCGGCCTTCTTGACGAAGAAGCGGCTATTGATGCCGTAGGCCAGCTGGTGGAAGCGGAAGAAGCCGAAGGAGGTCACGACGCGCGAGGCGTCGTTGACCGGGCTGTCGTAGGTGTAGGTGAAGAAGGGCTCGATGATGTTCTTGAGCCTCGGCTCGCCGCCCCGGCCGAAGAAGATGCGGCTGAAGACGGGGCCGGTGACGGCCACGTTGACGGCGAGGTTCCGGGTGAGGAGCGCTTCGTTGACGATCTGAGTCGTGCCGGGGGCGAGGGTCTGGCCGTAATAGTGGAAGTTCGCCGCGACCGAGGTGTCGGCCGTAAGCCACGGGATGGAGGAGAACGGCAGGCTCAAGGTCGGGCTGAGGGAGAGGTCGCTCGCATGGCGCTCCGTCCCCGCGTCGTATTGCGACCGCCAGCCGTACTGCCAGTTCTTGAAGCCGCCCGTCAGAGAAAAATAGACCGGCGCGAAGAGCCGGACCCTAAAGATGTTGAGGTTGACCTCGGGCAGCGACGTGCTGACGATGGAGTCGCCGACCTGCTCGAAATAGGTCTCGAACCGGGAGACCCGGACGCTGACGTTGAAGCGCGACCAGGACCGGCTCAGGTAGGCCTGGGCGCTGCGGTTGGAGATCGAGGCGCCGCGGAAGTTCGGGTCGAAGTTCCGCAGGAAATCGAACGAGCTCTCGGAATCGACGTGCGCGGCCAGGGTGAAGCCGAAGGGCAGGGCCTGGCTGTGGTTGAGCCGGACGACCGTGGCCGGAGAGGGCCGGGTGCCCGAGGCGTCCCTGTTAAAGCTGAAATAATAGAGGTTGACCTGCCCGCCCGTCCCGCCCTCGAAGAGGTAGCGGTATTCGAGCCCGGCGCCCAGACCGATCTTCGGGTAGGCATCGAGCCCGACCGTGGCGTCCATGTTGCGGGCCATCGCCCAGTAGAAGCTCTGGGAGTAGGAGAAGCCCTTGGCTTCGGAATAGCCGAGCTTGGGCATGAGGAAGCCCGTGGCCCGGTCGCGCAGGGGATAGCGGAGGTACGGGAGATAGAAGACGGGAAGGTTCTTGACCGAGAGGACGGCGTTCCGCATCTCGATGTGGTCGTCCTTCTCGAGCTCAGCCCGGGAAAAGGAGAAGCTCCAGCGGGGCACAGGCTGGGTGCAGGTCGTGACCCGGGCCCGGCTGAGTTCATAGAGGTCGTCGCTCTCGCGCTCGACCGATCCGGCGGTGAACAGGAGCGTCGGCTGGATGAGGCCCGAGGCCTTCTCGACGCGGCCCCGGCCCGTGCCCAGATTGAGGAAGGCCCGCTCGGCCCGCGTCACTTCGTCGCGCGCCTGGATGACGACGTTGCCCTCGGCCGTGAGGTCCTTCGTCGCCGGGTCGTAGGTCACCCGGTCGGCGAAAAGCCGGAACTCGCCGTAGTGGATCTCGACGTCCCCCGAGGCGTAGATGCGGTCCTTGTCGAACTCCTTGGTCCGGGCGATGATGCGGACCTCGGGCGGCGGGGAGGCGGCTGCCTGCCCGGCCGCCTGTTCCTGGGCGGGGGGCGGAGGCGACGGCCCCCGGGCGGACGGCGACGCGGCGGACAGCGCCAGGAGCAGGAGGGCGAGCGCGGCCGGGACTGCGGGGAAGCGGCGCCGCGACGGCAGGGGGCAGACCTTCACGCCCGGGAATTTAGCACATCCTCCGACGGCGACGCAAACGCCGGCGCCGGGCCGCTCAGTCGTCCGCCGGGTGCTCCCGGTCGTATTTCCTCAGGGCCCGGAAGAGGCTCAGGATCCCCGAGACGCCGCCGAGGACCGTGAACGTGAGGAGAAGCCACGGCCGGGTGCCGAGCCAGCGGTCGAGGAAATAGCCGAAGACGAGCCCGACGATGATCGACGAGGGCAGCATCAGGCCGAGCGAGCTCAGCTCGGCGATCCTGCGGAAGTCGGGGACTCGGGGCCGGTCGCCGGGCATGCTACTCCAGACCCGGCTTCCGCCCGCCGCCGGCTTCCCCGGCCGTGTCCCGGGTCCGGCCGGAGCCGGCCCAGGCCTGGCCCTCGAGGACGAGGGCGTTCCAGCCGAAGCCGAACCCGAAGGCCAGCGAGAAGAGCTTGAACATCTCCTCGAACGACGCGCCCGCCACGGCCTCGTCGAAGCGCGGGAAGACGACGAGCGTCAGGATGACCCCGAGGACGAGCGAGGCCAGGGTCGAGATGAGATACCGGCGGCCGAAGCCGCGGACGCGGCCCTCCCGAAGCTTCCGCAGCCAGGGCAGGAGGGTCCGGGCCATGACCCCCGCGAAGATGCCGATGAGCCTGACCAAAAACGCCGTGGACATGCGCGCCTCCCCCGTCCGTCGCGGTTTCTTTCGGTCCCGGCGCTATTCTCCGGGACGGGGCTCGCCCTTGTCAAGGGCTCCGCGGAACGTGCTATACTGGACCCCGCGGCCCGCCGCCCGGGCCCGGAAGAAGGAGCCATGCCCGAAAGCCCGTTCGACGCCCTCGAGGAGCGCATCCTCCGCCGGATCCCCGGCGAGGTCCTGGCCCTCTCGGCCGTCCTGGCCCTGACCGCCTGGCCCCTCTTCGACGCCCTCACGGCCGCCCTCTTCTTCGCCGGCGGGGCCGTCGCGGCGGCAGGCTTCCTCTGGCTCAAGCGGTCCCTGACCCGGTTCCTCGACCGGGGCCGGGCCGGCGCCCTCCGCTCGGCGGTCCTCCTCTACGCCCTCCGGCTCGCCTTGATTTGCGGCGTCTTTTTGACTATAATCCTCCTCTTTCCGAGGAAGATCCTGGCCTTCGGCGCCGGTTTTTCCACGATCGTTCCCGTGTTCCTCGCGGAAGCCGTCGGGGCCCTTCTTCGCATGAAGACATGGAAGGCTTAGAACACCCTCTGTTCATCGTCGGGCTCTTCAACAGGGTCTTCGGCAGGCCCCTGGCCTCGCTCCTCGCCCTGGCCGGGATCAGGGTCCGCGACCCGCTCCACCTCTTCCCCGACTACGTCGTCATGGTCATCATCGTCGCCGCCCTCCTCGTCGTCATCTTCAGCCTGGCCAGCCGCAAGCTGACCCTCATCCCCGGGGCGCGCCAGAGTCTCCTCGAGATGATCTACGGGATGTTCGAGGGCGTCCTCACCGACACCATAGGCCCGGAGGGCAAGCACTACCTCCCGGTCGTCGGCACGGTCGGCATCTTCGTCTTCTCGTGCAACATGATCGGCCTCGTCCCCGGCTTCATGTCGCCGACGAGCAAGCTCAACGTGACCGTCGGCTGCGCCCTGGTCGTCTTCTTCTACTACCACGCCCAAGGGGTCCGGGCCCAGGGCCTGAAGTACTTCAAGCAGTTCATGGGCCCCATCCCGGCCCTGGCGCCGCTGATGGTCCCGATCGAGATCATCAGCCATTTCTCACGGCCCGTCTCGCTCTCCATGCGGTTGTTCGGCAACATCTTCGCCGAGGAGCTGCTCATCGTCATCATGGCCTCGATCATCCCTTTCCTCCTGCCCCTCCCATTCATGGCCGTGGCCATCTTCACCGCCTTCATCCAGGCCTTCGTCTTCGTCCTCCTCTCCTGCATCTACATCGCCGGGGCCATCGCCCACGAGGGGGAACACTAATGGCAACGAAAAGGAGTCCCGCCATGTCCAAGAAACTCAAAGTCCTGAGCCTGCTCGTCTTCGTCGCCGCCGTCTCGGCCGCGCCGCTCCTGGCGCAGGAGGCCGGCTCGCCGAGCCCGGCCAAGGCGTCCCTGTTCAAGATCTCGCTCATCGCCGGGGCCGCGGTCATCTCCCTGGCCGTTATCGCCGGCGCGTTCTGCCAGGCCAAGGCCATCAGCAGCGCCTGCGAGGGGATCTCCCGGAACCCGGCCGGCGCGCCGCACATCCGGTTCCTGCTTATCTTCGGCCTGGTCCTGATCGAGACCCTGGTCATCTACGCCCTGCTCATCACCATCATCATCCTGATGGTCCGGTGGGGCAAGTACGTCTAAGCCGGACCGTCCGGGCGCCGCGGGGCCCCGGCCGCCGCGGGTAGTCCGGCCTTCGGGGCGGATGTTGCTCTCGCCGTTAAGGATACTGGCCGCTTCCTTCAAGCGGTTCTATGAAGACAAGTGCTTCACGTCGGCCATCGTCGTCTCCTATTTCGCCCTCCTCTGCTGCGTCCCCCTCGTCGCCCTCTTCATTTACGTTTCCGCCAAGGTCGTCGGCAACCCGACGATCGCCCTGAAGAGCCTCAACATCTTCACCGACGAGTTCTTCGCCCGCAACGACCCGAGCTTCTTCACCAAGCTCCAGGGGATCTCGGAGAGCGTCCGGAACCTCGGGCTGTTCGGCCTTCTCGGCTCACTCGTCGCCGGGAGCTTCCTTTTCTCGAGCCTCATCGCCGCCATCAACAATATCTTCCGGACGCGCTACCACCGGTCCTTCGTCTACAACCGGCTCATGGAATACCTGGTCATGTTCATCATCGGCGTCGTCATGCTCATTTCGCTGGCCATCACGACCGTTTGGACGGCCCTGGGGCGGTCCATCCAGGAGAGCGAGATCGTGCGGTCGTATTTCAACCCGCACGCCGTCAGCCTGGTGAACAATTTCTTCCTCAAGTACCTGATCCCGTACCTCTTGACCTTCCTCGTCTTCTTCATCCTCTTCAAGTTCATCCCCGAAACCAGGGTCCACACGAGGGCGGCGCTCCTGCCGGCCGCGATCACGGCCCTTCTCTATGAGATCTTCAAGCGCATCTTCGCTTTCTACGTCGTCCACTTCTCGGCCGTCGGCATCGTCCTCAACAAGCTCCTCCAGGGGACGCTGACCTCGATCATCTTCTTCCTGCTGTGGATCTCCACGTCCATGCTCATCCTGCTCTGGGGTGTCGAGCTGGCCGCCCTGATCAACGAGAAGCTGGAGGCGAAGGCGGCCCCGCCGCCGAACGGGCCGCAGGCGCCTGCCGCGAAGCCGGCCTGATTCGGCGGACGAGCGTCATCCCGGAAGTCTTTTTTCTAACGGGTGAGCATAGGGACAGTCCTCTTCGGGGACAGCCCCTTTATCGCGTCGTGACATGACCCCTCA
>JBBISK010000058.1:0-11698 GCA_037441295.1 Candidatus Aminicenantota bacterium | reverse complement strand
CGTCGGCGAGCCGGATCTTGCCGCGGAGGTCCCGGAGGTCGCGTCTCTTGAGGTCCGAGACATATCCCTCGAGGGCCTTTTGAACGACCTCGCGCTTCGTCCTCAGGCGGGAGAGTCTCATCGCCTCCCCGATCAGTTTGTCGTCGATCACGATGTTCGTCCGCAAGTCATACACCTTAATAGGTGTATTATGAGGTGTATTTTGCGCGTTGTCAAGTGGAGCGCGCAGGTATTTGGGGACACAATACTCATTTCCCAATTTCGGACTAAATGCGCCATCGGCAGCCTTCAGGCGATCGACGATGAGAATTTTACTTGACTTTCTCGGTTAATGGAACCATAATGGAACCATATTACAACCTAGAGAGAACAGCGATGCCCGTAGCCATCACCGTGAAGAACATCCCCCAGGGCCTTTATGACAGGCTTAAGAAGCGGGCTGGCCGGAACCGGCGCAGCATCAACGGCGAGATCATCTCTATTTTCGAAGAGGCCCTGATGGTCAAGCCGTTCCGGCCGGAGGACGTCCTCGCCTCCGCGCGCGCGCTCAGGGAAAAGACTCGGAATTTCACCCTGGACCAGGATTTTATCGACCGGGCCAAGAACGAGGGGCGGCCGTGATCGTCGCGGACACCAACCTCATCGCCTACCTTTTCATCAACGGCGAATCCAGCGAGCTGGCCGAAAGGACGTTCGCCAGGGACCCTCGGTGGGCGGCTCCCCTCCTCTGGCGGAGCGAATTCCGGAGCGTCCTCCTCAAGGGCCTGAGAGATGGTCATTTCGGGATCGACGATGCCGTCCGGATCGCGAAAGCCGCCGCAGACCTGATGGCGGGGAGCGAGTACTCCGTGGGCATGGGAAGTCGCGACGTGTTCATGATAGCGGCCGGGACGCCGGGCTGCTCGGCCTATGATGCGGAATTTGTCGCCTTAGCACGCGAGCTTGACGTGCCCCTCGTCACCGCGGACGCGCGCCTCCAGAAAACCTTCCCGGGGACGGTCGTGCCGCTGGCGCGGTTCGCAGCCGCCTGACGCACATCGGTCTTTCAGAAATTCCGAAGCCCCATTTTTCTATATCGGGGCTGGGCCTGAGCAGTTCATTCAAAATAATTTAAGAATGAAGGTTAAGGCGCCTTGAAGTTCAGCGGCTCGAGGGCGCGGATGGCCCAGGCGGCGACCTCGTTGAGCGACGGGTGGATGATCATGGAGTGGTAGATCGGCATGATCGAGCCGGCTTCCGGGCAGACCCTGAGGTCGCGCGGGATGATGGGCTCGCCCCGCTTCCCCGGCGGGACGCAGGTGAAGCCCGCGTTCATGAGATAAACGAACGGCTGGACGAGCGTCGAGGCCTGGGGGCCGACGACGTGGGCGCCGAGGATCTGGAGAGAGCGGTCCACGACGAGCTTGACGAATCCGTCGTCCGGATCCCCCGCCTCGTATCCCAGGGCGTAGCCGCGGGCGACGTCCGAATAGCGGTGGATGGCGACGTAGATCTCGCGGCCCGCCTCGAGCGCCTGACGCTCGGTCATCCCGACGTGTCCGACCTGGGGGTGGGTGTAGACGGCCCACGGCACGACCGAGTAGTCGGCCGGGACCTTGGGATGGGAGGGCTCGAAGAGGTTGTGGGCGCAGATGTCCGAGTCGTAATTCGCCTTGTGGCGGAACTGGAAGCCGCCGACGGCGTCACCCATGGCCCAGACGCCGGGATGCGCCGTCTCGAGGAATTCGTTGACGGCGATCCAGCCCCGGGCGTCGGTCTTGACGCCGGTCCGCTCGGGATGGAGAAGGTCGGCGTTCGAGCGGCGGCCGACCGCGACCAGGATCTCCTCGCCGGAGGCCTCCCCCGTCCGTCCGGACTTCAGGTCCTCGAAGGTGACGACCTTGAGGCCGCGGTCGGCGCGGGCGGCGACGGCCCGGGCGTCGAGGTGGACGGTCATGGATTTCGCGAACTCCCGGGCGACGAACGAGCTCACCTCGGGCTCTTCGGCCGGAAGGAGGCGCGGCTCCATCTCGATGACCGTGACGCGCGTCCCGAAGGCCGAGAAGATGTGGGCGAACTCGGCGGCGATGACGCCCCCGCCGATGATGACCAGGCTCTTCCAGGGCGCCGTCGGGAACTTCTCGCCGAAGAAAGACTCGCTCGTCACGCAGCCGGTCTCGGCCAGGCCGCGGACCGGCGGGATCGACGAGCGCGCGCCCGTGGCCAGGACGAAGCGCTCGGCGGTGAATTCGGAGGCGGGCATGGCGGGAGCGGCCGCGGAAGGAGCGGCCGAGGCGGCGGGGATGACGCGCATGCGCATGTCGCCGGTGAACTCGCCCGTGCCGCGATAGACGTCGAGGCCGGCGACTTCGGTCAGGGCCTTTTCCATCTCCTCGTTCTCGCCGATCTTCGCCCACATCCGGCGCGAGACGACGTCCCAGTCCAGGCGGTCCAGGCGGAGGCCGGCGCCGATCTTGCGGGCGTGCTCGGCCTCGCGGATGGCGTCGGCGGGCACGGTCAGGATCTTGGAGGGGATGCAGCCGCGGTTGAGACAGGTGCCGCCGATCTTGCCCGACTCGACGAGGGCGCACTTGAGGCCGCGCTTGACGCCCTCCTCGAGGACCGAGAGGCCGGCGCCGCTGCCGACGACGACGAGGTCGTAATGCTTCGGGCCCGGCGGGACGGATCCGCCGGCGGACTTAACGGACGCTCTGTCAGCGCTCATCGTCTCCCCTCCCTCGTCCGCGGTTTTGCGCCGCGCTTGGCCGATCCTCGCGCGGTTCGTGCCCGGCGTTTGCCTCCATGTTACTCCAAGTCGGGGGTGGATGGCCATGGCGACAGACAAAGTTCTCCCTTGACATCCGCGAACCTCTCATTCATACTGTGGTCTGACCAATTCATACCTGGAGAAAGATATGCAGAAGACCGCGAAATTCGCCATCAGCATGTCCGATGCGGAATTCAGGGACGTCGAGACCTTGCGCCGCAGAGCCGCGATGACGCGGAGCCAATTCGTGCGGGAGGCCGTTCGGGCGTGGAAGGCCGCAGGCGGGCCGTCAGGCCCCGGACGGCCGGAGACCTCGCGGCGTGGCCGAGCGGGACCCCCGATCCAGGAAGAGGCGCGCGGATACGGGGATCAGACGTTCCCGGACTTGGCCGATGAAGCGGACCGGCGCCGGAGGGCCCTCGCCGCCGCGGGGCGGTTCAGCTCCGGGCTCGACGACCTCTCGGTGCGCCACGACGAGTATCTCGAGAACGCCGGCCGGAATACAGACAAGGAGAAGCCATGACGGCGCCGCATACTTTCGTGGACACGAGCGCTTTCCTGGCTGTCCTCGATCGCAGCGACGGCCGCCACGCCGCCGCCAAGGAGGCCTGGGAAAAGATGCTCGGCCGGGGAGACATCCTCGTTTCCCATAACTACATCCTTGTCGAGACGTCGGCAGTCGTGCTGCGCCGGCTGGGAACGGAAGCCGTGCGCGTCTTCGAGCGGGACATCGTCCCTGTACTGCGGTTGATCTGGGTCACGAGGGACGTTCATGAGGCGGCGGTGGGGGCACACCTCCTGGCCGCGAAACGTGACCTGAGCTTTGTCGATTGCGTGAGCTTCGAGGTCATGCGGCGGACGGGCCTACAGAAGGCCTTCGCCTTCGACGCCCATTTCCGCGATTACGGGTACGACCTCGAGCCCCCGGATCGCTGAGGATTGCAAGACGAGCTCGTTGCGAGGCGAGCTCCTCGCTAGACGATCTCTCCGATCTCCTTGATCTTCCGGGCCAGGCGGACGGCCGAGATGGGGAAGGCGGTCTTGATCTCGGGAGCGAAGAGGGAGATCTTGAACTCCTCGACCATGCGGCGGAGCTCCTCGACCGCCTGCCGCTTTTCGGGAGGGACTGCCCCCATGGCGGGAACCATCCCCTTTTCGTCAGCCGTCCGCTGCCTGTATGAAGGGACTGTCCCCGCCATGGGGACTGTCCCTCTTGTGGCGCCGCCCTCTGCGACCTCCGTCTCAAGCCGGTCGAGGGCGAACTCATAGGGCTCGACCTGGGCCGCCTTGGCCTTGTCCTTCTCGGGGTCGATGCGCGCCCGGCCCAGCCGGATCTTGAAGGCCTCCAGCTGGCGCGGGATGCGGGTGACCCTGTCGATCGGATAAACCTCGAGGAAATCGGCCGGCAGGAGGCGGTCGAGGTCGCGCGCGATCTCCTCGTAGTAAGCCGGCACGACCGGCTCCCTCGGCCTCGCGTAAGACGGGGTCAAATCTTCATTCTGCCACTTTTTCTGCGCGAGGTCGGCCGGCGCGCCGACGCCGCCCTTCTTTTCCGCACGGTCTTTTCCGGAAAGTGGCGAAGTGAGGATTCGCTCCCGTCCGGGGGTCGCCTTGCCGGCGAGCTCGGACCGCAGCGCCCGGTTGAGCTCCAGGATCCTCAGCACGGTTTGGGTCAGAACGTGGCCCTTGTCGAATAGCGTCCGGCCGACCTCTGCTTCGTAAGCGCGGAATTCGACTTCGGTGCGGATTCCCCGCTCGAAGACCTCGCGGGCCAGGGCGGCCTCGGCCGCCAGCTCGAGCTTCTCGCGGCCGCCGAAGGCGAGCGCGGCGCGCTCGTATTCCGCCGGGATCTTGTGGTAGCGGCGGACGAAGGCCAGGTCCTTCCCGAACTTCCGCATCAGGAGCCGTCGGACACCCTGCCTGTGCGCCGCCTCGGCCTCCTCGCGCGTCGGGAACAGCCGCACCGCGACCGCTCCCTCCGAAAAAGGGGATTTGACTTCGCCTTTTTCGACAACGAGCGCGGGATAAGCGGTGAGGGATGTCCCGACGGCGATCCTCTCCGGCAGGTCGCCGAAAATCCAGTCGATGAGCCCCGTCCTCTCCCACTCCCGCTCGGCCTGCCGCCAGGCCGGCGACTCGACCTTGGACGGCGCCTCGTCGGCGGCGCCGAGCTTCTTCCGCAGGAGCTCGACGTCGCGGCCGGTGTCGATGACGCGCCCGGTCGCCGGGTCGGTCACGGCGACCCGCATCCGCAGGTACTTCGGCACCTCGGCCAGGGCCCACTCGCGAACCGGGATGTCGGCCGCGAAGCGCCGCTTCGCGAACTCGGCCACGGCCCGGAAGAGCGGCACCTCCTCGGGCGCCCGCGGCATCTCGGCCGCGATCATGGCCGCCTTCTCCCCGACCGGCACGAGGTGTTTCCGGTAGCGCTTGGGCAAGCCCTTGATGAGGGCGGCGATCTTGTCCTCGTAGTTCCCGGGCACCCCCCACTCGAGCCGCTCCGGCGGGATGGCGTTGAGGAGGGTCGCCGGGACGCGCAAGGTCACGCCGTCGTCGTCCTCCCCCGGCGCGAACTTGTACACGGCCGGGAAGGGCCGCCCGGCGACCTCGACCGTGTCCGGGAAGGCCGCGACCTCGCCGGCCTCGGGCCGCTCGGCGACGAGCTCGTCCTCGGTGAAGCGCAGGAAGCCGTCGCCGCCCTTATCCTTGACGAGCTTGTTGAGCGTGCGGATGTCGAAGATCGCCGGCAGGCGTCCCGAATAGAGCTTGGCGATCCGCGCCTCCGGGACGAGGATATCGCGCCGCCGCAGCTTCTCCTCCATGGCCTCGACCCGGCGCTGCAGCTCGAGGTTGTGGCGCAGGAACGGCGGCGGGTCGTCGACCTCGCCCTCGACGAGCCCGTTCATGACGAAGATCTCGTGGGCCTCGGCCGGGGCGATGCGGCCGTAGGAGACGCGGCGGTCGCGCAGGATCTCCAGGCCGAAGAGCGAGACGCGCTCCTTGGCCGTGACTTCGCCGCGCGCCCGGTCCCAGGCCGCGTCGTAATAGGCGCGCTTGCAGAGCGGGCCGCCCAGCTCCTCGAGCCAGTCCGGGTCGACGCGGGCCGCCTGCCGGGCGAAGAGCCGCGACGTCCGGACGATCTCGGTCGCCACGATCCAGGCCGGCGGCTTGCTGAACAGGACCGAGCCGGGCCAGAGGAAGACCTCGCGGTTCTTGGCCGCGGTGTAGACGTTCTTTTCCTTGTGGGCGGCGATATTCGAGAGGTAGCCGGCCAGGACCGAGCGATGGATTGCCGCGTAGAGCGCCGGCGAGACGTCGGCGTGCGGGAGGAGCGACCCCTTCCCGGTCTCCCGCGGCTTGCCCGGCCACAGGCGCTGCTCGTCGAGCACGCCCCGGATCTCCTGGTGGAGGTAGACCCACTCGCGCATCCGCGGGAAGGACAGGAAGTGGTCGTGGCAGAACTTCCGCTTCTGGGCGGCCGTGCCGAGAGTTTCGAACTCCCCGTGGAAGCGGTTCCAGATGTTGAGCAGCGTGAGGAAGTCGGAGCTCGGGTGGCGGAAGGCGGCGTGGACGGCGTCGGCCTGCGAGGCGAGCTCCGGCGGGCGCTCGCGCGGGTCGCGCATACTGAGCCCGGCGGCCAGGACCGCGACCTCGGGCAGGCAGCCCTCGCGACGGGCCTCGACGAGCATGCGCGACAGGCGCGGGTCGAGCGGAATCCGGGCCATGACCCGGCCTTTATCGGTGAGCGCCCAGGGATTCGGGGCCGATTTAGCGATGGCGCCGAGCTCGACGAGCGTCTCGTAACCGTCGCGGACGGCCTTCGCCGACGGCCGGTCGATGAAGGGGAAGGCCAGCGGGTCGCCCAGCCCGAGGTCGATCATGCGCAGGATGACCTCGGCCAAGTCGGAGCGCAGGATCTCGGGCGAGGTGAACTCGTCGCGCGATTCGTAATCCGCCTCCGAGTAGAGCCGCACGCACAGCCCCTCGCGGACGCGGCCGCACCTCCCCTTGCGCTGGTCGGCGCTCGCCCGCGAGACCGGGCTGATCGGCAGGCTGTTGATCCGTGTCCCCGGCTGGTACTGGGCGATCCGCGCGACGCCCGTGTCGACGACGTAGCGGATGCCTGGGATGGTCAGTGACGTCTCGGCGACGTTCGTGGCCACGACGATCTTCGGCCCGCCGACCGTGTAGACCATGCGCTGCTGGCCGGCCGGGAGGCGCGAGAACAGCGGCAGGACGGTCGTATTTGGGTACTTGCGGCCCTCGAGCATCCGCCGCGTCTCGAGGATGTCCTGCTCCGTCGGCATGAAAACGAGGATGTCGCCCGGCGGCTTCTCCCGCCTCACGTACTCGACGGCCTCGGCCGCCTGGTCCACGTAGTCCTTGTCCTCCGCCTCGTCCTTCTCCGGGGCACGGTATTCAACCTCGACCGGGTAGACCCGGCCGCTGACCTCGACGACGGGCGCGTTCCGGAAGGCCTTGGAGAACTTCTCTGTGTCGAGCGTCGCCGAGGTGATGACGAGCGTGAGCTCGGGCCGCTCGTCAAGGAGCCGGCGCATGATGCCGAGCAGGAAATCGATGTTGAGCGAGCGCTCGTGGGCCTCGTCGATGATGATCGTGTCGTAGTCGAGGAGACGGCGGTCGCCCTGGGTCTCGGCGAGGAGGATGCCGTCGGTCATGATCTTGACGTAGCCGTCGCGCGCCGTCCGGTCCTGGAAGCGGATCTTGTAGCCCACGGACCGGCCGAGCTCCTCCCCCAGCTCCTCGGCGATGCGGTAGGCGATGGTCACGGCGGCGATGCGGCGCGGCTGGGTGCAGCCGACGAGCCCGGCGACGCCGCGGCCCGCCTCGAGGCACATCTTCGGGATCTGGGTGCTCTTGCCGCAGCCGGTCTCGCCCGAGATGATGACGACGCGGTTCGCGCGGATGGCCCGGACGATCTCGTCCTTGCGCGCGGTGATGGGGAGCTCGTGCGGGTAGGAGAGCGCGGGAAGCGAGCGGGCCCGGCGCCGGCAGGCCTCGGCCGAGGCGTCCAGGCGCGATTCGAGCGCCGCCAGGTCATCGAGGAGCTGAGGCGTCACCGGCCGGCCGCGGTGTCGGCTTTCGAGCGAGGCCAGGACGCGGCGGGCGTGCTCGCGGTCGCGGAGCATGGCCCGGTCGAGGAGCGAGCGGATGCGCCTGAGGCGCGCGGCGGCCTGCGAGCCGGGCGAGGCCGACGGGGCGGGAGAGCGCGACGATCCCACGGCCGCGGCGCTCGGTTTCTTCTCCACCCCGCTATTCTACTATATTTCTCCGTGCCGGCCCGCGCACGGGTTCGGCCTCGGCATCCTCAAGGATCGTCCCATTCTTGCGTGAACTATGTGATCCTCCGCTTCGGCCGCCGCCTCGCGCCGGCGCGCCCTGCGACCCCCGGCTCCGTCATCCCCGCCGGATCCAGCAGCCGGTCGAGCGTGGCCGTGTCGAGGATGCCGCGCTCCCGGAGGATCTCGGTGACCGGACGGCCGGTCCGCCTCGACCCCTCCGCCGCTTCGGCCGCGGCGTCGTACCCGATGACCGGCGAAAGGGCGGTTACCAGCCCGAGGCTCGTCTCGGCGTAGGTCCGGCAGCGGCCGGCGTCGGCCTCGATCCCCTCGATGGCCCGGACGCGAACCTCGCGCAGGGCGTTGGCCAGGATCGCGGCCATGAAGAGGAGGTTGAAGGCCACGACCGGCATCATGACGTTGAGCTCGAGCTGGCCGGCCTGGACGGCGGCGGCCACGGCGGCGTCGCAACCCATGACCTGGTAGCAGACCTGGTTCAGCATCTCGAGCATGCTCGGGTTGACCTTGCCGGGCATGATGGACGAGCCGGGGGCGACCGCGGGGAGGGCGATCTCGGCCAGCCCGGTCCGGGGTCCGGAGGCGAGAAGCCTGAGGTCGTTGGCGATGCGGTTCAGCTCCAGGGCGAGGTTCCGGAGCGCCGAGGAGACCTCGGCGAACGGCAGGAGGCTCTGCATGGCTTCGCGCATGTCGCCCGCCGGCTTGAGCGGCAGGCGCGTCTCGGCCGCGAGGAGTTTGACGGCCAGGCCGGCCGTGCGACGGTCCGTGTTCAGTCCCGTGCCGACGGCGCTGCCGCCGATGCCGAGCTCGTGGAGTGAGCGTGCCGCCGTGACGAGCGATCCTGACGCCCTGCGCACGGCCGCGGCGTAAGCGGCGAACTCCTGTCCGAGCCGGATCGGCACGGCGTCCTGGAGGTGGGTCCGTCCGGACTTGAGGATGCCGTCGAATTCGCGTCCCTTGCGGGCCAGGGCCCGTTCGAGGTCGCGCAGAGCGGGAACGAGGCGGCCGTTGATGAGCGAGAGGGCGGCCAGCCGCATGGCGGTGGGATAGACGTCGTTCGTGCTTTGCCCGAGGTTGACGTGGT
Source organism: Candidatus Aminicenantota bacterium (assembly GCA_037441295.1). GTDB lineage: Bacteria > Acidobacteriota > Aminicenantia > Aminicenantales > Saccharicenantaceae > DATKJS01. The sequence goes on along the minus strand of JBBISK010000058.1, from coordinate 2,550 downwards.
CGTTGGGGTGGACGATCCGGTACTGCCCCCTGCGCCCTCCGAGGATCTCTTCGGCCCGGTTGGCCAGGACCTCGTTCATGTTCATGTGGAACGACGTCCCGGCTCCCATCTGGAAGACATCGACGACGAACTGGTCGCGAAGCCGCCCCGAAATGATCTCGCCGCAGGCGGCCGCGATGGCGGCGGCGCGCTTCCGGTCGAGGAGGCCGAGCCGGGCGTTGGCGCGGGCGGCCGCGCGCTTCGTCCGGGCCATGGCCTCGACGAGGACGCCGGGGGCGCGGAGGCCGCTGATGGGGAAATTCTCGACCGCCCGCTGGGTCTGGATCCCGTAGTAAGCGGCCGCGGGGACGGCTTTTCGGCCGAGCGAGTCCGCTTCCATCCTCATTCGCAGGCCGGTTTTTGCGCTCATGAAACCCCTCCCCTCTCTATTAAATCAGCAGGTGGGGGGAAAATCAATTCCCGGACGCAGTTTCCCTCGGGAGGCTCAAGCGCATGCGCGGACGCTCAAAGAATCTGGGCTTGTTCAGAAAAACAAAAGACCTTAACCAGCGCTTTTCGACCTCGCAAATGAGAGGTTAAGGTTAAGAACGCGGGGGGGAGGTCAGCCGCGGCGGGGCGCCCGGACGCGTCCCGGGAGGGGCAAGAGGGCCTTTCCCTCTGGGTGGACGAGCGCCGGCATCATCCGGAAGTCCGGCCAGAGAAAATGCTTCGACGAGATCAGCCCTGCGCCCGCCCGGACGCTCTTCTCCACGGCCGCGGCCAGGAGTTGATTGACCGCGAGGCCCGGCCGGAGCCCCAGCCGGACGGCCGACGGCCGGCCCGCCGTCCCCGGCCTCGGTGTCTTGGTTTCTTTTGCCCTGGTCATTACGGTTTTCCTTATCGGCCGTCCGTTCGGCCGCTGTCGTCTTTCGTTCTCACCTATTAATACGTCCGGGAGGGGCGATTTGTTGCACCCTCCGCGCTCGCCCCGCGCCCGCGGATCCGGCCGCGCTCCCCTCCCCTACATCCGCCAGAGGTAGCTGATCTTGAAAAAGAAGCCGCGACGCATCTCGTGGAAGCGGTCGGTCGGGACGTAGGCGCTGCCGTCCCACTCGGTCCGCTCGAGGGCCGAGCCGTAGCCGACGTAGAAGACCGTGCCGGGGATGTACGTGAACGAGACGAGCCCGTCGAGCGTCAGCCGCTTGTAATAGAGGTTGTACTCGACGATGCCGCGGAAAAAGAGATATTTGTTGAGCTGGAAGGTGTTGCGGTCGCGGAGGATGGTGTAGCCATAGACCTTCGTCCTGTCCGCGCTGCGGTAGAAATCGGAATAGGTCAAGTCCAACCTGAAATCCAGCTTGTTGACCGGCTGATAGTCCACCTCGGCGAAGGACGAGGTCCCGTACCCCTGGTAGGGCGCGGCCGGGTCGTAGTAGGCCTTCCCCCAGCGCCGGATGAAGCCGTTGAAATTGACCTGCTTCGTGACCTGGCTCTGGAGCCGGAATCCGAGGCCGCTCTCGTCGAACCTCCGGCCGGCGAAGACCTCGTTGGCGACGATGCCCTCGAACCGGACCTGCGTCGACCGCGGCAGGTAAAAGCGCAGGACGAAGAAGTTCATCGTTTCCCAGGTGTGGTAGAACATGTCGTAGATGTGGTAGCTCCACCAGAAGGGCTCGATCTTTTGGACGAAGCTCGACTTCGGGTAGATCTGGTACATGACGAAGGCGCCGATCCGCCGCACGCCCGTCCGGGTCAGGAAACCGGTGTCGACCTGGAAGTTCTTGGAGACTTCCTGGTAGCCGAGGTTGACCACCCATTTTCGCGTCGAATACTCGTAAAGGGCCGCGGCGTCGTAGTCCTTTTTCGTCCCCTGGGCGAGGCCGTCCGCGTCGGGCTTGCGCGTCATGGAGCCGAAGGCGTGGAAGGAGAGGACGGAGACGTCGCTCAGCCGGAAGCGGCCGTCGAAGCCGCCGACCCGGTTGAACCAGTACCCGGACTCGCGCCCGGTATAGAAACCGCCGATGTAGCTGTCCTGGTTCAGGGAATGCTTGTAGCGGGCGACGGTGAAGTCCGGATGGACGTCGAGGGAGTCGCCGGGCAGGTTGTCCCGGGCGTAGATCGCCGCCAACGTGTCCTTGCGGCCGAGCTTTCCAGTCAGGCGGAAGCCATAGTCCGGGGAGATGATGGTCCGGGTATAGACAAGGGCCTGGAGGGGCGAGTCCTCCATCATCGCCGCGAACTGCCAGAGGTCCTGGCCTTCGAGGAAGAACGGGCGCTTCTCCTGGTAGTAGTTGGCGTAGCGGAGATTGATATCGACCTGGCCGGCGTCGGCTTCGACCTGGCTGAAGTCGGGGTTCCAGGCGCCGTCGAAGACGAGGTCGGACGTGACGCCTATCTTTGCCGTGAGGCTGGGGATATCCTGGACCCGGGTCCGGTCGGTCGTGACCATCCGGCCGTCCTCGGCGTCCTGGACGCGCCTGTAGGTCGCCGCCGGCAGGACCTCGATGACCCTCTCGTAATGGAGCCCAGCGAGCGCGACCGGCCGGGCCTGGCCCATGACGCTGCCGCTCG
>JBBISK010000057.1:0-11719 GCA_037441295.1 Candidatus Aminicenantota bacterium | reverse complement strand
GCCGTTTCAAAATACACGGGAGATAAGAGGCGGGCGGTCGCCGGCGGACCGCCCGCACGGGAATCGAAATGAAGATCACCATAGACGGGCGGCCGGTCGATTTCGAGGGGCGGCCCACGATCCTGGACGTCGCGGGCGCCAACGGGATCTACGTCCCCTCCCTTTGCGACCATCCCGCGCTCGAGCCCTTCGCCGCCTGCCGGCTGTGCCTCGTCGAGGTCAAGGGCCGGAGGGGCTACGTCCCCGCCTGCCATACGACGGCGGACGACGGCATGGAAGTCCTCACGGCGACACCGGAGATCCAAGCGCTGCGACGGGGGATCCTCGAACTCATCCTGTCGGAACACCCGAACGCCTGCCTCATTTGCGCGGAAAAATCGTCCTGCGATGAATACAAATCGACCATCCGCAAAACGGGCGAGGTCACGGGCTGTGTCCTGTGTCCTGTGAACGGCCGCTGCCAGCTCCAAAGAGCCGTCGAGGCGGTCGGAGTCAAACATGTGCCCTTCGCTTCGCTCCGGCGGCCGGGCGAGGTTCGCCGTGACGACCCCTTCATCGACCGTGACAACAGCCTCTGCATCCTCTGCGGACGCTGCGTCCGTGTCTGCCATGAAGTCAGAGGAGCTTCTGTGCTGACCTTCGTCTCGCGCGGCTCCGATACCGTTATCGGCACGGCCATCGAGCGCCGCCTGCTCGATTCGGGCTGCCGCTTCTGCGGCGCGTGCGTGGATGTCTGCCCCACGGGCTCGCTCGCCGAGCGGGCCGCGCGCTACGGACGGCGGCCGGATGAGGAGAAGCAGGCTCTTTGCCCCCTCTGCTCCCAGGGTTGCCGCCTGCGCCTCGAGCTAAAAGGGGGCCGGATCCTCTGCACCGGCCCCGACCCCGAGGGCCCCGTGAACAGCGGACAGGCTTGTGTCAAGGGCCGGTTCCTGGTCAAGGCCGCGGTCTACGACGAGCGCCGCCGGCTCAGGCCGATGGTCCGGAAGGACGGCCGGCTCCAGGAGTCCACCTGGGAGGAGGCGCTGGATATGGCGGCCAAGCGGCTCTCGGCTCTTGGCGCCGGAGAGATCGCCGTGGCCGGCTCCGCCCAGAGTTCTTGCGAGGACCTTTTCGCCCTCCACCGCTTCGCGGCCTCGGTCCTGAGAGCGGCGGGCGTCAGCGGCCCCTGGGCCGAGTCGCCGGCCGCCGAGATGCGCGCGCTGGGCGAGAGCACGGGGAGGGACGTGGCGCTGAATTTCAACATCGCCGATATCGGCCGGGCCGGCGTGATCTTGCAGTTCGGCGAAGACCTGCCGGAAACACAGCCCATCCTAGGGCTCGCGGTTTATCGGGCCGTCCGGAACGGGGCTTCGCTCGTCCGGGTCGGGGCCGGGGCCGGGAGGCCCGGCGGCTGGGCGGCCATCAGAGCCGGGGTTCTTTCCGGAAAGGAACCGGCGTTCCTTGACGCGCTCACCGCGGTCATTTTAAAAAGCCCCGCAATGAAAGCCGTTAAGCTCGACGGGGTCCGGGAGTTCAGGACCGCCTTCAAGGATTTCGACCTCGCCTTGGCCCTCCGGGACGTCGGCGTATCGGAGGATCAACTCCTCGAGATCGCGCAGCTGCTCATCGCCCGCAAGCCGGCCTATATCCTCTTCGGTCCGGAATTCTTAAAGACGTCCGGGTGCCGCAAAGGGCTGACCTCGCTCTGGAACCTGGCGGCGCTCGCGGGGGCCCGGATGATCCCGCTGGGAACCGAAGCCAACCTCCGCGGCGCCCTGGAAATCGCCCGAGCCTTTTCGAGCGAGGGCGCGGCAGCCTCAATATCCGCTGAGGCCGGTTCGGGCAAAGTCAGGGCTCTCTATCTGGCCGGGCCCGCCCCCTCGCCGGGGCGCATCGGGATGGACCTCGTCATCGTCCAAGGCCCCTATAACGACGAAAACACGGAGATCGCGGACATCGTCCTCCCCGAGACGACATCCTTCGAATCGGATGGGATCTTCGTCAACGCCGAAGGCCGCGCCCAGCTCACCGGGGCCGGGATCGAGCCGGCGGGAGAGGCCAGACCCGGATGGCTCATCCTGAGAGACATCGCCGGGAGGATGGGCGCTTCCGATTTCGGCAACGCCTCGGTCGACGAGATCAGGGAGAAGCTGACCGTTGCCGTTCGGGCCTTCGGGGACATCGCCGCCCTTCCCGGCCGGCCGGAGGGGATCTTCGTCAGGGAGGGGCCGCCGGCTCGAGCCGCCCTCATCAGCGCCGAAGCCGGTTCCGGCAGGAACGCCGAACGCCCGGCGTTCGCTCCCGTGGGTCCGGACGAATACAGGGGTCTTCGACTGGCCCGGGAGAACAAGAGCCTGAAGCTCGTGCGAGGACGATGATGCCCAAGATCCTGGCCAGGGAACGGCTCGTTCCCAACCTGCATCTGATCGAGGTCCATGCCCCCGAGGTGGCAAAGAAGTGCCGGCCCGGGCAGTTCGTCATCGTCATGCCCGAAGAACGGGGCGAACGAATTCCGCTGTCCATCGCCGACTGGGACGCCGCCCGCGGCTCGGTCACGTCGATCGTCCTCGTGGTGGGCACGACGACGCGCAAGCTCGCGGCCCTCAATCCCGGCGATGAGGTCCCGGTCTTCGTCGGACCGCTGGGCCGGCCGTCCGAGATCGCCAAATTCGGAACCGTGGTCCTGGCCGCCGGCTGCTTCGGCATCGGCGCCCTCTGGCCCGTGGCCCGGGAGCTCAAAGCGGCCGGGAACCGAGTCATCGCCCTGCTCGACGCCAAGGCGGACTACCTGGTCTACTGGAAGGACAGGTATCTTTCGGTCTGTGACAAAGTTCTTTTCTCTTCGCGCGACTACGCCCTCGGGTCCAATGGTTTTGTCCCGGGCCCGCTCGAGGAGATCCTGGCCGCCGAGGCCCCGGTGAGCCGTGTCATCGCCGTCGGCTGCACATATCTCATGTACGCCAGCTCCCGGGTCACCAAGCCGCTGGGCATCAAGACCATCGTCAGCTTGAACCCGATCATGGTCGACGGCACGGGCATGTGTGGCGCATGCCGCTGCACGGCCGCCGGCCGGACGAAATTCGCCTGCGTCGACGGGCCCGATTTCGACGGCCACGAGGTCGACTGGGACGAGCTTTTCTTGAGGCGGAAATCCTATTTCGACGACGAGATCCAATCCCTCTGCCGCTACGAGGAGATCGAGCTTCCCTAGGGAACGGAAGAAAAGACATGGCCGAGGACGAGAAGAAAGAACTGACAGCCGAGGAGAAGGCCCGGCTGAGGACGGGCTTCGAGCAGGACTGGCGCAAGGAGCTGCGCCGGGCCCTCCCCGTCAAAGAACGGATGAAGATCGGCCGCCGCAAGATGCCGGAGCGTCCCGCCGACGAACGCAACCGCGACTTCAGGGAGGTCAACCTCGGCCTGACGCCCGAGATGGCGCAGGAGGAGGCTCGGCGCTGTCTCGACTGCGCCAACCCCCGGTGCGTCACCGGCTGCCCCGTGTCCATCGACATCCCGGGCTTCCTCAAGCTCATCGAAGCCGGCCGCTTCCTCGAGGCGGCCTGGAAGCTCAAAGAGACGAACTCGCTCCCGGCCATCTGCGGCCGCGTCTGCCCGCAGGAGTCTCAGTGCGAAGAAGTCTGTTCGCTGAAGAAGGCGGTCGGGATTTCCGTGGCCATCGGCAACCTGGAGCGCTTCGCGGCCGATTTCGAGCGTGGCAGCGGCTCCCTGGAGATTCCGCCCCTTCCGCCGCCGACGGGAAAAAAAGTCGGCGTCATCGGGGCCGGGCCGTCGGGGCTGACGGTCGCCGGCGACCTGGCCAAGCTCGGCCACAAGGTCACGATCTTCGAGGCGCTCCACGAATCGGGCGGCGTCCTGATCTACGGCATCCCCGAGTTCCGGCTCCCCAAGGCCATCCTCAAGGCCGAGGTCGAGTACCTCAAGCGGCTGGGCGTCGAGATCAGGACCAGTTTCGTCGTCGGCCTGACGGCGACGATCGAAGACCTCAAGGCCGAAGGCTACCAGGCGTTCTTCATCGGCTCGGGCGCGGGGCTGCCGAATTTCATGAAGATCCCCGGCGAGAACCTGGTCGGAGTCTACTCGGCCAACGAATACTTGACGCGGGTCAACCTGATGCGGGCCTATGATTTCCCGGCTTACGATACTCCGGTTTTCAAGGCGAGCACGGCGGCCGTCATCGGCGGCGGCAACGTGGCCATGGATTCCGTCCGGACGGCCAAGAGGTTGGGCGCCAAGAGAGCGGTCATCGTCTATCGCCGGTCAAGCGCCGAGATGCCCGCGAGGATCGAAGAGATCCATCACGCCGAGGAGGAAGGGATCGAGTTCCAGCTCCTGACGACTCCCCTGCGCTACTTCGGCGACGAGTACGGGCGCCTGAAGGCCATGGAATGCCAGAAGATGGAGCTGGGAGAACCGGACGCCTCCGGCCGGCGCCGACCCGTTCCGATCCCGGGTTCCGAATATACGATGGAGGTCGACCTCGTCGTGTGCGCCATCGGCCAGAGCCCGAATCCCATCATCCCCCAGACAACGCCCGGCCTCAAGGTCGGCAACGTCGAAGTTGACTGGACGACGATGGCGACCAGCCTGCCGGGAGTTTTCGCCGGCGGCGATATCGTCCGGGGCGGAGCGACGGTCATCCTGGCCATGGGAGACGCGCGGACGGCGGCCGCCCAGATCGACAAATATCTCCGGCGCTGACTTCGGCGGGAGAGGCCGGCTTTGCCCAAGATGAACGAGCGTCAACGCCGGCGGAGTCAATCATGCTGAGCGCCCAGTTGGTCGTGCAGGAATTGAAAGTCTGCGGCCTGGGCTGTGTCGTGGGCTTGCCCGACAACTCGTCGGCCGGTTTGATCGCTCTCCTTAGAAGGGATGATACGATACGCTTCGTTGAGGTCACCCGGGAGGGGGAGGCGTTCGCTCTCGCCTCGGGCTTCTGGATCGGGGGCGGCAGGGCCGCCGTCCTGGTGCAGAACACGGGTTTGCTCGAAAGCGGAGACGCCCTCCGGGGAACGGCCCAGCGCATGCGCGTTCCGCTCCTCTGCCTGATCACCTATCGCGGTTACGCGAAGATGCCGGGGCCCGCGACTCCTGCGGCATCGGAATCGTCCGACGCCGACGTGTTCAGCAAGGCCGCCGTGGACTCGGCTGCCCTCATCACCGAACCGACCTTGCGGGCCTGGGGCCTTCCCTTTGACTGGCTCCATTCCGACGCCGATTTGCCGAAGATCTCGAAAGCGTTTGCGCGGGCGCAGCGAGAGTCGCGGCCGGTCGCGCTGCTCGTCACCGGCGATATGTGTTGAAGGCCCTTTGAGGTGAACGTGCTGACCAAGGAACAACTCCTCAAACCGCTGGCGGGACTGCGGGGCGATGCCGTCGTCGTGACCTGCATGAGTGTGACCCGTCCGTGGGGCCGGTACTCGTCGAGCGAGTTGGATTTCGCCTCGGCCGACAGCGCGATGGGTCACACGGCGGACTTGGCCCTGGGGATCGCCCTCGCCCAGCCGCGCCGCAAGGTCATCTGCCTGAACGGCGACGGCAGCATGCTGATGACGCTCGGCACGCTGGCGACGATCGTCGATTCGGGGGCGGCAAACCTGGTCCTGTTCGTCGTCCAGAACGACACTTACGAAATTACGGGGAACCTTCCCATTCCCGCGGCCGGCCGGATCGACTTTGCCACGCTGGCGCGAGGCGCGGGGTTCGATCGTGTCTATTCTTTCGATCGCGCGGACCAATACGAGGGCCGGTTGGCCGAAGTCCTCTCGGGAGACGGTCCGGTGTTCGTCGTTGTCCGCGTCGAAAAGGGATCGGAAGGGCCCATCTCCCGAACCGAGGGCGAACCCTCTCGCTACCTTCGGGAGTCTATCGCCGATTCCGCCCACCGCCTGAGGAAGGCGCTGGAATTAAGAGGCTAAAGAAGAAAAGGCGGTCTTCAGCGACCGGACTTACCACTGCCCGCTCTTTAAGTACTCGTCGATCGCCCGGGCGGCTTTTCTGCCGGCGCCCATGGCCAATATGACGGTGGCCGCTCCCGTGACGATGTCGCCGCCGGCAAAGACACCCTTTTTCGAGGTTTTTCCGGTTTGTTCGTCGGCGACGATATTTCCGGTTTGAGTCAGCTTCAGGTCGGGGGTCGCCGACGTCAACAGCGGATTGGGTCCCTGTCCGATCGCGACAATCACCATATCGACGTCGATCACGTGTTCCGACCCCTTGACCGGAACGGGACGCCTGCGACCGGAGGCATCCGGTTCGCCCAATTCCATCTTGATGCATTCAATGCCCTTGACCCAGCCTCGGTCGTTCCCCAGAATCCGGATGGGGTTGGTCAACAGATGCGGCTGGACGCCTTCCTCGAAAGCGTTCTCGATTTCCTCCGCCCGGGCGGGCATCTGCTCCCGGGCCCGGCGGTAGATCAGATAAACATTTTCCGCCCCCAGGCGGAGCGAGGTCCGGGCCGAGTCCATGGCGACATTCCCGCCGCCCACGACAGCGATGTTCTGGCCGTAATGAACCGGCGTCCGGTATTCCGGGAAGAGATAGGCTCGCATCAGGTTGACGCGGGTGAGAAATTCGTTCGCCGAATAGACGCCGTTCAAGTTCTCCCCGGGAATCTTCATGAAGTAGGGCAAGCCGGCGCCGGTACCAATAAAGACGGCATCCACGCCGTTCTTGAGGAGGTCATCGATCGTAAAGGATTTCCCGACGACCTGGCTGGCGCGGATTTCCGCCCCGAGTTTGGCGATATATTCGCTTTCGCGCTGGACGATCCATTTGGGAAGCCGGAACTCGGGAATGCCATAGACCAGCACTCCTCCCGACTTGTGCAGGGCTTCGAAGACGGTGACGCTGTGGCCCATTTTCGCGAGATCGCTGGCCGCGGTCAAGCCCGCAGGACCCGCCCCGATGACGGCGACTCGTTTCCCCGTCGGAACCGGGTTTGGGGGCACGCGGACATCGCCTTGCTGGAATTCATAGTCCGCGACAAAGCGTTCCAGCCGGCCGATGGCGATGGGCTGTCCTTTTTTCGCCAAGACGCACGTCGCCTCGCATTGTTCTTCCTGGGGGCACACGCGTCCGCACACGGCGGGAAGGCTGTTCTTTTCTTTGATCTTGTGAATGGCCCCGATGAAATCGCCCTTGCGGATGAGATCGATAAATCCGGGGATGTCGATGTCGACGGGGCAGCCGGCGACACAGGGCGACTTCTTGCAGCCGAGACACCGGGAAGCTTCCCGGACCGCCAGCTCTTTGGTATATCCCAGGGCGACTTCGTTGAAGTTCTGGACCCGGAGCTTCGGGTCCTGCTTCGGCATGGGCTCCCGCCTGGTGGCCTTCTTGAGGTTCCTTTCGGCTTCCAGGAGACGGCATTCATGATCCCACATGGCCCGATGCTCCTCGCGCCTGTACATTTCGGTTCTCTTGAGGAGCTCGGAAAAGTCGACGAGATGGCCGTCGAACTCCGGCCCGTCGACGCAGACGAACTTCGTCGTGTTCCCGACGGTCACGCGGCAGCCGCCGCACATGCCGGTCCCGTCGACCATCAGCGAATTCAGGCTGACGAGCGTCGGGATGCCGCATGGTCTCGTGAGGTCGGACACGGCTTTCATCATGATCCCGGGTCCGATGGCCACGACGGCGTCGATCCGCACCTTGTCCTCGATCAGCTTCCGGAGTTCATCCGTGACGAATCCGTGGCGGCCGGCCGTCCCATCATCCGTGGTGATATGGAGCTCGTCGCTCGCGGCCCGCATTTCTTTTTCCAGGATGATCATCTCTTTGGTTCTGGCCCCGATGATCGAAATGACCCGGTTTCCGGCCGCCTGATAGGCTTTGGTGATGGGATAGACCGGGGCGACGCCGACACCTCCGCCGATGCAGACGACGGTCCCGACCCGGCTGATCTCCGTGGGGCGTCCTAAAGGTCCGACGATGTCCAGGAAGACCTCTCCGACGCTGGCCGCGTCCATCTTCCGGGTCGACACACCGACGACTTGGATGATGAGGGTGATGGACTGGCGGCCGGGATCACGGTCGGCGACGGTGAGCGGGAGCCTTTCGCCGTAATCGTCGGTCCGGACAACGACAAACTGGCCTGCCCGGGCCGTTTCGGCAATGAGGGGAGCATAGATCTCGAAGAGGGTGATGGAAGGGGCCAGCTGTTCCTTCCGCAGGATTTCGTTGGCTCGGTGGGACATTTTCGTTTCCATATCTTGGGACATGTCGTTATGTCTTCATGGGGTGGCAAGGGAGGAATACGGTGAAGGTGCTTCCCTTATCCGGCTGGCTCTTGACCTCGAGATGCCCGAAATGGGAGTCGACGACTTTCTTGGCGATGGTCAGGCCCAAACCGGTGCCGCTGATCTGACTTGTCTTCTTGCTTTCGACGCGGAAAAAATCGTCAAACACCCGCGGCAGATCCGCCGGGGATATTCCGATGCCCGTGTCCGCGATATGAACGCCGACAAAATGATCATCCACGGTCGCCGTGATCGTGATGGTTCCATGGTCCACATTGTACTTGATCGCGTTGCTGATCAAATTCGTGAAGAGCTTCTCCATGTCCTGGACATCGGCCTGGATGGCTGGAACATGGTCGGGCCATTTCATTTTGAACGAAACGAGCTTCTTGTCGGCCTCGGGCTTAAGGAATTCGACGGTCTTGGCGATGACCTTGGCGACGTCAACGGATTCCATTTTCTGGGCGACCTTGCCGGCCTCGATCTTGTTGATCTCCAGAAGATCATTGACCAAGGCCAGGAGGGACTTGGCCCGTTCCTTGGCCCGGAGAAGCCATTCGTGTTTCTGCTGGTCATCTCCACCGCCTTCTCCGGATAGGACGACATCCAGCCAGCCCTCAATCGCCGCCAGGGGGGACCGGAGCTCGTGGGCGACCATGGAGACGAACTGAGATTTGATCTTCTCGATTTCCTTGAGCTTGGTGACGTCGCGGATGACCGTGACGGCTCCGAGCAGGGTGCCCTGTTCATCACGGACGGGCGCCATATGGGCCATCAAGATGGCCTGCGGATCGTCCGTCTGAATTTCCTGGCTGATCATCGAGACGTTGGCTTCCTCCAGGGTCAAGATCTTTTCCAGCGTTTCGATGAGAGCCTTATTCTTGATGTAGTGGTCGAGGGGCTGCCCCGATTCGTGCGTGCCCCTGAGTTTCAGCATCTTCACGGCGGAGGCGTTCCAGAGGACCAATTGCCGTTCGAGATTGGTGACCAGAACCCCGTCCGCCATGCAGCCGATGATCGTCCGGATCCGGCTCTTTTCGCTCGCGAGCTCCAAGAGCCTCTGCTCCCGTTCGTTGAAGAGCTTTTGGGCGACGAGCCGAAGGTCCCGTATTTCCAGGCCTCTCTTGACCAAGGCCGCCAACGCTTCCGGCGGGAAGGGTTTGGGCAGATAGTCGTAGGCGCCCCTCTTGATCGCTTCGACGGCCGTTTCGATGGTCGCGTACCCGGTGATGACGACAATGATGATCTCGGGGTCGATGTCATGGATGCTCTTGATCAAATCCAGGCCGCCGATGTCCGGCATCATGAGGTCGACCAAAATGAGATCGTAGGATTTCTCCCGGACTCTTTGAAGCCCGACATTGCCATCCTCAGCCAGGTCGATGGCGTACCCTTCCGCCTGGAGAACGCGTCGGCACCCTTCACGAATCCCCAGTTCATCGTCGACGACCAGAATATGAGCTGGGTTATTCACGTGGAGCTCTTCCTGTCCTTGAGGAGTTTTTCGACGCGTTCGACGAGGACGTCCGGCGCAACGGGTTTATCGAGAAAGTCGTCGGTCTTCATCCAATATCCGTCGTCCTGCAAGGAAAAGCGATAGCCGGTGGCCTCGGCCACGGAGGTCACCATCAGAATCGGGATCGACTTGAACAACGGGTCGGTCTTGATCTTCTGGCTGAAAGAAAAGCCGGCGTCGTGTTTTTCCATCATCAGGTCCAGGATGATCATGTCCGGCATTTCGGCGCGGACACGCTCCAGGCCTTCCTGGGCGCTCCTGGCCGTCAAGACCTCATAACCGTGACCCGTCAGGATGGCCTTGTGCATTTCTAGAAAATCAAGGTCGTCGTCAACCAATAAGATCTTTTCTTTGGACCTCATAGTCCTTCCCTTCAGAGACGGGTTTAAAATCCACGATCGGGCTTTCGCTTTGAAGCCATTCTTTCTGGCCGAGCACGGGTAAAAGAATGATGAATGTGGCTCCTTCTCCCAAGCGGCTCTCCACGGAAACGGTTCCCTTATGCTTGGAGACGATCCCGTAGACAAGGGCCAATCCGAGTCCGGTTCCTTTCTCTTTGGTCGTGAAGAACGGGTCGAAGAGCCGGGGGAGGTCTTTCTCGGGGATCCCCTTCCCGGTATCCTTGATCCGAATCTCGATCGTCTTCCCCTGGTCGACGTTCCGGCTCTCGATCGTCAGAGTCCCTTTCCCGTCCATGGCCTGGGCGCCGTTCAGAATGATGTTGAAATGGACTTGTTTCAGGAGATCGGGATCGGCAAAGGTCATCGGGAGAGACGGATCGAGCTGGAGTCGGACGTCGATGTTGTGAAAGAGCGACTGTTTGACCAGGAGCGATAAGGCCTCTTCGATGACCCGGTTGATATTGACCAGCCCCGGCCGGATCTTGGTCTCTTTGGAGAAACTCAGCAGATCCTTGACGATCTTCGCCGCCCGGTCCGATTCTTGAACAATGAGGGAAATGTCGTTTCCCCATTTTTCGTTTTGGCTGATCTCGCGTTGGAGCATGCGGCTGAACATCATGATCGTTCCGATCGGATTGTTCAACTCATGGGCGACACCGGCGGCCAGCTGGCCGAGAGAAGCCATTTTTTCGGTTTGGATCAGTTGCCGTTGGGCCTGGGCCAGCTCTTCGTGAGAATTCTTGAGCGCCTGATGGGATCCTTCCAGCCGGGAATAAAGGCCCTGGAGAGTCTCGAGAAGATAATGATAGCACATTTCCATCTCGGCCAATCCCTGGGCGACGGCTCTGGCCTTATCCCAGCAGGAGTTGTAACCGCAGGCGCCGCAGTCCAGGTTCTGCGCGGGATAGGTTTTCCCCAGTTGGACGAGGATGGCCTCGATCTCGGCGTTTGTCGGGTCAGGCATGGCCACGTCCCGGGCGAAGAAGCTCCTCCTCAGAGGAAGCCGCGTCAGTGTCTCGATGTCGTCCGTCCCTTGCGCCTGCGGCGTGACATCCTCGGATTTGACGTAATCGACGATGATCTGCTTTCGGCTGGGACCGGAGATCTTCTTGTCCGTGACCGGGCCGTTGATACACCCTTTGCAGAACAGCAGATCCAGAAACCTGGTCCGAAGCTTCCCTTCCTGGAGTTGTTTGACGGCCCGGATGGCTTCAGCCGCTCCCGCCTCCACGACGTAGTCCAAATTCAGGAGGTCTTGGTCGATCCCCGCACTCTTGCTCATCCCGCCGGAAATCCCCAAGATCCGTCCCGGGCGGCTCCGTGGTCCGTCGAACTCCGACGGCTCTTGCTTTTCGCGGTCGATCCCCCTCGCCTTGAGGGCATTCGTAATATCATGGTAGATCAGGACGTAATCGATATAGTCCCTTCCATGACCCCTCATGCGCTCCCAGATTCTGGAGATGCACGACCCGACGAAAACCACTTTGGTTTCGGGTCCCCTGAGCTGTTTGACCGCCATGCCGCAGGCGATCATGGGAGAAACGATCGGCACGAGACGGCTG
>JBBISK010000056.1:6514-11721 GCA_037441295.1 Candidatus Aminicenantota bacterium | reverse complement strand
GAGGAGTCCAAGAAGACCAACCTCCAGTACGCGACGATCTACACCTTCGCCGAATCGCCCAAGACGCCGGGTCTCTACTGGGCCGGCACGGACGACGGCAACGTCCAGATGAGCCCGGACGGCGGCACGTCATGGGTCAACATCACGGCTCAGTTCTACGACGCTGCCGGCAAGCCGAAGAAGATGGCCAAGGGCGACCGCATCCCCTACGACCGCTGGGTCAAGAGGGTCGTGCCGTCCCGTTTCGACGAGAACGTCTGCTACGTCGCCTTCAGCGGCTACCGGACGCACAACGAGGACAAGACCTGGCTCTACGTCACCCGGGACAAGGGCAAAACCTGGCAGGACATCTCGGGCGGGCTCATGAACCCGCTCTTCGACGCCGAGGAGGACCCCGACAACGCGAACGTCCTTTATGTCTCCGGGGATTATGGCATCCAGGTCACCCTCGACCAGGGCAAGACCTGGCTGCCCTTCTCGACGAGCGCGCCGAGCGTCGTCGTCCGCGACATGGCCATCCAGAGGCGCGACCGCGAGATGGCCATCGCGACCTACGGCCGGGGCTTCTATATCGCCGACATCGGTCCCATCAAGGACTTCAAGCCCGAGACCTTCCAGAAGGACGCCGCACTCTTCGACGTCAAGGACGTCATCCGCTGGAACCGGCTGGAGATGGCCGGGGAGCAGTACGGCGAGTTCGCCAAGGTCGACAACCCGCCCGTCGGGGCGAGCTTTTATTTCTGGCTCAAGGCCGAGCCCAAGTCGGTCAAGATCGTCATCAAGGACCTCGAGGGCAACCTTCTCCAGGAGGTCACGGGCACGGCCAGGAAGGGGCTGCAGAAGGCCTTCTGGGCTCTCAACCGGCGGCCGCCGCAGGGCCAGGCCCAGCGGCCGCCGATGATGGGCGGGGGCCGGTTCGGCCGGGGCAACCAGGTCCAGCCCGGCACCTACAAGGCCGTCCTGACCGTCGACGGCAAGGACGTCGAGACAAAGACCGTCGTCGTCAAGCCCGACCCCTTCGTCGGGAATGTGAGCTGACCGCGGCGCGAAGAACGGACAGGATCGCGTCCGAGCGCGGGGCGGCGCCCGGGCGCGCGCCGGGATAAAAAGAGGAGAGGAGGAGTTCGTGAACAAGCATCAGCGCATGTCCCTGTTGATAGCCATTGCGATCGCTCTCGCCGCGTCCTGGCTCGCGGCGCCCGTCGCGGCCGGACCCGGCCGCGGCGCGATGGGGCTCATGCCCGTCCCCGAGAAGATCGCGGTCCTCGACGGCCGCTTCCGCGTCGACGAGAACCTGGCCGTGGCGGGCCAGGGCCCGGCCGGCTTGAGGGCCTTCCACGCCGCGGCCCGGTTCATGTCTCGCCTGGCCGGCCGGACGGGGCTCTTTCTCAAGCAGGACTATCTCGTATCGCAATCGCCCTCGGGAAAGCCGGCGGTCTCCTATTCCTACCAGAGGATCGGCAAGCTCGAGCCGAACGAGGACGAATCGTACGCCCTGACCGTCAAGCCCGACGCGGTGGCCCTTTCGGCCGTGACCGATATCGGCGTCCTGCGCGGCTTCGAGACCCTGCTGCAGCTTCTCGACGCCGACGAGGCCGGATATTTTTTCCCGTGCGCAGAGGTCCAGGACAGGCCGAGGTTCACCTGGCGCGGCCTGCTCATCGACGTCGGCCGCCATTTCGAGCCCGTGGACGTCGTCAAGCGGAACCTTGACGGCATGGCCGCCGTCAAGCTCAACGTCCTGCACTGGCACCTCACCGACGACCAGGGCTTCCGGGTCGAATCGAAGGTCTTCCCGAAGCTCCATCAGCTTGGCTCGGACGGCATGTTCTACACCCAGGACGAGATCCGTGACGTCATCGCTTACGCGGCGGACCGGGGCATCCGGGTCATGCCCGAGTTCGACGTCCCCGGCCATTCGACGAGCTGGCTCATCGCCTATCCGGAGCTCGCCGCCGCGCCCGGGCCCTACGAGATCGAGCGGCACTTCGGCGTCTTCGGTCCGGCCTTCGACCCCACCAACGAGCGGGTCTACGGCTTTTTTGACAAGTTCTTCAAGGAGATGGCCGGGCTCTTCCCCGACCCGTATCTCCACATCGGCGGGGACGAGGTCAACCCCGACCAGTGGAACGCGAACCGGGCCATCCGGGCCTATATGAAGTCCCACGGCTTGCCCGATAATGACGCTCTCCAGGCCTACTTCAACACCCGGATCCTCAAGAGCCTGACCAAGCACGGCAAGAAGATGGTCGGCTGGGACGAGATCTTCCAGCCGTCGCTGCCGAAGACCATCGTCATCCATTCCTGGCGCGGCCCGGAATCCCTGGTCTCGGCCGCCCAGAAAGGCTACCAGGGCATTCTGTCGAACGGCTACTATATCGACCTCTGCCAACCGGCCGCGGAGCTCTACTTGAACGACCCCATCCCGGCTGGCTCGCCTTTGACGGACGCCGAGAAGACGCTCATCCTCGGCGGCGAGGCGACGATGTGGGGCGAGATGGTGACCCCCGAGACGATCGATTCGCGCGTCTGGCCGCGGACAGCGGCCATCGCCGAGCGTCTTTGGTCGCCGGCCGGTGTCAAGAACGTCGATGACATGTACCGCCGGCTCGCACTCGTCGAGACCGAGCTCGAGGAGCTCGGCCTGACGCATCTCAAGTATCAGGCGATGATGCTCCGCCGATTGGCCGGAGCGAAGGACGTCCGGCCGCTCGAGGTCCTGGCCGGCGTTACGGAACCGCTTAGGGGCTACGAGCGTGGCGCCCAGGGCGTCACATATTCCACGCTCTCGCCGTACACGCGCTTCGTCGACGCCTGCTTCCCCGAGTCGCTTGCGGCCCGGGATTTCCGGGTCAAGGTCGGACGCTTCCTCGAGAGCCGCGACCCGGCCCTGGCCGAGGCGCTCCGGGCCATGCTCGTCCGCTGGAAAACGAACCACCCCCTGGTCCTGCCCTTCCTCGCCTCCTCGCCGGCCCTGCGCGAAGTCGAGGGATTGTCCATGGCCCTCGAATCCGTCTCGGGCACGGGCCTCGACGCCCTGGCCTTCCTCGCCTCGGGTAAAACTCCCGAGAAGGGCTGGGTCGAAGGACGGGCCAAGCTACTGGAAGAAGCCAAGAAGCCCAAGGCCCACTCGCGGCTGGCCGTGGTTGAGGGCGTCGAGAAGCTCCTCGGGGCATGCGTCCCGGCCGGAAAGTAGCGGCGGCCGTGGTCCCCGAATACGAGGTCATCCGGGTCCGGAAAGAGCTGGATGTCGGCGCCCCGCCGGCCGCCTGGCGCGGCGTGCCCTCTCTGGCCGTCTCCCATTATGAATGGACGGGGAACGGCTACGAGCCGCGCGTCGAGGTCCGGCTCTGCTGGTCCGCCCGGTTCCTCCACGTCCGTTTCGACGTCGAGGAGATAAGGGTGAGGGCCCGGTTCACGCGTTTCCAGGACCCCGTCTGGAAGGACAGCTGCGTCGAGTTCTTCGTCGACGCCTTCCCGGACCTCGGGCGGGGCTACCTCAACTTCGAGGCCAACGCCATCGGTGTATTCCTCATCGCCTTCGGCCCCGACCGCGGGCATCGGAGGCCTCTCGCCAAGGCCGAGCTCCGCGGCTTCCGGGCCAAGGCCTCGCTCGGGTCGCCGGTCGACGGCCCGGTCGCAGGCGGGCGCTGGACCCTGGCCTACCGGGTCCCGCTCGGGCTCTTCCGGGCGCTCTACGGCCGCGAAGTCGAGCCCGGGCGGAGGTCCATGGCCAATTTCTACAAGTGCGGCGACGAGACGGAGCTCCCACACTACGGCGCATGGAGCCCGGTCGGGACGCCGAAGCCCGATTTCCACCGGCCGGAGTTCTTTGGCCGCCTCGTTTTCGGACGTTGAATGGTATAATGCGGGCATGAGACCGGGCCCGGCCGCCGGCGTCGTCCTCGTCGTCCTGGGCCTCTCTCTCCGTGCCACGGGCGCGGCCCCCGCGCGCCCCGATTCCCCGCCCATGATTATCACGGACAGCCTCGGCCGCCATGTCGAAATCCCGGCCCGCGTCGGGCGCGTCCTTTCGCTCGAGCCGGAGGTCACGCGCATCATCGTCGCCCTCGGGGAAGGGGAGAGGCTCGTCGGCATCGATTTCTTCCTCCGCCACCAGGACCGCCTCTTCCCGCTTCTCTTCCCGGCCTCACGGGCGCTCCCCGTCGTCTCGAACCAGGGCCAGGACTTAAATTTCGAGGTCGCCATGGGGCTCCGGCCCGACATCGTCTTCGCCTCCCCGTCGGAGCCGGCCATGGCGGATTCCATCGCCCGGCGGCTCCGGACCCCGGTCGCCGCCCTGGCCTCGGTCGGCAGGTTCCGTTCCCTGCTCGAGGAGATGGCGACGATCGGCCGGGTCCTCGGCCGGGAGGAACGCGCCGCCCGCCTGGGCGCTTATTTCCAGGCCCGGCTCTCGGGCCTGGCCGCGGCGCTCGCGACGGTCCGCGCAGGCGCCGAGCCTCGCGTCTACCTCTCATTCTGGGGCTCGCTCCTGCGGACGCCGGTCGCCTACGAGCCGGTCGACGCCGCCCGCGGAACGAACTGCGCCGCCGGACTCCTGCCGTCCTACCTGGGCACGGCCGGGGCGACCGTGCCCATCGAGACGGTCATCCGCTGGAACCCCGAGGTCATTCTCGTCCAGGGGAACTACCCGCCCGGCGAGCGAAGGGTCACGGTGGAATCCGTGCTCGGCGACCCCCGTCTGGCGTCTGTCCGAGCCGTTAGGAGCGGCCGCGTCCATTACACATTCGGATTCTGGTACTGGTGGGACCCGGCCCTCGTCTTGGTCGAAACGCTCTATCTCGCCCGGCTTATCTATCCAGAGCGCTTCCCCGGCTTCGACCTCGAGGCCGAAGGGAACGCCGCCTACCGCGAATTTTACGGCGTCGAGGGCGCTTTCACCGCCCTCGACAAGGTGCTCGGCTGCCATGAGTGGCTTCGCAAGTAGGACGCCGGCCTGGCTCGCCTGGGCGGCCTTAGCCCTGCCCTTGGTCCTCCTCGTCCTTTCCCTCAACGTCGGCTCCTATCCGATCCCCCTCAAGGCCGTCTGGATGACTCTCGCCCACGGGCCGGCGACAACCCCGGGAGCCGCCCCCTCGCCCTACGCCGACATTCTCTTCAGGGTTCGGCTGCCGCGCCTCCTTTTGGCCCTCTTCGCCGGCGCCGCCCTGGCCGTTTCGGGGGCCTCGCTCCAGGCCCTCTTCCAG
>JBBISK010000056.1:0-6501 GCA_037441295.1 Candidatus Aminicenantota bacterium | reverse complement strand
CCGCTCGTCTTCGAGTTCAGCTTGGGCATCTCCTACGGGGCCGCCTTCGGCGCCGCCCTGTCTCTCGTCTTCCTGGGCCGGGCCTTCCCGCCCCAACTCGCGGCCTTCGCCATGGCCGTCCTGGCCGTCCTCCTCGTCATCCTCATCGCGGGCCGGCCGGGGTCGGGCATCGTCCCCGTCCTCCTCTCCGGCATTATCGTCTCGGCCCTCTTCCAGGCCCTCCTCTCTCTCGTCGAGTTCGTCGCCAATCCCTACGCACTCCAGGCCCTCATCTTTTGGCTCATGGGCAGCCTAGCCCAAGCCGCCTGGGACGACCTGGCCGTGACCCTGCCCGTCATCGGCCTCGGCGTCCTCGTTCTCATCCTCCTCCGCTGGCGGATGAACGTCCTGTCCCTGGGTGACGACGAGGCCCGGGCCCTCGGCGTCAACGTCCGGCGGGAGAAGGCTCTGGTCATCGCCGCGGCGACCCTGGTCACGGCCGCCGCGACCTCCGTCACCGGGGTCATCAACTGGGTCGGCCTGATCGTCCCGCACCTCGTCCGCATGGCCGTCGGGGCGGACAACCGCAAAGTCCTGCCGCTCTCGGCGGCCATCGGCGCAAGCCTGCTCATCGTCGCCGACGACATCGCCCGCAGCGCCGCCTCCTTCGAAATCCCCATCGGCATCCTGACGAGCGTCGTCGGCATCCCGTTCTTCATCGTGCTCCTCAAGCGGTCGGGGAGGGTCTGGCGGTGAAGGTCCGCGTCGAGCATCTGGACTTCGCCTACGAGGACTTCCGGCTCGAGGTGGGTCCGCTCGTCTTCCCCGACGCCCGGGTGACCGCGGTCGTCGGCCCCAACGGGGCGGGCAAGTCCACCTTTCTCAAGTGCCTCGCCTCCGTCCTCCCGGTGCCGCCGCGGACGCTCTTCGTCGACGGCCGGGACTTGGCCGCGCTCCGGGGCCGGGATCGGGCCAGGCTCGTCGCCTACGTGCCGCAGGAGACGTCCTTCACCTTCAACTATGCCGTCCTCGACTTCGTCCTGACCGGGCGGGCGGCCTTCCTGCCGACGTTCGGGGCGCCGTCTGGCCAGGACGTCGGGCTGGCGGAGGAGGCCCTCCGCTACGTCGGGCTCGACGGGCATCTCCGCCGCTCCTTCCTCGAGCTAAGCTCTGGCGAAAGGCGGCTCGTCCTCATCGCCCGGGCCCTGGCCCAGGGGTCCGACGTCCTTCTCCTCGACGAGCCGACCTCGTTCCTCGACCCCCGCCACGAGGTCGAGACGATGGCCCTCTGCCGCCGCCTGGCCGACGAGAAAGGCAAGACGATTATCGTCACCCTTCACAACCTGGAGATGGCGGTCCGCTATTCCGATGTCATGGTCTTCATGAAGAACGGCCGGGTCGTCGCCTCCGGCCCGCCACGGCAGACCCTGAGCGAGCCGCTCCTCCGGGACGTCTACGACATGGAGATGAGGATCGTGGAGTGCGCCGGCTGGGTCTTCTTCGCGAAATAGCCGCGGCGTCTATTGGATGATGAACCAGGTCCGTTCCCCGGGGCCCAACCGGACGGGGAGCCTGATCTTGAAGGAGCGGTCGAGCCGGCAGCTCTCCGGCCTTCCGTCACGCTCGGCGATGCGCGCGACATCCGTCAGGCCGGTATAGCCGAGGGGCAGCGTCCAGGTCTCGGCGAGCTCGCCGTCCGTGGGATTGTAAAAGACGGCCAGGCCCCGGACCGGCAGGGCCGGGTTGACGTGGAGGATGCCGTCCATGGACCGGCCGTCAGGCCGCCTCAGGTGGATGATGTCGGAATCGAGAATGGCCCGGTATCTCTTATAGAGCTCGACCCATTTCTTCACCGCGGCCCGGGTCGCGTCCGTATCGTAGAGGCGAGTGCCACGATAGCAGGCCTGGACGCCGCTGAGGAAGTTCTGGGCCAGGTGGGCCTCGTAGAACCCCACGTGTTCGGACAGCGGCTCGATCGTCGCCGCCGCACCGCCACCCTGGTATTCGACCAACGCCAGGAACATCCAGCCCATGCTCGGCGTCTTGGCCCACGTGCCGTCGTAGATATTCTGCCGGCCGAGGATGACCTGCCGCTCGCGAGGCAGGGACCAGTCCGTCTCCCGGTAGCCCATGGCCGTCTTGTTCGAACCCGACAGAAAGTACCAATCCGGGACGTTGAGATAGACCCCCCGGGCCCGGCACCACTTATAGAAGTCCGTGATCCGGCGCCACTGGGTCCACTGGGAGTCAGCCAGGCCGCGATGGCCGGGATGGACCGTCGAGGCGCACACGTCCCCCGGATACGACCCGTCGTGCTCGAGAAGGTCGAAGCCGGTCTTTTCGAAGAAGTTGCGGAGCTTCCGGAAATAGGCCTCTCCCCAGGCGCTCCCCAGGCAAGGGGAGCTTCCGAAGGCGGCTCCGCCGGGCCGGCCCGTCTTCGGGTCGACGACATCCGTCGCGGCGTCGATGTGCCGCGAAGCGAGGAGCGAGTAGCCGCCGATTTCAATGCCTTTGCCGTGGGCATAGTCGGCCAGGGCCTTCATCGCCGCGAGGCAGGCCGGGTCTTCGCTCTCCATGTCAAGGCCGCTGCCGAAGCTCAGGATGACTATCTCGAAGCCGGTCGCGGCCGCCTGGTCGACGGCCGCCCGGACGGCCTGCGGGTCCGAGGACCGGAGGTGCATGAGGACGGGGTTCTCGGTGACCCATGGGGCGACCGTCCGGTACATACGTCTCAGGGCGAGGCCGCGGCGCTCGCGGTCGGTCGAGTCGAAGGCGAGCTCCCAGGTGGTGAAGGTTTCGAACGTCGTCCCGGAAGCAATATCCTGGTCTGGGCCGAGAGGGGGCCGGGATTCGAGCAGGCACGGCGTCTCGCGGGGCCAATTGATTTGGGACGTGTAGGCCGGGTCGGGCCGCCAGACGGTCGTGGCGCGCGAGGCCGTCTTCGGCGAATCGGCCAGGAAGGCGTAATCGCTCTCGACATGGAGCCCCGGCACGTCCCAGGCCGGCGGCGTATTGACGGACGCCTCGGCTTCGACGGCGGCCAAGATCTCGCTCGTGAAGGCGTCGAGGTGGACAGCCGCCGTTCCCGCGTTACGGACGACGAGCCGCTTGGCCATAAGGGGGATCCCGTCGTAGAGTTCGTAGACGACGAGGACCGAGACGCCGGGCAAGCGGCCGGCCGGCGGGGCGAACTCCAGCGTCAGCGTGACCCCGGTGGGAGGCCAGGGACGTCCCTCGTCCGGCCATCTCCTTTTCCAGCTGAAGCGCTCCTCTATCGGTCCGGTCCGAAAGCCGCGGAAACCGAAGGCCTCGAGGTTGGCCGTCAGGCGCGCCGCCTCCTCAGGGGAGAGGTAGGCCTGCTCGGCTTGCCCCTCGAGTCCGCCGACCTTCCAGGACCGGCCGTCAAGGACGACGACGGCTTCGGGGCGGACGGCCCTGAGCATCGTTTCGCCCGTGACGAGGTTCCGAAAGTCGACCGTGGCCGCGTTCGGCTGGAGCCGGAAGGTCCGCTCGACGAGGCCGTTCGATAGCCGCAGGGTGCCGAGGGCCGCGTCGGCCTCAACGGCCGCCTTGTACGGCCCGGGAGTGACCAGCCAGTCGGCGGGAGCCGCCGCCCGAGGTCCCGACCTCCCGGCCTCTTGCGGCGACCGGCAGCCGGCCGCAAAGGCCAATCCGATGAGACAGACGGTGGCGAGCGCTCTTTTCATCGGCCCGAACTCCAGGCTTTTCGCGGTCATTTGAAAGGCGTCGAGACCCGGTCCAGCTCCTCGATGTCGTTCTCCGAAAGGCGGAAGGACATCGCCGCGGCCAGGTCATCGACCTGTCCGGCTTTGGTCGCGCCGGGGATGGCCGTGACCGTCTCACCATGGCGGGCGATGAGCCAGTTGAGGGCCGCCTGGGCCGCGGTGGCGCCGTATTTCGGAGCGATGCGGCGCAGAGCCTCGACGACGGGACGGCTTCTTTCGAGGCCGCGCCGCCTGAACGTTGGCATGAATCTCCGGAAGCCGGGCGTGCGGCGCACAAGGCCCGGATCGTCGTGGAACTTCCCCGAAAGGATGCCCTGGGCGAGCGGCGAATAGGCGATGATGCCGATGCCGAGGTCCTCGGCCGCTTCGAGGACCCCGCTTTTCTCGATGCTGCGGTCGAGCAGGCTGTAGCGGACCTGGTTCGAAACGAGAGGCAGGCCGCGCGCCCCCAGCACCCGATGGGCCTTCTCCATCTGGCGCCTGGAGAAGTTGCTGACCCCGACGAAGCGGACCTTGCCCTCCTCGACAAGACGCGCCATGGCCGCGAGCTGCTTTTCGAGCGGGGAAACCGAGTACGGGTTGTGGATCTGGAAGAGGTCGATGGGGTAGGGGGCCAGGTTGGCCAGGCGGTCGCCGATCGAGCGGGGGATGGACGAAGCCCGCCGGAGGAGGGGGGTCCACTTGGTGGCGATGACGACCTCGCCCGGCGCCTTGCCCAGCGCCTGCAGGCTCCGGGCCAGGGCTTTCTCCGACTCGCCGTTGCCGTAGCCCTCGGCCGTGTCGAACCAGTCGATGCCCAGCTCGAGGGCGCGAACGACGATCCGGCGGATCTCGCCGTCGTCGATGGACCTCCAGTATCGTCCGGCCAGGTTGCCGCCCTTCGAGAACTGCCAGCAGCCGAGCCCGACCGGCGTCACGAGCGGCCCGCTACGGCCGAGCCGGCGCCGCGTCCGAATGTCCCTCGAGATGTCCGCCATGTCGCTGTCCCCAGTTACTTCAGTTTTTCCATGCCCTGGAAGGCGCGGTAGGGGCTGAAATAGGAGAGCGTGTCACTGTCATCCTCGGTCAGCTTCTTCAGGACCAACCGGGACAGGAGCTCACCCAGGCCCGGGCCGAGCATGAAGCCCTGCCCGCACATGCCCGCGCCGAAGTAGAAGCCGCCGAGCTCCTTCGCCTCCCCGACGATGGGCAGCCCGTCCGGGGTCATGGGATAGAGCCCCCGCCAGGTCCGCCGGACGCGGAGGTTGCGGAGGCGCGGCATGACCTCGACCATGCGCCGGGAGACCATGGGCAGGAACGAGCTCGTCTCGCGCACGTCCTGCCCCCAGATCGAGGGGGACGGGGTGATGCAGAAGATGACCTGGCCGGTGTCGTGCTGATAAAAATAGTAGTTGGCCGACCCCTCGACCGGACGGATGTCGACGATCATCGGCTCGAGGAAGCGGGCCACGGCCTCGGTCACGGCGGCCTCGTGGGAATCGGGCCGCACGGGGATGTCTAGGCCGGCCAGAGCGGCCACGTCTGCCCCACTGCCCCCCGCCGCGTCGACGACGGCCTCCGCGCCGTACTCGCCCTTGTCGGTCCGGACGCCGACGGCCCGCCCCCCCGCGGTGAGGATGCCGGTGACCCTCTCGTTGAAGCGGAACTCGGCCCCGAGCTTCCTGGCCCTCGCCGAGAAGGCATGCGCAGCCAAGAGAGGCGAGGCGTTGCCGTCGTCGGGCGACAAGGTGCCGCCGAGAAGCCCGTCCGGGTTGAGGTCCGGCGCGACCTCGCGGAGCGAGCGCGCGTCCAGCCAGTCGATCCGCAGCCCGTGGGATTTCTGGAAGGGCAGGAGCCCTTTCAGGCTCTGTTCTTCCTCTTCGCGGTAGGCGACGAAGGCGTAGCCGCCCTTGCGCCATTCGAGAGCGTCTCCGTGAAGCTCTTCCCAGGTCGAAAAGATCTCGAGGCTGCGGAGGCAGACGCGGATCTTGGCCGGGTCCGAATGCGTCGCCCGGAGTCCGCCGATGGCCCGCTTGTTCGAGCCCTGGCCGGGGCTCGCGCCCTCATCGACGACGAGCGTTCGCAGCCCGGCCTCGGCCATGGCCATGGCGGCCGGGAGGCCGACGCTCCCCGCGCCGATGATGACCGCATCAAACGCCTTATTCGCGGCCATGGTCCCTTCCTTCGCCCGTCAGGCCGGAGAAGACACCGAGCGGGATCTCGACGAACAGCGGTCGCTTCGGCTGGTCGACGACCTCGGATTCCGGGACCCCCTCCTCGCGGAATAGCCGATGGAGGAGGGGAGTGCAGGTCTTGGCCCCGCACGACCCCATGCTCGTCCGGGTCACGGCCTTGATCTCGCTGATGTCCCGGACCCCCTCGCGGATGAGCCTGCGGATCTCGCCGGCGGTGACGCGCTCGCAGCGGCAGATGATCGTGTCGTCGGCGGTCCGCTCGACGTACCGTTCCATCGGCTCGCTCTCCGTCTCGGCCTGGAGGCGGAGGCCGGCGATTTTCTTGGCATAGGCCTTCGGCGCCCGGACCTTGACGATGACCGTCCGGTCGTTGGCCTTGAGGGCCCTCACAGCCGCGACTTCGACCCGGCCCAGAGGCTCGCCGTCCGTGTCATCGACGACGACGGAGTCGCCGGGCTTGAGGGTGTCCTTGAGGAACTCGAAGGGGACGGCGACGGTCGGGAACTCCGGGTCCTTGCGGTAGTCGACCATGGTGATGGCCAGCCCCGGGCAGATGGCGACGCACTTCTCGCAGCCCGAGCAGCCCTGGCCGTCCCGGTTCG
>JBBISK010000055.1:0-11834 GCA_037441295.1 Candidatus Aminicenantota bacterium | reverse complement strand
ATCCAGCGCGGCGGCAACGGGCAGTTGCTCGACATCGGCCGCGGCGGCAAGCGCGCCACTTGAACGCCGCGGCCGAATATGATAATTTTAAAGTTCTTTCGAGAAAGGACGCCCCATGAAGAAGACCCGCTTCAACGAGCTCCACAAGGCCCTCGGCGCCAAGATGGTCGAATTCGTCGGCTGGGAGATGCCCATCGAGTACAAGGGCATCATCGACGAGCACATGGCCGTCCGGACGCGGGCCGGCCTGTTCGACGTCAGCCACATGGGGGAGGTCCTGGTCACCGGCAAGGACGCGCTGGCCTACGTCCAGTGGCTGACTCCGAACGACGTCGCCCGCCTGGCCCCGGGCCAGGTCCAGTACACCGCGCTCATGACGCCGGAATCGACGTTCGTTGACGACATGCTCGTCTATTGCATCGAGAAGCCCGAGAAGTACTTCCTCGTCGTCAACGCCGCCAACGTCGACAAGGATTTCGCCTGGATCGCCGGGCACACCAAGGGCTTCGAGGTCAAGGTCGAGAACCAGAGCGACGCCTATTCGCAGGTCGCCCTTCAGGGCCCGATGGCGGAGCGGGTCCTCCAGCCGCTGACCGGCGTCGATCTGGCCGTCATGAAGTCGTTCTGGTGGGCCAAGGGCAATGTTGCGGGCGTCGATTGCCTCGTCTCGCGCACCGGCTACACGGGCGAGGACGGCTTCGAGGTCTACACGACCGACCCGGACCCCGGCCGCGTCTGGTCGTCGATCATCGAGAAGGGGGCGCCGCTCGGCCTCCTGCCGGTCGGGCTGGGGGCGCGCGACACGCTGCGGCTCGAGGCCAAGCTCATGCTTTACGGCAACGACATCTCCGACAAGACGACGGTGCTCGAGGCCGACCTGAAGTGGATCGTCAAGCTCCAGAAGGGCGATTTCCTGGGGAAACCCGTCATCGAGAAGCAGCTGGCCGAGGGTCTCCAGAGAAAGCTGGCCGGCTTCGAGATGATCGACCGGGGCATCGCCAGGCCCCATTATCCGGCCTTCGTCGGCGGCCGGCAGGTATCCGACGTCTGCTCGGGGACGTTCTCGCCGCTCCTCAAGAAGGCCATCGGGCTCGTCTACCTGCCCATCGGGGCGACGCCCGTCGGCACCGAGTTCGAGATCGGCATCCGCGACAAGAGGGCCCGGGCGAAGGTCGTCCCCACGCCCTTCTACAAGAGGGCCGACAAGAAATAAACCGCGAGCGCACGCGGGCCGCCGGCCCGCCGCCCGGGATCAACCAAGGAGGTTCCGATGTATCCGAGCGACTTCTATTACACGAAAGAGCACGAGTGGATCAAGATCGAAGGCGACGAGGGTCTCGTCGGCATCACGGATTTCGCCCAGCATCAGCTCGGCGACATCATCTTCGTCGAGCTGCCGGAGATCGGCAGAGAGCTCGATGTCCACCAGACGATCGGCACGGTCGAGTCCGTCAAGTCCGTTTCCGACATATACTCGCCGGTCGCCGGCAAGGTCACGGCCGTCAACGAGGCCCTGTCCCAGACGGCCGACATTCTCAATAAGGACCCGCATGGCCAGGGCTGGATCGTCCGCCTGAAGATCAAGGACCGAAAGGGGCTCGACGGCCTGATGAAGGCCGGCGACTACGAGAAATTCCTGGAGGGCCTCGAAGCCTGACCCTCCGCTCCGGGCACTAGAAGGGGTTGAGTCCATGCGCTATCTTTCTCTCAGCGACAACGACAGGAAGGAGATGCTGGCCGCGATCGGCATCGGCTCGACCGACGATCTCTTCGGCTGCATTCCGCAGGAGGTCCGCCTGGCCCGCGACCTGGCCCTGCCGGGGCCGATGGCCGAGCTCGGCCTCGTCCGGGAGATGGAGGAGGCCGCGGCGCGGAACGCCTATCCGCGATTCCTGTCCTTCCTCGGCGGCGGCGCCTACGACCATCTCATCCCGACGGTCGTCGACTACCTGAGCTCGAGGGGCGAGTTCGTCAGCCCCTACACGCCCTACCAGCCCGAGGTCAGCCAGGGGACGCTGCAGGTCATCTACGAGTTCCAGACGCTCGTCTGCCAGCTCACCGGGCTCGACATCGCCAACGCCTCGCTCTACGAGGGCGCGACCGGGGCGGCCGAGGCCGTCCTCATGGCCCACCGGCTGACCAACCGGCTTAAGGTCCTCGTCGCCCGCTCGCTCCACCCTCAGTACCGCGAGGTCATCCGGACCTACATCCGGAACCTCGGCCTCCAAGCCGTCGAAGTCCCCTTCAGCCGGGACGGCCGGGTCGACGCCGCGGCCCTGGCCGGCCTCCTCGACGACACGGTCTCCGGCATCGTCTGCCAGTCGCCGAACTTCTTCGGAGTCGTCGAGGACGTCAAGGCCCTGTCCGAGGCCGCCCACGGCCGCAAGGCCCTGTCGGTCGTGGTCGTGGCCGAGGCCCTGTCGATGGGTCTGCTCGAGGCGCCCGGGGCGCTCGGGGCGGATATCGTCACGGGCGAGATGCAGTCGTTCGGCCTGCCCCTGAGCTTCGGCGGGCCCTACCTCGGCTTCATGGCCTGCCGCAAGGAGTACGTCCGCCAGCTTCCGGGGAGGGTCGCGGGGCAGACGACGGACGTCGAGGGCCGGCGCGGCTTCGTCCTGACCCTCGCCACCCGCGAACAGCACATCCGCCGCGAGAAGGCCACATCGAACATCTGCACGAACCAGGCCCTGTGCGCCCTGCGGGCGACGATCTTCCTCGAGAGCCTGGGCCGGCCGGGCCTGAGGGAGATGGCCTGGCAGAACGCCCAGAAGGCCGCCTACGCCCTGGACGTCCTCACGGCCGTCCCCGGCGTCCGGCGGAGGTTCGCCGGGCCACCCTTCAACGAGTTCGTCCTGGAATTCCCCAAGCCCTGGGCCGAGGTCGACGCCGCCCTGCGCACCAAGGGCATCGTCGGCGGCCTCGGGCTCGAGGGGGCCTTCCCAGAGCTCCGGAACTCGGCCCTCGTCTGCGTCACGGAGCTCAAGCGCAAGGACGACATCGACCGGCTCGGCCGGGCGCTCCAGGAGGCCCTGAGATGATCAAGGAGATCCGCGAACCCCTCGTTTTCGAGATCAGTGCCCCGGGCAAGAAGGCCTCGCTCCTCCCGCCGCTCGACGTTCCGGAGACAAAAGGGCTCCTCGACGGCGTCGCCCTGCGCCGGGACATCGACGGCTTCCCCGAAGTCGCCGAGCCGGAGGTCGTCCGCCATTTCACCCGGCTGTCCCAGAAGAACTACTGTGTCGACCTGGGGCTCTATCCCCTCGGGTCGTGCACGATGAAGTACAACCCCAAGGTCAACGAGCGGCTCTCGGCCCTGCCGGGCCTGGCCGCCACCCATCCCGAGGCGCCCGTGGACCTCGTCCAGGGCAACCTCTCCCTCCTCAAGCGGCTCGAGGGCTACCTTTCGGAGATCGCCGGGATGGACGCCTTCACCCTCCAGCCCGCGGCCGGGGCCCACGGCGAGCTGACCGGGATGATGATCATCCGCGCCGCGCTCGAGGACCGGGGCGACCCGCGCAAGTACGTCCTCATCCCCGATTCGGCCCACGGCACGAACCCCTCCTCGGCCCACATCTGCGGTTACACGGTCAAGGAGATCAAGTCGAACGAGGACGGCATGATCGACATCGCCAGCCTCGAGAAGGAGATGGCTGCGGACGTGGCGGCGCTCATGGTCACGAACCCGAACACGCTCGGCGTCTTCGAGAGCGACATCTGCCGGGCGGCCGAGATCGTCCACGCCCGCGGCGGCCTCGTCTACATGGACGGGGCCAACATGAACGCCCTGACCGGGATCGTCCGGCCGGGCGACATGGGCGTCGACGTCCTCCATATCAACCTCCACAAGACGTTCTCGACGCCGCACGGCGGCGGCGGGCCCGGCTCCGGCCCGGTCGGCGTCCAGAAGGCCCTCGCGGCCTACCTGCCCGTCCCCGTCATCGAAGAGAAGGGCGGGCGCTTCTCGGTTGCCTTCGACCGGCCGAAGACGATCGGCCGCGTCCGGAGCTTCTACGGGAACTTCTCGGTCATCGTCCGCGCCCTCTGCTACATCCTGAGCCTCGGCCCCAAAGGCGTCCGCGAGATCGCCGAATACGCCGTCCTCAACGCCAATTACATCCGCAAGAGCCTGGAGCAGGACTACCACCTGAAATACACGGCCTCGTCCATGCACGAGTGCGTCTTCTCGGACAAGTTTCAGAAGGAGCACGGTGTCACGAACCTGGACATTGCCAAGCGGCTCATCGATTACGGCCTCCACCCGCCGACGATGTCCTTCCCGCTCATCGTCCACGGCGCGCTGATGATCGAGCCGACGGAGACCGAGAGCAAGCGCGACCTCGACCTCTTCATCGCGGCCATGAAGGCCATCGCTCGGGAAGCGAAGGAGGAGCCCGAAACCCTCAAATCCGCGCCTCACGTCACCTATGTCCGCCGGCTGGACGAGGTCGCTGCGGCCAAGACGCCCGTCCTGCGCTGGGAGAAGAGGGGATAGATGTCAGTTCAGGACCTCATCCTGGGCCTGCACCGGTTCTGGGCCGGCCAGGGCTGCTATCTGGCCCAGACCTACGACCTCGAGGTCGGCGCCGGGACGATGACGCCGGACACGTTCTTCCGGGTCCTGGACCGGCGGCCGTGGAAGGTCGGCTACGTCCAGCCTTCCCGGCGGCCGACGGACGGCCGCTACGGCGAGAACCCGAACCGCGTCCAGAAGCATTTCCAGTACCAGGTCATCATGAAGCCCTCGCCGGACGACATCCAGGACGTCTACGTCCGCAGTCTGGCCTCGCTCGGCATCTCTCTTGCCGACCACGACCTGCGGTTCGACGAGGACAACTGGGAATCCCCGACGATCGGCGCCTGGGGCGTCGGCTGGCAGGTCCTGCTCGACGGGCTGGAGATCACCCAGTTCACCTATTTCCAGCAGTGCGGCGGCATCGACCTCTCGCCGGTGCCCGTCGAGATCACCTACGGCCTCGAGCGGCTGGAGATGTTCCTCGAGCAGAAGGACGACATCTACGACCTCGACTGGTCCGCGGACGTCTCCTACCGTGACCTCCGCTACCGCGAGGAGCGGGAGTTCTCCGAGTACAATTTCAACGCCGCCGACGTCGGCACGCTCCGGCGCGCCTTCCAGGCCTCGGAGAAGGAGGCCGCCCGGCTCACGGCCCGGGGGCTGCTCCTGCCGGCCTACGACATGTGCCTGAAGTGTTCCCACAATTTCAACCTCCTCGACGCGCGCGGGGCCATCAGCGTCACCGAGCGGGTCAAGATGATCGCCTCGATCCGCGTCCTAGTGACGGAGATCGCGCGCAAATACACCGCGGTGAGGGAGGAGGAGTGATGGAATTCCTCCTCGAGCTGCTGACCGAAGAGCTTCCCGCCTCCCACATCCGCTCGGCCCTCGAACAGCTCGAGGCCAGGTTCCGACAGGAGCTCGAAGCGGCCCGGGTCGGCGTCGCCTCGCTCCGGGCGCTGGGCACGCCCCGGCGGCTCGTCGTCACCGGGGACCTCGCCGCCGGGCAGGAGGACCGCGAGGCCGTTGTGACCGGGCCGCCCAGGTCCGTCGGCGTCGGCCCCGACGGGGCCTTCACCGCCGCGGCCAAGGGGTTCGCCCGGTCCCAGGGCGTCCAGGAAAGCGCCTTGGAGGTCGTGACGACGCCGAAGGGCGAGTATCTCGGCTACAGGAAGCGGTCGGCCGGCACACCGACGCCGGTCATCCTGGCCGAGGCCGTGCCCCGCATCCTCGGCTCGCTCGGCTTCCCCAAGATGATGCGCTGGGGGACGAACCCCTTCCGCTTCTCCCGCCCTCTCCACGGGCTCCTCTGCCTGTGGGACGGCCGGCCCCTCGAAGTCGCCTTCGCCGGGCTCCGGGCGGGGGGGGCGACTGTCGGCCACCGCGTCCTCTCTCCGGGCCGGATCGAGGTCTCGGGCTTCGCCGACTACAAAGACCGGCTGGCGGCGAACGGCGTCATCGTCGCGCCCGAGGAACGCAGGGCCCTTATCCTCGCCCAGGTCGAGGCCCGGCTGGCCGGACTAGGGGCGACGGTCCTCCCGGACCCCGAGCTGCTGGAGGAGCTGACGTTCAACGTGGAGCACCCGCTCGTCGTCCTGGGCGGCTTTCCCGAGAGCTTCCTGAGCCTGCCGCTCGAGGTCCTCTCGACCGCCATGAGGAAGCACCAGAAGTTCTTCTCCGTCGTCCGCGACGGGAAGCAGCTCGCCCATTTCCTGGGCGTCGCCGACGCGCGCGAGGACGCCCGGGGCTTCATCCGCACCGGCAACGAGAGGGTCCTCCGGGCCCGCCTCGAAGACGCCCGGTTCTTCTGGGACCAGGACCGCAAGGTCCCGCTGGCCGAGCGCGCCGCGGACCTCGGCAAGGTCGTCTTTCAGGAAAAGCTCGGGACCTACGAAGACAAGGCCCAGCGGCTGAAGAAGCTCGTTTCCTATCTCTGCGGCCGGCTCGAGGAGGCCGAGACCAGGGACGACGCCGTGGCCGCCGCCGGGCTGGCCAAGGCCGACCTGCTGACGGACATGGTCAGGGAATTTCCGAGCCTTCAGGGCCGGATGGGCGGGCTCTACGCCCGGGCCGAGGGTTATCCCGAGGGAGTGGCGCGGGCCGTCTACGAGCACTACCAGCCGGCGGGCCTGGACGAGGAGTCGCCCTCCTCGAAGGCCGGGGCGGTCCTGTCGATCGCCGACAAGCTCGATTCGACGGTCGGCGTGCTCGGTCTCGGCATCGAGGTCACCGGCTCGAGCGACCCCTTCGGCCTCCGGCGCAACGCCCACGGCGTCTGCAAGACGGTCCTCGAACGCAGGCTCCGCTTCTCCTTCCCCCACCTCGTCGACAAGGCCCTCGCCGCCTACGGCGACCGGCTGACGCTCGGCCGGGAGGAGGTCAAGCGGGCGACGCTCGACTTCTTCGCCGGCCGGCTCCGCTTCATGCTCGAGCGGCAGGGTTTCCGCTATGACCTCGTCGGCGCCGCCCTCGGGCCCGGCCTGGCCGAGATCCACGACGTCTTCCTCCGCGTCCAGGCCCTCGATTCGCTCAAGGTCAGCCCCCAGTTCGAGCCGTTCATCCTCATGGCCAAGCGGGTCAACAACATCCTGCGGGACCAGCCGCGGGCCAAGTTCAGCCCCGAACTCTTCGTCGAGAAGGAGGAGCGGGAGCTCCACTCGACTTTCGCCATCATCGAGCACAACGCCTCGCCGATGATCGCCCGCGGCGACTTCGGCCGCGCCCAGGCCATCATCTTCAGGCTTCAGCCGGTGCTCAATGCCTTTTTCGACAGCGTCCTGGTCATGGCTCCGGAAAGGAAGTTGAGGCAGAACCGCCTCGGCCTGCTCCAAGCCGTCCAGCGGATGCTGGCGCAGATCGCGGATTACTCGCAGGTCGTGGTCGAAGGGGAGAAGCCGGCCCGCCCCGCCGGCTCCCGCTAGATACTGAACTCGCTCGACTTGTCCGTCGGTTCCCCGTTCCCCGGCTCGATAAACTTCTGCTCGAGGGCGATGATCTTGACCAGCGCGCCCGGGTAGTTCTGGTTCTTCTCCTCGCCGTAGGGATTGAACTGGACGCCCGCCTGGTACCTATAGCTCTTGCCGGGATTGAAGGACGACCAGCGGACGCGCCCCTTGAGGTTGAGCGGGACGCGCTCGCCGGGGATGCTGATCTGAAGGACGACCTTGGACTTGAACTTCAGGGCCTTCTGGGTCAGGAAGCGGACGCCGCCGCGGCTGATGTCGAGGACGGGGCAGAACTCCTCGTCGAAGGCGACCTGCGTCGAGAGGAATTTCTCTTTTCTATAAGAAATGGTCGCCCCGGGGATTTTGAAGCGCTGGCACAACCGCCTTTCGATCCCCTTCTCTGCCATGTCCAGCCTCCCTTCACGGGCCTCCGGAGAATCCTTCACGGGGGGCGCGCGGGGCCGCTGCCCATCTTCCCCATGCCGTAGGATATATTAAGGCCGCGGCAAAAGTCAAAAGGATTCGGGACGTGACGGCCGGCCCGCCGGCTCATTGACGGAGGAAGGCGGTCCGGGTCTTTTCCAGCCGGACCTCGGCGCGGACCTCCGAGGCCGCGCCGCCGGCCTCGGCGCGCGTGAAGGCCAGGGAGAGGGACCCGGCGGCGCGGGCGGGACCGGCTTTTTAGACAACAGGTCCTTCAGCGCTTTGTAGGTTACGGAGATAGCGTCCAGAATGGAAATGCTGTTGGCCATGGGGTCCGTCCGGGGCGGCGGAAGGTAGGGCTTCTGCCCGGGCATGGAGGGTCCGGGCAGCTTGAAGCCCAGCGGCTTCGGCTTGACCGCGACCTTGCGCGTCGTCATGACGAGCTTGCCGTCGACATAGAGGGAGAGCTCGCCCTCCAGGGTCGTTACGGGCGGGGAGGTCCGGTTCGGAGCGGCGGCGGCGGCAGGACCGGGGCGGCGGGGCGGAGGGTGGCGACCGGGACGAGGTCGACCGCGAGGCGGATGGGCTTCCTGACGACGAGGTCCCCGGCCCTGAGGTCGAGGTCGAATTCATAGGTCCCGGACCGCTCGAAGAGGCCGGCGGCGGGCAGGTTCAGGATGTGAAAACCGCGGTTCCAGAAGCCGCCCTCGAGCGCGTAGGGGCCCAGGGAGACCTTGTAGTACGCGTCGCACATCAGCTCGAGCCCGACCTCGAGCCCGGCCGGGAGCCCCGAGGCGGCGGCGCCGTTGCGGATGAGGAAGTTCACGTCCATGACGAGGGGGAAGGCCTTTTTCCACCTCGCCCAGAAAGTCATGAAGTCCCGGAGCGTGACCTCATCCAGGAATCCGAACTCGGGGTCGGCGTCGCCGTACTTGTCGAAATAGGCCGCGATGAGCTCCCGCTCCTCCGCCGCGGCGCCCGCCTTCCCGGCGAGGTAGGGGAGGAGGGCCTCGGCGACCTGGCGGTCCGCTCCCTCCAGGCCGCCGACCTTGCCGGCGAGGTACTCCCTGGCCTTGACGTAGTCGGGTCGAGGGCTCAGCAAGGACAGGAACTCCGACTTCCAGTCGGCCGCCGCGGCGAGGCCGACGGCGAGGACTGCGACAAGGAGGCGGGCCCAGGTCCTTCTAATCATGGTACGTGAACTCGATCGAGGCCTCCAGGAAATCGCCTGGAAAGTCGCCGGGCAGGGCCGGGAACGGCAGGCTGGACCGGACGGCGCCGAGCGCAGCCTCGTCCAGGACGTCGCGGGCGCTGCCTTCGGCGAGCTCGACCGAGGCGAGCTCTCCGTTCTTCTTGATGACGACGATGACCTTGACCCAGGTCCGCTCGGTGAGGCCCGGGGCATAAGGCAGCTGCCAGTTCTTCATGATCAGCTCGAGGACCTTCTGGGCCCAGGGCCCGAGGTTATAGCCCTTGAGCGGGATGGAGATCGCGGCCCGCTGCCCGCCCGTCCCGCGGCCGCCCTTGCCTGCGGCCGCACCGGGCCCCATTTCGCCGGTGCCGGCGCCGCCGGTCAGATACTGGTAGAAATCCGCGGCGGTTCTTTTGCCGGAGGGCGTGCCGGCCGACGGCGGTGTTCCGTGGGGAGCGAGGGTAATGGTCAGCTCCGAGCCCTGGCCGGTCCGGTAGCGGGAGGCCAGGGATTCCTGGAACTTCGTCGCGAGCGAGGGGATGACGGGGCCCTGGGCCGTCGGACCGGGCGCGGCCGCGGCGGCCGCCGGCGGCCCCGGCGTGGGGGGCGGAGGAGGTGCCGCCTGACGCGCCCGTCCTGCGCCGACCCCGGACGGCTCGATCCGGGACGGCTCCTGCGGCGGCCGCCCCTGGGCGGGGCCGCCGACGACCCGGGGCACGGAGAGCCGCACCGGCGGCGCGATGCGGACCTCCTGAACCTTGGCCCGGACGGTCAGCATCTTGATGGTGAAGCGGGCGTGGACGAAGCCGTAAATGAGAAGGCCGTGCAGGATCAGGGAGACCGCCAGCGCGGCGGACCTTCCCCGCGGCGGCCGGCCGTTCTTCTTGCGCAGTCCGAGGCAATCTTCAAACACGATACGTCGTTCCGAGCGGCTATTATAGTACAATCCCGCCCGGCTTGAGAAAGTTTCAGTCCCGCGGAGGCTGGGCCGGCCGCCGGTCCCGCCGCGCCACGGCCAGGCTGAAAGCCGCGCCGAGGAGGCTGAGCGCGGCGAGCCGGGTCAGCAGGCGCGGCAGGCCGAGGAGGGGGATGATGACGGCGGAGGCCAGCACGACGCCCGCGAACGACCCCAGGAGGTCGATCCCGTAACCCGTCTCGGCGTGTGGCGTTTCCCTCAGGAACAGCCGGTTGGCGGCGACAAAGAGATAGCCGCTTAGGGCGCCGAAGGCCGCGAGGCACAGGAAAGGCAAGGCTTCCGGTCCGCGGCGCTCCGCCAGGCGGAGGGTCAGGACGAGCAGGACGGCGAAGCCCGCCTGGACGGCGGCCAGGTCCAGCCCCGGCGGCCGCCGCCTCCTCAGCCCGGCCAGGGAGCCGAGGAAGAGGCCGGCCATGAAGGCGGCGAGAAGAAGCGAGATCTTCCCGTAGACGTAGCCGAAAGCCGACTGGAAGATGATGAGGATGGCTATCTCCGCCAGGATGGTGGTCACCCCGGCAAGGCCCAGGGGGACGAGGAAGCGGGCTGGGGAACGCCTCCGCTTCAAGGCTAGGAAGGCCGCCCCCACCGCGGCCAGGAGGAGCGGGAAGTCGAGGATCCAGAAGGAGGGGAGCCGGGCCAGGAAGCGGAGGGCCCGGGATTCGACGCCGCGGAACTGGGCCGCCCAGAGCACCGAATGGAAATAATAGCTCACGGGGACAAGGTCGCTGTTGACGCGTCCCGGCCCGTTGCGGACCTTTCCGGCGAGATAGGCCGTCCGGAGGGGCGACAGCCGGTAGGCGAGCGCGTCCGGGCGGACGAAAGAGTTGCGGAGGCCGAGGCGCGTAATGGCGGCGGCGAGCCGCGAGGGGTCGATCGTGAGCGGCGCCGCCGAGGCCAGGAAGACGTTCGTTTCGCCGGGCACGACGGCGACCTCGGGGAAGACGCGGCGCAGGGTCGTGTCGAGGCTCCTCAAGAACTGCTCGAGGTCGAGGCTGATGTAGTTCTCGGCCGAGGGGACGACGAAGCTGAAGACGCCGTCCGGCCGCAGCTTCCGTCGGGCCTCGGCGAAGAACTCCCGCGTGTAGAACCGGTTGACGAGCGCCGTGGCGGGCTCGGGCAGGCAGAGCAGGATGGCGTCGTAGAGGCGGCCCGTCCGTTCGATGAAGGCGCGGCCGTCCTCAAAGACGATGCGGACGCGGGGGTCCCGGAGGGCGCGGAGCCCGTCCTCGGGCAGGTAGCGCTCGGCCATTCGGATGACCTCGGGGTCGATCTCGACGTAGTCCAGCCGCGCCCCAGGGTATTTGAGGACCTCGGCGCAACCGCCGCTGACGCCGCCGCCGACGAGCAGGACGTCGCCCGCTTCCGGCCGTTGGAGAAGGGCGAAGTGGACCGCCTCCTCGGCCGCCTCGGTGTTGGGGTAGGCGAAGAGGGGGCGGCCGTTGCTATAGAGAGAGATCTGGTCGCCCGTCGTGACGACCTGGAGTTTGCCGTAACGCGTGTCCCGGGCCTCGACGAGGTTGAACGGCTTCCAGGCCGACCGCAGGGAGGGCCGGTCCGCGGCGGCGAAGAGGGCGGCCAGGGCGAGCGTCCCGGCGCAGAGCGCCGCGCCTCGGCGCGCGCGGAAGGCCCAGAGGACCCCCACTCCCGCCGCGGCCGCGACGAGCGCGGCGCCCTGCCAGTTGGAGAAGCGCGGCACGAGGACGAGCTGGACGAGCAGGCCGGCCGCCGCGGCCCCCAGGGATTCGAGGAGGTAGGCGCGGCCGGGGTCGCCGCCCAGGCGGGCGG
>JBBISK010000054.1:0-12019 GCA_037441295.1 Candidatus Aminicenantota bacterium | reverse complement strand
ACTTAAATCAGCTCGGGGGGAGAGTCAAGGGACCGGGGGACTTCCGATGCCCCGGCGGCCTGCCGTGTTCCTCAGCGAACGATGGTCAACGGCACGTGAGTGGTGGCCAAGCCGCCAGAGGCCTTGTCGGAACCGTTGATAAAGAGCACGTAGCGGCCGGGGGGCACGTCGTCGAGGGCGAACTCCAGGACGAGCACTTCGACTTTCCCGCGACGAAACCGAGCGAGGGGGTCGGAGAGCACCGGGCGGCTCTTCCCGGTCGCCGAATCGACCAGGTGCGCCGAGAATGAAACCTGGGCCCGGTCCGGCTCGGGCACCCGGTAGGGCACGATCACGGCAATCTTGCTAGCGTCGACGGCCTCGTCCCCGACGACCGGGCGGTCCTTCGCCGCGTCATAAGGGTAGATCTCGCGCCAGGCCGGGGTCTCGGCCACCCGCTTGACCGCTTCATCCAGGCTAGCGGACGGCCCTCCCGCCACGAAGAGGAGCGAAGCCCGGGGAGGGTCCGGGCACGAAAGCCTTGGTCGACCCCACGGCGCACTTCCCCGTGTCCAGGTCACGGACGACGAGCCGGCACTTGTAGGCGCCCGGCTTGGCGGCGAGGCCCGAGGAGAAGATAAAACCGTCCCGTCCGTATTGTGAAAGGTCCGCCGTCCGGCGCTGGAGAGCCACGACGTTATCCTGGTCGTCGAAAACGAGGGACACGAGCTCGACGTTCTTTCCCGCACTCCCTTCCAGGGCCCCCCTGGGGATCCGGGAGACCGTCCGCAACACCATCCCCTCCCCCGCGTCATAGGAGAGCGGGGCCAGAGGCACGATCTTCGGCAGGTAAAGGTCGGATCGCCCGTTCAAGGCCAGGTCGAAGAGCTGGAGCTCCCGTTCGAGCGGCGTCAACTCCTTGAAGGGTTTGGGATTGAAGTAGCCCGTCTGGGCCCGGACCTCGCAGCCTTTCCGCCGGCACTCGACCTTGACCTCGTGGAACTGGCCGTCCCACTGCTGGCCGATGGAGTAGCCGAGGACATAAAAGGTCCCGGTCAGGTTCTGGACCTGGTCCAGGTTCCTCTGGTAGCGGTTGATGTTCGAAAAGTACTTCCCGCCCGTGATGTCCGTCAGCCGCTTCAGCGAGTTGAGGCCCGTCGTCTTGTCGTCCCGGAACACGCTCATCGAGTCTTGAAAGACGCTCTGAGTGTTGCCCAGGCCGCGGCTGCCGATCTCGAAGGTCTCCCGGTCGTAGGCGAAGAGGTCGACGACCATGGCCGACTCGCGCGTGTCAAAGGCGTAGAAGGTGCAGCCGGAGGCGGCGAACTCCTTGACCATGTCCTCGTTCTGCGTCCGGATCGTCCGGTCGCCGGGGTCGAAGGCTCCCCGTCCGGACACGCTGTTCGGGTTTCCCGCTTGGCTCCCGTAGATCAGGGAGGCCGGGACCCCGCTCGAGAAGAGGATGAAGTGCTTCTGGCCGGGGACGTAGCGCAGGGCCTTGGCCAAGTCCGTCAGCCGGAGGATATAGACCTGGGCGATCCGTTTCGACTCCTGGCGCTGGGCCTCGGCCTCCTTCATGTATTGCTGGCTCTGGGCCGCGCTCAGGCCGCCGGCCTCTCCCTGGCCGCCGGGCAGGGGCTCCTGGACGAGTTGCCAGTACCAGTCCTCGATCTCGCTGGCACGGCCCGAGATGCCCCGCTGGTCGATCGACTCCAGGACCTTGCGGACCTTGCCGTGGTCGGCCGTCAGGAACTCGCGGACCGAGACGCCCTTGAACATCGAGTAGCTGAGGACGCCGATCTCGTCCTCCGGGCGGGCCTCGGCGTCCAGAAAGTGCAGGGCCGCCGTCTTGGCCTTGGTCAGGCCGCGGGCGTTGTTGAAGGCTAGGTCGAAGAAGAGGAAGAACTTGCGGCCCGCCGCGGCCGGCGGGGGCGGGCTCGCCGCGGGAATCACGGGGACGGGCCCGCTCTTTTCCTCGGGGCGCGGAGGGCTCGCCAGGAGATGCCGCTCGAAGGCCGTCACAGAGACCGGCCGGCCGTTGTCCGTTACGACGAAATCGTCCCTCGTCAGGCCCTCGACCGGCTTCCCCTTGGCGTCGACGACATAGACGTGGATGAGCTTCAGGACGACGGAAACCTCATATTGAAGGGGCTTGGCGACGTCCTGCGCCTCTTGGGCGACCGAGCCGGAGAGCAGGGCCAGCGCGGAGAAAACGACCGCCGCGATCCTTTCCATGTTCGGGACCAGATGTCGCCTCTCTCAGGAAGCGTAGGTCCCGGCCCCGGAAATGTCAATGCCCCGTCTTTCCCCGCTCAGAGCAGCAGGAAGACGGCGACGGCCAGGGCCACGACGGCGATGATGGCGAGGATCAGCATTTTCACGGCTTCTCATCCCCTTTCCCCCGGAGGCGTCCGGCCTTCCGGACCGCCTCCTTGAGGGCGTATTCCATCTGGGCGTTGACGCTCCGCAGCTCGTCGGCCGCCCATTTCTCCAAGGCGTCGTAGAGCTCGGCGTCGAGCCGCAGCAGGAACTTCTTCTTTTCGCTCACGCTCCCTCAGGTGTAGAGGGTCCCCGTGTTGACGATCGGGTGCATCTCGGTCTCGGAGACGAGGGCGACGAGGAGGTTGTTGACCATGGCCGCCCTTTTCTCGTCGTCGAGCTTGACGATCCCCTGCGTCTCGAGGCTCCGCAGGGCCATCTCGACCATGCCCACGGCGCCGTCGACGATCTTGGCCCGGGCGGCGATGATGGCCTCGGCCTGCTGGCGCCGCAGCATGGCCTGGGCGATCTCCGGCGCGTAGGCCAGGTGGGACAGGCGCGCCTCGTCGACGTGGAGGCCGGCGATGTCGAGCCGGTTCTGGGCCTGGGTCTGGAGCTTCCCGGCGATCTCGTCGGGGTTGGCCCGGAGCGACTCCGTGTCCTTGTCGTGGGCGTCATAAGGATAGTGGGTGGCCAGCTGCCGGATGGCCGTCTCGCTCTGGACGGCGACGAAGTTCTGGTAGCTCTCGACGTTGAACAGGGCCTTGGCCGAGTCGACGACGTGCCAGACGATGACCGCGGCGATCTCGATGGGGTTGCCCAGGGCGTCGTTGACCTTGATCGTCTCGCTGTTGAAATTGAAGATGCGCAAGGTGACCTTTTTCTTGACGGCGAACGGGTTGGTGAAGTAGAGGCCGGGCTGCCGGGCGCTGCCGATGTATTTCCCGAGGAAGGTGAAGACCTTGGACTCGTTCGGGTGGATGACGAAGAAGCCGCCGAAGGTCAGGAAGTCGAGGACGAGGACGACCGCGGCGAGCGCCAGGCCAACGGTCGGGCCGGAGCGGGCGGCGTGGCTGATGATGTACCAGAAGGCCAGGACGGCGGCCGCCAGGTCGACGAAGACCATGACCCAGCCGTTGACGTGGACGACGGTTTTTTCCTGGATGTCTTTCATGGGACCCTCCTTGCGTTGTGACTGAATCGCGTTACAATAGCAATATAATATTACTATGATATCATTTGTCAAGTCTTTCCTTTATCTGAATTGTTAAGAGGGACAGTCCCCTGCCCTCTGTCCCCTTTTCCTAAATTGACATTTCATATGGCGCGGCTATACTTGTCGCTGATGCCCGACAAGCGCCCGGCCCGCCTGGCCCTCCCCCTGCTCCTCCTCCTCGTCCTGGCCCTCGCCTCGGGGCCCCAGGAGACGCCGCCCCAGACCTCCCCGGCCCCCGGTACTGTCCGGACGTTCTTCACCGCCCGCTCGGCCAAAGCGGACGACGAGCTGCCGGAGGAGGCCCGCAAGGAGTTCGAGGACGACGACGGCCGGCCCCTCCGCTCGGTCGCCTTCGACC
The DNA here is from genome assembly GCA_037441295.1 of Candidatus Aminicenantota bacterium. Classification (GTDB taxonomy): domain Bacteria; phylum Acidobacteriota; class Aminicenantia; order Aminicenantales; family Saccharicenantaceae; genus DATKJS01. Next base: position 8,207 of record JBBISK010000054.1, on the reverse strand, counting down.
TCAAGGGCGACGGCACGGAATTCCGATTCTACCTGAGCGGCGTGCCATCGAAGTCGGGCGGGAACCAGTGGCTCGTCTGGGACCCGGCGGGGAACGCCCTCCGGGGGCTCATCGTCGGCAGCATCATCTTCGTCGGCCGCGAGACCGACGACGGCTTCCCCCGGCTCGAGACTTTCTGGCGGCAGGGCGGCGAGATGGCCGTCGTCTTCAACTACCAATACGCCCGGGGCAAGTACAGCCGGGTCGATTCCCGCTCGCTCTCGGTCGCCGAGATCAACGACTATTTCCGAACGAAACCTCCCATCGACCTCGACAAGGAGCTCGTCGAGATCAAGGCCGACCATGACCCCGCTCCGCTGCCGCAGAAGTAGCGTCTCGGCCGCCGGACTGGCCCTGGCCGTCCTCCTCGCCGCTGGCTGCGGCGGCCCGGGCGGGAAAACCGCTTCTTCGCGCAGGCTCACCATCGCCGTCGTCCCGATGGGGACGACCCACGAGTTCTGGAAATCCATCCACGCCGGGGCCGAGACCGCGGCCCGGGAGCTCGGCGTGCGCATCATCTGGAAGGGCCCGCTCCGCGAGACCGACCGCAACGAGCAGCTCCAGATCGTGGAGACGCTCACCGGGTCGGGCATAGACGCCCTGGTCCTCTCCCCAATCGACGACCGGGCCCTCGTCCGTCCGGTCGTCGAGGCGGCCGGCCTCGGCATCCCGACCGTTATCTTCAACACCGCCCTCTCCGGCGACGCGCCCGCGGCGACCATCTCCACCGATAACTTCCGGGGCGGCGTCCTGGCGGCCGGGCTCGTCGGCAAGCTCACGGGTGGCCGCGGCCGGGTCATCCTGATGCGGGTGACCGAGGGTGTCGAGGGGACGATGAAGCGCGAAGAGGGCTTCCTCCGGACCCTCCGCGCCGACTTCCCGGGCCTGGCCATCGTCTCCGACAATCAGTACGCCGGGGCCTCGACCGAGGGCGCTTACCAGACCATGGAGAACCTCCTGGCGCGTTTCCAGACCGTCGACGCCGTCTTCACTCCCAACGAGTCGACGACCTTCGGCGCGCTTCGAGCCCTCGAGGACCACGGTTTGGCCGGCCGCATCGTCCACGTCGGCTTCGATTCCTCGGCCAAGCTCATCGAGGCCATGGCCGGGCGGAAGATCCAGGGGCTCGTCCTCCAGGACCCGTTCGAGATGGGCTACCGGAGCGTCAGGACGGCCGTGGCCCGGCTGCGCGGCGAGCCCTTCGAGAGGTCCGTCGCGACCGGCGTCGTCCTGGCCACGCCGGACAACATGAACGAGCCCGCCATCAGGCGGCTCCTGGCGCCCGACCTCTCCGTCCTCAAGGGAGCGAAATGACGGGGAGCGAGCGGCCCCGAACGAGCGTGAGGAGGCATCCATGAAAAAGGCCCGGAATTCGTTCCCGACCATCGTCCTTGCCGTAGCCATGCTTACGGCGGCCGCCCTGTCCGGGCCCGCAGCGGAAAGGAGGGACCCGGCCGTGCCGACAAAAGAGCAGAAAGGACCGAAGACGATTGCGGCCGCCGCAGGCAGCCTGTCCATCATCTCCTCGAGCCACCAGGACATCGCTTGGATGGACTCGCCGGAGAAGTGCGTCGAGTTCCGGGACCGGAACGTCATCACGCCCGCGCTGGCCCTGCTCGCCAAGGACACGGGCTATGCCTTCACCATGGAGAACATGCTCAACCTCAGGGAGTACCTCGAGCGCCACCCCGACCGGCGCGACGAGATCGCCCGCTTCACCCGCGAGGGCCGGATGGAGTGGGGGGCGACCTTCAACCAGCCCTACGAGTCCCTGCTCGGGGGCGAGCAGCTCGTGCGGGAGGTCTATTTCGGCCGGCGCTGGCTCAAGAAGAACTTCCCCGGCTGCGATGCCCGCGTCTATTTCAACCCGGACGTCCCCGGCCGCTCCATGCAGATGCCCCAAGTCCTGGCCAAGGCAGGCGTCCCCTACCTCGTCATGAGCCGCTACCACGAGGGCTTCTACCGCTGGGCGAGCCCGGACGGGAGCTCGGTCCTGGCCTACTCGCCGGGCCATTACGGGAACGCCGCCGCGTACCTCAACGCGCCGCCGGTCGAAGGCGTCAAGGCCGTGGCCGACAAGGTCGCCAATTGGAAAGACTATTACGCCGCGCGCGGCCTGCCGCCCGAGTTCCCGCTCCTCAATTCCGTCGATTTCTCCCAGCCGACGGATTTCGCCGGCCTGATCAAGGCCTGGAACGGGAGCGCCCAGACCGCCTTTCCCGCGCCGCTCACCATGCGCTACTCTTCGGCCCGGCGCTTCTTCGAGGCCCTCGACGTCCGGTCGGCCAAGCTCGACACGATCACCGGCGAGCGGCCGAACCTCTGGCTCTACATCCACGGCCCGACCCATCACTGGGCCATCTCGGCCGAGCGCGAGGCCGGGGCCCTTCTCCCGGCGGCCGAAACCTTCAGCACCGTCCGCGCCCTCCTCGACGGGAGCTTCGAGAATTATCCCGCGGCCCGCTTCGAGGCGGCCTGGGAGGCGGCCATCTTTCCCGACCACGGCTGGGGCGGCAAGGAAGGTCAGATCACGGACCGCCTCTTCCGGAAGAAATACGAGTTCGCCCGCGACGAGGGTCGCGACATGCTCTACATGGCCCTGGCCGGGATCGCCTCGCGCATCCAGGCCAAGCCCGGGCTCGGCCTGCCCGTCGTCGTCTTCAACACGCTGTCCTGGGTCCGGACCGACCCCGTCGTCTGCCTGGTCAGGCCGAAGGGGCCGGAGTTCCGCCTCCTCGATGGGGACGGCAAGGACGTCCCGTTCCAGCGCCTTCCCGCCCTCGCCGATCAACCGGCGGAGGCCGTCGGGGTCGAATTCACCGCCGCCGACGTCCCCGCCCTCGGCTACAAGACGTGGTACCTGGCCGACGGGCCCGCGGCGGCCGCGGCCGCGCCCGCCGTCATGGCCGGCCTGCGAGTCATCGAGAACGCTTTCTACCGCATCGAGCTCGCCCCGGGCGGCCTGCGGAGCGTCTTCGACAAGGAGCTCGGACGCGAACTCCTCGACACGCGGAAGTTCCTGGGTTTCGAACTCTTCACCATGCGCTCAGTCGGGAACGGCGCGGGAGAGTTCGGACGCGTCCAGCAGCCGACCATGGAGGGCTTCGACACGCTCGGCCGGCACGCGCCGGCCTGGAGGCTCGACGCCGCGGCCTCGGGCCCGCTCCGGACGGTCGTCGCGCTCGAGCAGCCGCTCGGGAACTGCACCGTGCGGGAAAGGGTCATCGTCCGGAACGACGTCAAGCGCATCGACTGCGAAGTCGAGATCCTCCGCTTCGACGGCGACCCTTATCGCGAGTTCCGCCTGGCCCTGCCCGTGGCCACGGACAAGGGCCGCGTCGCCTACGAGGTGCCGCTCGGAGTCGTCGAGGTCGGAAAGAGCGAGATCGCGGGGACCGGCGGCCATGCTTACGGCAACCTCGTCTACGACGAGCTCTGCTCGGATATCCGGCCGCGCGAGGTCGGGGACTTCATCGCCGCCGGGGACGACCGGGCCTGGGTGACGCTCTCGACGAGCGTCGCCGTCTGCGACTTCAAGGACCCGACGCCGTCGCCGGTCCCGTATCCTGTCCTCCAGCCGCTCCTGCTCGCCTCGCGACGGAGCTGCCACGGCGAGGGGAATTGGTACCTCCAGGAAGGCAACCACGGCTACCGCTTCTCCCTGACCTCGAGCCGGCCCGATTGGCGGAACGGCTGGCGGTCCGGCGTCCGGCCCAACCACCCGCTCGTCGCGCTCGTCGGCCCGGCCGGGCGGCCCGGGGCGTCGCTGCCGGACGCGATGGCCTTCCTGTCGCTCGGCGCGGCCAACCTCCGCGTCAGCACCCTCAAGAAGGCCGAGGACGACGACAGCGTCATCCTCCGCGTCTACGACATCGAGGGGAAGGACGCCGAGGCCTCGCTCGGCTTCTTCAGGCCCTTGCGCACGGCCGAGAAGGTCAACATCATCGAGGAAGAGGGCGCGGCGCTCAAGCCGGGGAAGAACGGCTTTGTCCTCAAGGTCGGCCACCACGCCGTCGAGACCTTCCGGCTCGTGCCCGGAGAAAAGCCGAAATAGCCGTCTGAGAATTTTCGGCCTCCCCCGTCCGTCTTTATCTGCGAGACACAGGATCGAGGAGGTGGGGATGAAAGCCAAGCTCGGGCACGAGGAGTTCGTGCGCCTGGCCGTCGTCAAGCTGCGCCGGGAGAACTACAAGGGCATCCATTCCGTCTACAGCGGCTTCAACGATGCCTTCAAGACCTATTTCGCGGGCGTGAACCCCATCGAGGTGACCGGCGAGCTGGCCCGCGAAGGGAAGCTGACCGTGCGGCCGGTCAAAGGCGGGGTCATGCTCTACCTCCCGGAGGACGGGCCCCAATACAGCCGGGCCGACCTGGCCCTGATGAAGATGGGACTGCTCGAAACGCCCAAGGACCGCTGAGCGCGGCGCGCCGGGACGGGGCGGGGTTGATTTCCCGCCCGGCCGTCGGCATACTGTCGGCGGTCGAGGGAGGAAGCACATGGCTCGATGGACGCGCCGGAGGTTCTTGGGGGACGGGGTCAAGGCCGCGGCGGCCGGGGCCGTGCTCGCGGGCGGGGGGTGCGTGGGCCGGAGCGACGGGGCGCGCGGGCCGGCCGCCGACGAGGTCGTGCCGCTCTCGGGGACCTGGGCTTTCCGCATCGACCCCGAGCGAAAGGGCGAGGCGCTCGGCTGGCACAAGCCCGGAGCGGCCGGCGGGGGCTGGCGGGACGTCCGGGTTCCCCACACCTGGCAGGTCGAGGGAGCAACGGCCGGCTACCTGGGCCGCGCCTGGTACCGCCGCGAGGTCGACGTTCCGGCGTCCTGGAAGGGGCGCGTGGTGCGGCTCGAGTTCGAGGCCGTCTTCCACACGGCCCGGGTCTGGGTCAACGGCCGGCCGGCCGGCGAACACGTCGGCAAGGGCTATACGGCCTTCACCCTCGATGTCGCCGGGCTCCTCGAATACGGGGAGAGGAACACCGTCGCCGTCGAGGCCGACAACGCCTTCGCCGACGCGATGCTGCCTCGGGACAATTCCTACGACTGGACCCCGGACGGCGGCATCACGAGGCCAGTGAGCCTCATCATCTCACCTCCGGTCTTTCTCGAGTCCGTTTGGGTCGACGCGCGGCCGGACGTCGCCAAGGGGACGGCCTCGCTCGCCATCCGCGTCTCGGTCCGCAACGACTCGGATAAGGAAGCGGCGCTCGCCGTCGGCCGCCGCGTCGTCGAGGAGGCGACGGGCCTCGCGGTCCTCGACGAGCCGGCGGCGATGGAGGTCCGCGTCGCCGCGGGGACGGCCATCGAGGCCCAGCTGCCCGAAGCGGTCCTCGAGCGGCCGAAGCTCTGGCACTTCGACCATCCGCACCTCTACATCCTCGAGACGCGGTTGGCCGCCGGCGGAGAGACCGTCCATGCGCTGTCCACGACCTTCGGCGTCCGCGCGATCGATGTCCGCGGCACGGAATTCCTGCTCAACGGCGAGCCTGTCCGGCTGCACGGCGTCGAGCGCATGGCCGGCAGCCACCCCGGCTACGGCATGGCCGAGCCCGAAGCGTGGATCGTCCACGACCATGACGACCTTAAGGAGCTCAACTGCGTCTTCACCCGGGTCCACTGGCCGCAGGACCGGCGCGTCCTGGATTACTGCGACCGGCACGGCATCCTCATCCAGGTCGAGGTCCCGACCTGGGGCGGGGACACGTTCAAGGGCATGGCGGAGCGGCCGTCGGACGACATCCTGACGAACGGGCTCGAGCAACTCCGCGAAATGATCGGCCGCGACCGCAATCACCCGTGCGTCTTTTCGTGGGGGTTGTGCAACGAGGTCGGCGGCCAGGACCCGGCGGCGCGGTCATTCGTCCGCGAGATGCTCCGCGAGGCCAAGCACCTCGACCCCGGCCGGCTCTGCTCCTACGCCTCGAACTCGCTCGAGTCGACGCCGGAGAAGGACGTCGCGGGCGAGATGGACTTTATCGAGTGGAACGAGTACTACGAGACATGGTACGGAGGCGACGCCGCGGCCATGCGCAAGAACCTCGAGGCCGTCCACCGGGCCTTCCCCGGGAAGCCCGTGGTCATAAGCGAGTACGGCTACTGCGCGTGCACGCCGGACCGGCCGGAGGACGACGCGCGGCGGGCCGGGATCCTCGAGCGCCACGACCGCGTCTTCCGGGACTATCCGTGGGTCGGCGGGCTCATCTTTTTCTGCTATAACGACTACCGGACGCACATCGGCGACAAGGGCGCGGGCGTCCTCAAGCAGCGGGTCCACGGCGTCGTCGACCTCCTCGGGGCACGCAAGCCGTCGTTCGAAGCCCTGCGGCGGGAGTCCGGGCCGGTCGAGAGGCTGGAGGTCCGCGAGGAGGGCGGCGCGAAGGTCGTCGCCGTCCGGACGAGACGAGATATCCCGTCCTACACGCTTCGGGGCTACAAGGTCCGCTGGACGGTCTACGTCGACGGAGACGTCCCGGTCGAGAGGGGCGAGGCTCCCCTGCCGGACCTCGCGCCGGGCGGGGAAGCGCAAGTCCCGTTGGGGACTCGGACGGCGAAACCGCGCCGGACGGTCGTCGAGGTCGTCCGGCCGACCGGCTTCAGCGCCGCGACGCTCGTCGTCTGACAGACGGCCCGCGCCGCCCGCAACGTCCGCGGCCGCGCCGGAATTCGATGAGCTCGACGGGCGCCCCGTCGACGACGATCATGGCCGCCCGGACGCCTTTCGACGGCGCGCCCGGCGGGCACAACACCTCCTCCCCTTCGAGCGCGGCCTCGAGGTCGTCGACCTCGAAGGCGACGTGGGGCACGGTCCGGACGAGCTCGGGAACGCCGCAATCGGGGTCGAAGCGCATCCATTCGACTCCGTATGGGCTCGTCTCGAACCCGGAGACGTAGATGTTCAGGTGTTCGATATAGCGTTCCCCGGGCCGCGGGACGTCCGTTGGGATGCCCAGGTGGTGGTATTTCCAGCCGCGTCGGGCCACGGCCGGCGGCGGGTCGGCGCTGCGCCTCTTCGCCCGGGCCGGACGCTTCGTCACCATCCGCCCCTCAACGCCCCCCCGGGGTCTTGGTCAGCCCGGCCACGACCTCGGCCACGTGAGTGTTGAACTCGTCCGGCCTCTCGAGCATCGGGTAATGGCCCATGTGCTTCATGACGACGACCTCAAAATCGGCCTTGACCTTGCGCACGCCCGCGACGTCGGTCTGGTAGAGGTCGCCGTTGATCGCCCGCAGGGGGACCGTCAGCTTGCGTGCGGAGGCCGCCGGGACATACCCCGCGAAGCTCATGAACATGGCATAGGCCGCGGCGGGCGGCGTCCTCATCATGCGGCGCTCGGCGTCGGCCATGACGGCCGGGTCGGCGTCCGGCTGAAAGAGCATCTTGACCATGGCCTTGACGCTCTCCGCGTAATGGTCCCGGAAGGCCTCGGCCCGCTCTTTCGCCTGCTCCGGAGTCGTCGAGTAATTGAGGCTCTGGAAGGTGTCGACTCCGACGACCCCCAGGACGCGCCCCGGCATGAGCAGGGCCGCCTCGATGGCCACCGGCCCGCCGAGCGAGTTGCCGAAGAGGACGATCTTCTTCAGCTCTTCGGCGTCGGCGACGGCCTTGACGTCGGCGCCGAACTCGGGCATCCCCCACTTCGTCCGGTTCGAGCCGGACTCGCCGTGCCCGGCGAGGTCCAGGGCGACGACGCGATGGCGGCCGCCGAAGGCTTGAAGCTGCGCCTCCCAGAACGTCCGGTCGGCGAGCCCGCCGTGGACGAAGAGGAGGGCCGGCTCCCCCGCCCCGCAGGCCGAGTAGACGACGGTGACACCGTCGGCGGCGCGGCACGTCTTTCTCTTGATCTTCACGGGTGTTCCTCCCCCCGCGCCGGCCACGGCCGCCGCGGCGAGCACGAGGGCGGCGACGGACGCGAGACATCCCAGGATCTTCATAGTTTTCATGGTCCTTCCCTGCCGTCTGATTTCTTGGCCGAATTCTACGCCGGAACAGCCCCTCGCGTCCAATCCCACGGTTCCCGGCCCGGCTTTCTCCAGAGTTTATGCTTGACAGCCGTATGCGATATGCATACAATTGTATGCATTCAGCATATATAGCTAATGACCATGATCAGGTTTTCCAAGAATGAGGCTCTTTTGCTTCGGCTCTTTTTCACGAATCCGGGCAGAGAGTTT
>JBBISK010000053.1:0-12045 GCA_037441295.1 Candidatus Aminicenantota bacterium | reverse complement strand
GGAAGATCCCCTCCGGTGCTTCGACGATACGCGCGTGCAGGCGCGACATGGAGCGGTCTTGAAAGACTACTTCGGCGCGCGTGGCGTCACGGCCCAGGCGCAGGGCCGGGCCAAGAATTTCAATCGCCTCCCGGGGCATGCCATCGCCTTCCACCACTTCTAGGTAAGCTTTGCCCTGCAGCCGAGTGGCCGCCGGCATGCGCTTCCTGGGGAACAGTGACGGCGCATGAAAGGTGAAGGCCGGGCGGGCGGGCGGATGGGCTGGTGGCGCCGGTTGTACCGAAGGCGGCGCCGGGCGGGGCGGGCCCGGCGGCGGAGCCGAAGTCCGTTTCCGACTGGCTGCGGGAGACGTCGAGGGCGTAGACCGGGGCGTTCGAGGCCTTGAACTCCTCGAGCATGCGGGTGTAGTCCGAGCGGACGCCCGCGTCGGCCTGGCCGGCGTCGAGCTCCCGCATCTGCTGCGAGAGGGCGTCCAGCGTCGATGGCGCCGCGGATGTCCCGGGCCCTCTCTTGCCGAAAAGGACCTGTCCGGCGATCCCCTCCGAGAAGAGGATGACGTTCTTGAAGCCGGGCAGGCGGCGCAGGGCGACGGCGAGGTTGGAGAGGGCGGCGATGAAGTCATGGGCCTTGTCCACGTAGCTCAGGCGCACGCCCTCGTCCACGCGGTCTGAGCCCTGGAGACGGGACTGGCGGGCGAAGAAGGCGTCCTCGGGTGTTTCGTTCTCGGCCCTGGCCGTCCGCTCCCCGAAGAGCTCCCGGCTGTAGATGAACTCGGTCAGGTTCTCGGCCCGGCCGGCGGCTTTCTTGAGCCCGAAGCCCTCGACGATCCGGCGGACCCGCTGGTGGTCCGTCGTCAGGTATTCGTGGATGATGAGACCTCGGTCCGGCGTGTACGAGAGGAGGGCCACCTCGTCCTCGGGCCGGAGGGTCGCGTCGATGAAGTTGAGCCCGGCCTCCCTGGACTTGAGGACGCCCCGGGCGTCCATGAAGGCGAAATCGAAGAGGAGGAGGAACTTCCGGCTCAGGCTCGGCGCGGCGGCCGACGGCGCGGCCGGCTCCTCCGCCCGGCCCAGGAAATGCCGCTCGAAATGGGTCACGCTGGCGGCCCGGCCGTTGTCGGTGACCTCGAACTCCTCGGGTTTGAGGTCGGCCACGGGAGCGCCGCCCTTGCCCGTGACATAGACCTGGACGAGCTTGAGGGAAACGGTGACCTCGTATTGGAGGGGCTTCCCGGCGTCGCGCGCCGTCTGGGCCGCCGGCCGGACGGCGAGCAAGAGCAGGCACGCGAGGAACAGGAAAACGGTGAAGACCGTTTGTCGCATCGCGGATCCGCCCCGTCTCGGCGCGGCGAAAAGGTTGACCGGCATGCCACCCCTCCCGGCAGCTTCATTCTAACAAAAAGGGAAGGAGGGAGACAGTCCCTCTCCGTTCTTATTCGAGGGCGGCCTCGGCCATGGCCGCGACGTTCGCCGGCGGGACGTCGGGCAGGATGGCCTCGTGGCTGGGGCTGACGATGAGGTGCGGCCCGAGGATGTCCTTGATCCGGCGGACCTCGGCCTTGACCTCGGCCGGCGTGCCGCGGTTGAGGACCCGCTGGGTGTCGAGCCCGCCCAGGAAGGCGATCTTGCCCCCGAAGTCCCGGGCCAGGGTTTCGGCATCCATGTGGGCCGCTCGGGCCTGGATCGGGTGGAGGCAGTTGACGCCCGCGGCGATGAGCCGGGGGATGACCCGGTGGATCGAGCCGCAGGAGTGGAGGACGACCTGATAGCCGCGGCGCCGGGCCTGGTCCGTGAACCTCCGGAACCAGGGCAGGACGAAGGCGTCGAAGAGGGCCGGGCTGATCATCAGGTCGAGCTGGGTGCCGAAGTCGTTGCCGAAGAAGTAGCCGTCGACGAGGTCGCCGGCGGCGTCGAAGAAACGCTCGTTGGCCGCGTGGTAGAATCCGCAAACGCGGTCGGTCACGGCCCGGACGACGGCCGGGTTCGTGTGCATCTTGACGAAATACTCCTCCATGCCGAAGAGGTCCATGATGTCGTGGTAGAACGGGGCCCAGAAGCCGCTGGCCCGATAATACGGGCCGGCGCCGCGGAGGGCCCGGACGGCGTCGGCGAAGTCGAGGGCGGCCGGGTCGGGCCAGGGGAAGCGGTCGAGCTCGGCCGGCGCCTCGACCGAGGCCAGCGGCCCGGCCTGGCCGTGCGACGTCTTCGCCAGCCCGAAGTCGAAGAGCCGCCGGCAGGAGGGGTCCCGGAACGTCGACTCGATGAAGCTCGGCGAGATCCAGCGGTAGTCGTCGCCGAGCTTGCGGCGGAGCTCCTCCTCGGTGCGGGTGCCGAAATAGTGGTGGAGGACCGGCCAAGTGTCGGCGTGGGGATTGCCCAGCCAAAAGCCGCGGCGCGGGCCGGGCCGCAGGGCGATGATGTCCTTGAGGAGCTCGCGGCTGGTCACGCGAGCAATTTTGCGCCGGACGCGGACCCCTGTCAAGAAGCCGGGGCTGGGACAGGCCGTTTTCGCAAGCGTGCGCTCCGGGTCCCATTTTTAGGCGCCCCTGTTCCCCAACAACGTGGGTTTCTGATATAAGAAGGGATACGTTCCGCGGGGACGTGTCCCCGGCTCGGGAATCGCGACGATCCGGCCCGGGCGAGGAGGTTCGATGAAGAGACTTCTGAAGAAGACCTTGGCGCGCCTGATTCTCTTCGCTCTGGTCCTGGCCGGGTCCGTTCCTATCCGGGCGGCGGCACCCGCCTCGGCAGGACCATCCTATCTCTATAAGGCGACGTTCGTCAGGGCGGCGCCGGGGAAGCTCCTCGAGCTCATCGACCTCATCAAGGGCCGGCTCCCCGTCATGGACGCCGCGGGCGACGCGCGGCCGCTCTGGTGGCGGCACATGGAGGGCGACCAGTGGGACCTGATGCTCCTCTTCCCCATGGAGAGCTACACCGAACACTACGCGAAGGCGCGCGTCGCCCGCCGCGAGAGAGCCGGCACGGCCGCCGGTCTTTCCGACAGGGACTTCCTGGAGAGGCTCGGCGCCTGCGTCTCCTGGCAGGAGGACGTCTTCGTCCTGGGGCCGCCGCTCGGGACCGTGAAGAAGGAGTTCGATAGCGCCGGTTTCTTCCACGTCGAGATGTTCGTCGCTCTCCCCGGCAAGCGGACTGAGCTTTACACGGAGCGTGAGATGGAGAGCGCCTACCAGGTCGCGATCGGGCGGCCGGCGACCATGACCTTCGTCCGCGACCAGGGGGCCGCCTGGGACATGTTCTCGCTGGGGTGCTACCGCGACCTCCAGCACTGGGCCGCGACGAACGACGTGCCCAAGGAAAAGAGGGAGGAGGCGGCGCGCCGGGCCGGGTTCTCGGGCGCGGGCGCCATCGGTCCCGCCATGCGGAGTCTGATCGACTATCACCGGGATACGATCGGCGGGATCGTCAAGTAGGCTTGATGAGTGAGTCGCCGCATTCTGTCAGAGAAGGAGGAATCATGATGAATTTCGTTCGGAAACACGGACGTCTCGGGACCGCCTTGGGACTCTCGATCGCGGTCCTGCTGCTCCTGGCCGCAGGGCCCGGCCTCAGGGCCCAGGATCAGGACAGGGAGATCGCCAAGAAGCTCCAGGGCTTCGACGCTTACATGACGAAAGTCCTCAAGGACTGGAACGCCCCGGGCATCGGCGTGGCCGTCGTCGCCGGGGACAAGCTCGTTTTCGCCAAGGGCTACGGCTACAGGGATTACGGAAAGAAGCTGCCCTACACGACGAAAACGCTCCACCAGATCGCCTCCAACACCAAGCTCTTCACCGCCGTGGCCGCCGGCTTTCTGGTGGATGGGGGGAAGCTGACGTGGGACAAGCCGGTCCGGGAATCGGTCCCGACCATCCAGTTCTACAACGACCAGCTCAACGCGACGGTCACGCTTCGCGATATGCTGTCCCATCGGACCGGGATCACGCGGCACGATACGATCTGGTGGAAATCCGACTTCAGCCGCAGGGAGCTCTTCGAACGGGTCAAGTATCTTGAGCCCAGCGCCCCGCTCCGGGAGACGTTCCTCTACAACAACCTGATGTACGCCGCGGCGGGGTATATCATCGAGCTCCAGTCCGGAAAGACCTGGGAGGATTTCGTCCGCGAGCGGATCTTTACGCCCCTGAATATGACGAGCACCTCCTTTTCTATTTCCGACATGCTCAAACAGCCCGAATACGGCGTCCCCTACACCGAGAGACGGGATTCCTTCGAACTCTATAAGCTCCCCTACTATGAGGACATCGCCGGCGTGGCTCCCTGCGGCGCGATCGTCTCCAATATCGAGGACATGTCGCACTGGCTCATCTCCCTGATGAACGACGGGAAGTATGCGGGCCGCCAGGTCCTGCCCGCCGACGTGCTCAGGGCCACGCTGGCGCCGGCCATCGCCTTGCCCAACACCGGAGCAGAGGCGCGCGGCTATTGGGAACTTCTGAATTCCGTTTACGGGATGGGCCGCTGGACCGCCTCCTATCGCGGGCGCCTCCTCGCCTACCACGGCGGAGACCTGCCCGGTTTCCACTCCCAGGTCTCGTTCATGCCCAAGGAGAAGCTGGGTGTCATCGTCTTCGTGATCGGCGACCACTGCGCCGGCCTGTATAACATCGTGAGCTACAACGTGTACGAACGGCTGCTCGGGCTCGACCAGACGCCCTGGAGCGCCCGTCAGCTGGAGACCAGGCTGATGGGCAAGAAAGCCGGCACGGAGGCCAGGTCGAAGGCCGGCGCCGACCTCGTCCCCGGCACGAAGCCCTCGCACGCCCTGGCCGATTTCGCGGGAGAATATGAGCACCCGGCCTACGGCGTGCTGAAGATCGGGCTCAAGGACGGGGCGCTGCAGTTCGATTTCCACAAGGCCGTGCTCCCGCTCGCACACTTCCACTACGACCGTTTCGACACGCCCGATGACGAGGAATTCGGCAAGTGGTCGGTCAACTTCCAGACCAACCCCCAGGGCGATATCGACAGGGCCGTCATGTCTCTCGACGAGGCCGAGGCCACGTTCATCCGCAAGGCCCAGGTTCTCGATGCCAAGGTGCTCGGCGAGCTCGCCGGGACCTACGAAACCCCGACCGGCCTCAAGTTCCAGGCCGTCCTGAAGGAGGACAACAGCCTGTGCCTCGTGTTCCCGGGGCAACCCGAGGAAAAGCTGATCCCGTACAAAGGTCTCAAGTTCAGGATCAAGGACTTTTCGGACGTGATCTTCGAATTTGTCGTCGAGAACGGGCAAGTCAAGGCCCTCAAGCAGGTCGATCCTTCGGGAGTGACCGTCTTTCCTCGGAAATAGCGGACGCTACTGGCCTTTTTTAACGGCCTGATACATCGCCGCGATATTCTCCGGCGGCACGTTCGGCAGGATGTTGTGGACCTGACAGAAGACGAAGCCGCCGCCGGGTGAGAGGGTCGCGACCCGCTCGGCGACATGCCGCCCGACCTCCACCGGCGTTCCCTCCGGCAGGACATGCTGGGTGTCGCAGCCGCCTCCCCAGAACGTCAGGTCCCGGCCGTATTCCCGCTTGAGGAAGGCCGGGTCCATGCCGCGGGCGCTCGTCTGGACCGGGTTGAGGATCTCGACGCCGGCCTCGATGAGGTCCGGGAGGATGTCGACGATCGAGCCGCAGGAATGGAGGAAAAGGTGAATGCCGCGGCGCCGCCGGACCCGTTCGAAGAGCACCTTCTGGCGCGGCTTGAAGACCTCGCGGTAGAGCCGGGGCGAGATGACCGTCGCGAGCTGGGCGCCGAGGTCGTCGCCCATCTGGACGACCTCGACGTAGCCTTCGACGGCGTCGAGGACCTTCTCCAAGTTCGCGAGGTGCATCTCGACGAGCTTATCGAGAAGGGACTCGGCCTTACGCCGGTTCTCGGCGAGGTCGACGAGGAACTGGTCGAAGCGGCAGAGGTACTCGCCCCATTCGAGGAGGTTCGCGCCGAAGCCGACCATGACGGCATAGTCCGTCGTTTCGTGGAGTTCCTTCGCCTTGCGGCGGATGTCGGCGAGGTGTTCGGGCGTGAGCGGCTTGTCCTCTACTTCGCCGAGGGGCTGCCGTTCGGCATCGCGTACGACGTCTGGCCGGGTCGCCGTCCCAGTCGAGAAGGGGGAAGACCCGCTGGCTGAGGTAGAAGGTGCCGGCGGGCATGGCGCCGATGACCGTGCCGTCCACGGCGCGGGCCAGCCATCCGCCGGAACCGTCGGGTTCGAAATCGACATAGCCCGGGATCTTGGCCGGCGAGCCGTCGGGCAGGGTCCAGTCCTTCCAATCGTCGGCGCCGCGGAGCCAGGCCCGGCCGAGGTCGATGACGTCGGCGCCGGCGAACGCCAGGACTTCGGGCTCGGGTTGGGCCAGTTGCTGCACGACATCGTAGACGAAGGTGTGACCCGTCCGCAGGTCGAGGTGGCGCTTGAGCCGGCCGTAGGCGATGGCCGACAGGCCGGTCGAGCGCATGGCGCCGAGGTCGACGGGGACGCGGTCGGGCTCGCGGTGGGCGATGGCGGCCAGGACGCGCTCGCGGCGGGTCATGCCGGCGCCTCCTCGATGAGAGAGACTTCGCGGGAGGTCCCGTCCGTCTCGACGCGCACGGTCTTGATCTCGAACGCCTTTAGGCAGAGGGGGACATGTACTCTTTGTACGTGTCCCCTCTTGTGCCGCTGGGGATATATCCCAGCGGTGCGTACCCCCTCGTCGATCGGCAGGGCAATAGTCAGACTGGCCCGAGTCCTCTTCCCGACCGCCTCCTGGACCCGGATGACGAGCGCCCGGCTGTCCCACGACGGCTTGCAGGCCAAGACCCGGACGCTCGCCGGGCTCAATGAGAGGAGCGTGATGGCCAGGGCGCCGGGGACATGGACTCTTTGTACGTGTCCCCTCTTGCCTTTGGGTTCGGATCCCCCTTTCCCTCCTCCGAACGGCAGGTGGGCATAGGCCGCGGGCGGGGCGCTCAGGTGATCGGCCAGCGACGGCAAAATGGCCCTGACGTCGTCGGGCTCGCCCGCCGCGACGAGGAGCCGGACGTCATGCACGCCGATATCGGAGGACTTCCACGCAGGCGCACTGATCGGGGAAAATGTCCCGAGCCTCGAGGGACGTGTCCCCTCTTCCCCTCGATCGGCGAGTGAAAAGCCCCGCTCATGGCAATACGCCGCGCTCCGCAGCACGGAGAGCCGGACTTCCCCCCCGCTCAAATCGTACCCCGGCTGGCCGCTGTTGACGACGCCGAGCGCCGCCTCGCGTCCCCCCGCCAGCCCCTCGATGAGGAGCCAGCGGCCGTGAACATGCTCCTCGCCGTCAGCCGGCCGGCTGACGGCCGCGCCCGGGACCTCGCAGAGGACCGAGGCGCCACGAAACCGCGTCGGAACACTTAGCTTGAGCCGCCGGCGGTCCTCGTTCCAGGTGACGCGCAGCCGGAACTCGAGGACCGGCCAGTCCGGGTAGGAGAGAACGTCCATGACGAGGCGGCTCTTGCGAAAGCAAAAGACCGTCCGGGTGACCGTCCGGACCGGGCCCGAGGCGACGACCCGCGGCGGCCCGACGGGCTTGAAACTCCCCACGACCTTGCGGTAGCTCCAGCGCCCCGTCCCCCAGGAATCGGCCGTGTCCTCGACGACGATCGGCTCGAGGAGCGGCCCAGCGAGACACTCGCGGCCGCCGGCCGTTTTGAGCGAGGTTACGAGGCCGGATTCGCGGCCGATGCGAAGAATGGGGACATTTGCCGAAGGCGCCGCCCTCTTGGGCAGTCCCGAGCCTCGAGGGACGTGTCCCCCCGTCGCCGCCGCCGTCGCCGGCGCGGGCCCCTCGAAGGCCCGGACCTCGTACCGCGCCAGACCGACCCCCGGGAGCCGGTCGACAAAGCAGAGCCTCCGCCGCCAGCCGTTGAACGGCAGGAGCGCTTCCGGCTGTTCCTCCTGGCAAGGGGCTTCGCGGCCGTCCGGGCGGAAGAGCCGGAGGTGCCACTCCCCCTTCCAGAAAGGCCTGTAGTCGGCCATGCACTCGAATTCGACGGGGACGCGACCGGGGGCCGGGACGCCGTTCACGACGGTCACGGGAATGGCGGAATTGGCTATTCCTCCCCGGACCAACGTCCGTGAAATCCCGCGAAGGGGGTTGAGCGCCGCGACCGCGCCGAGCCGCACGCCCCGGGCGATGTCCTCGGATCGGCCGTATTGGTCTAGGGCGTCCGCCTCGGCCGGCTCGACGCAGGTGCCCGTGATGACGTCATGGAAATCGTTGAAGAGGTGGAGCCGCCAAGCCTCGCGGAGTGTCTCCGCCGGGAAAGACCCGCCGCGGAGCCACCATGCGGCCGAGGCCACGGCCTCGGACTGAACGAGCGTCCCGAGGTTCCGCACGGCGCGGCGCTTGAGCCGCGAGAGGGAGGTGTAGCAGCCGGTGAAGACGCGCTCGAGTTCGCCATCGAAAACGGGCGCCACCGCGGCGGCCCCGCGAACGGCATCAAAGAAGCGGTCCGGCGTGCTGTGGATAACGCGGACGCGGCCCTCGTCCTTGATAAAGGCGTCGATCGTGCGGAGGTCGGCCCGCGTCGCCCCGCCGCCGTGGTCGCCGAGGCCCCAGAAGACGGGGACGTCGCGACCGAGCTCGAGGGCCAGGGCGACGCCGGCCCGGAGCCGCGCCTCGATATTATCCCGCTCGGTGTGGTAGAGCCCGACGGAGATGCGGAAGGCCGGGATGACCGTGCCGTCCGCGCCGCGCCAGCGGTAAAGGTCAGCAGGCAGGGCCAACTCGTCGGCCTGGGGCCGCATATGGATGTACATCTCGTAGCCGGCGAGCCGCAGGAGCTGCGGCAGTCCGGCGCTGTGGCCGAAGGAGTCGAAGTTGTAGGCGACGCGCGGCCGGGCGCCGAACTTCTCGGTGAAATAGCGGCGGCCCTCGGCCATCTGCCGGATGAGCGATTCCGTGCCCGGCAGGTTCGTGTCCGGCTGGAGGAACCAGCCGCCCGAAACCGCCCACCGCCCGGCGCGGACGAGGCGCCGGATCTCGGCGAAGAGCGCGGGGTCCAGGCGTTCGACCCACTGATAGAGGACGGCTTCGTTATGGCAGAAAATGAGCCCCGGGTGATCACCGAGGATATCGACGGCGGTGCGGAAGGTGGCCAGGGCCTCCGACGCCCCCTCCTCCCAGCGCCACTGCCAGACCGGGTCGAGATGGGCGTTGCAGATGAGGTGGACCGTCGGCCTGTCATTCGGGGACTCAATACTCACTTCCGTATTTATCTTATTCATATTAAATATCTTGGAGTGATTAAGAATTCGGAAATGAGTATTGTGTCCCCAAATTAGATTTCGTCCTTGGCCGGCAGGTTTTTATACCAAGTGAAATAGAGGACGAGGGCCAGGGCGGCCACGGCTCCGGCCCAGATGCCGAGCTGCTTCCATTCGCGGAGGAAGAGGTAGAACGGCAGCACGGCCAGCGAGAACTGGAAGGCGGCCGTGACGAAGCCGTTGAGCATGTCGATCCGAGGCATCTTGTCCCGTGCCGGGACGAGGCCGCGCCGGACGCACTCCCGCCGGACCGGGCCCCAAAAGCCGAAGGGCCGGACCTTGGCATAGAACTTGACCAGGACCTCCATGTCCGCGGGCTTGGACAGGGCCGCCGCGACGAGCGTCGCGGCCAGGCTCAGCCCCATGTCCGTGGCCAGCGAAGCCGAAGCGTGGAGCTTGCCGAAGAAGATGAGGCGAAGCGTGATCAGGACGGCCGAGGCGCCCATGCCCCAGACGAAGGCCCTCGCCCCGAATCGCCAGTAGTGCCAGCGCAGCGTCGCCGGGACCAGGATGACGGTGACGACGACGAAGACCATCGTTTCCCAGGCCGTGACGATGTTCGTGAACGTCAGCGAGAAGACAAAGCCGATGAGGACGGCCACGACCGAGGCCAGCTGCCCCAACCGGACGAGCTTCTTTTGCGGCAGCTCCTTGGCGATGTAGCGCTTGATGAAATCGTTGATGACGACCGAGCTCGTGACATTGATCATAGCGCTGATCGTCGACATCAGGGCCGCGAGGAGCACGGCCATGAACAGCCCCTGCATCCCGACCGGCATCTTCTTGAGGACGAGGGGCATGATCTTCTCGGCGTCGAAGCCGGCCTGCGACCCCAGGTAGTAGATGCCGAGGACCAAGAAGGCGCAGCCGAGGATCCAGCGGAGGTTGTAGCCGACGGTCCACATCCCGGCCGAGAGCTGGGCGTCGCGCGGGCTGCGCGTCGTCAGGAAGAACTGGAAGTCCCAGACGTTCGGCCCGGCCAGGAGCCGGAACATCATCCAGAAGAAGCCCGCGGCGAGGATCGGCCCGAACAAGTTGAAATGCTGGTAGGCGGGCGCGGTCCCCCCCAGGAAGCCCGGCCAGAGCCGCCACGTCGGCGCGAGCGAGAACCAGCCCGGGTCCTTGTGGATGAAGGTCGTCACGGCCGGCTTGGCGAAGACCATGAAAGCCAGGATGACGGCGCCGACGCCGATGAGGATCGTCTGGAAGACGTCGGTCAGGATGACGCCGAAGAAGCCGCCCAGCGTGACGTAGACGCCGACGACGGCCAGGACGATGAGCGTCGCTTCCCAGCGTGGCAGGGGCAGGAACTCCTCGGCGAACTTGCCCGTGCCGACGCTGATGAACATGAGGTTGCAGATCATCAGGACGAGGAGGAAGATCGACGAGGCCAGCCGGGCCGCCTCGGCGTCCCGGGTCGCGCCGAAGCGAGTCTCATTCCACTCGGCGAAGGTCATGACCCCGGAGCGGCGGATGTACTTGGCCTGGAAGGCCATGTAGAACGAGATCATGAACCAGCCCCAGAAGATGTGCGTCGCCCAGAGCGACTTGAGGCCGAGGTAGAAGAGCAGGCCGATCATGGACATCGTGCCGCCGATGTCGATGTAGCTCGAGCAGCCAGACAGGCCGAGCATCCACCAGGGGACGTTGCGGTCGGCGAGGTAGAAGGAGTCGAGCTTTTTCGTGGCCCGCTTCCGGACGACGACGCCGATCATGGCCACGGCGAAGAGATAGACGACGATGATGGCCAGGTCGATGGGATGGAGGGTCATGGGTTCCCCTTCGAGGCGTTCACCGCCCATCGTTTATCGTATCGTCCGTGGATTGTCAATAAGGGGGGAGCGCGCCACTTTCGGAACGGCCGGAAACGTGTTAAAATACCCGCGTTAAAGGACTATCGAAAATGCCGAAGCCCAAGACCCGCCCGATGAGGAATCTCATCTTCTGGATCTCCGCCGGGATCGTCATCCTCCTCCTCTGGAACGTCCTCCAGTCGCCCTCGACGGCCCGCAAGGAAGTCACCTTCTCCCAGTTCATGACCGAGGTCGAGCAGGGGACGGTCGAGAAAGTCACCATCCAGGAAAACCAGATCAACGGCGTCACCAAGGACAACCAGGCCTTCAAGACGACCCTGCCCCCCAGTTACGCCGACCTCATCAAGATCCTCCGCGACAACAAGGTCGACATCGTCGTCAAGGACTCCGCCCGCAACCCCTGGCTGACCATCCTCGCCAGCTGGTTCCCCATCCTCTTCATCATCGTCCTCTGGATCTTCTTCATGCGCCAGATGCAGGCCGGCGGCAACAAGGCCATGTCGTTCGGCAAGTCGCGGGCCAAGCTCTTCTCGGCCCAGCAGAAGAAGGTCACGTTCAAGGACGTGGCCGGGGTCGAGGAGGCCCAGAACGAGCTCCAGGAGATCATCGAGTTCCTCAAGGACCCGCGGAGGTTCCAGAAGCTCGGCGGCCGCATCCCCAAGGGTGTCCTCCTCGTCGGGGCGCCCGGCACGGGCAAGACCCTGCTCGCCCGGGCTGTCGCCGGCGAGGCCGACGTGCCCTTCTTCTCCATCAGCGGCTCGGACTTCGTCGAGATGTTCGTCGGCGTCGGCGCCTCCCGAGTCCGCGACCTCTTCGACCAGGGCAAGAAGCACGCGCCGTGCCTCGTCTTCATCGACGAGATCGACGCCGTCGGCCGCCAGCGCGGCGCCGGCCTCGGTGGCGGCCACGACGAGCGCGAGCAGACCCTCAACCAGCT
>JBBISK010000052.1:0-12060 GCA_037441295.1 Candidatus Aminicenantota bacterium | reverse complement strand
AGGGAATTCCGTTAGTAGAGATGACTGGAGAGCAACGGGCCGATCGAGAGGGCTGTCGCTCTACCTTCTCCCGACTGTGTTACGTCAAGGGAAAATTCCCGAAATAATCGTCTAAACTTACCCATGAGCCCTCGGGTATTTTTTCCTTATCTCGAATTCATTGCCCGGGTCACATCCGGCCTTGTCAACTGATGTTCGCAGATTCGGGGCCATCGTAACTCACTTCAGTTAGCTGCTTGAGCCGTCAGCTCATGAAGGCTGCTCAAAGACCTCAGGGACCTTCCCGGCAAGCTCGGAGGATTGCTCGGTGAGAACTCGGTGTCCGTGGATTATTGACGCGGGCCTGCGGGATCGGGCCTACTTCCCGGCGCGGTCGTCCCGGGCGTTCGGCGCGGCGCTGGCCGCCCACGCCGAGCCGTTCCAGTAGCGGACGCCCGCGCGGAACATCTCGCGGTACGCCGGGTCCTCGCGCGAGGTGTGGACCCGGCCCTCGGCCCGCAACTTGTCGTGCCGGACCATGAACCCGTGGCCGAAATCCACGCTCAGGCAACGCAGCTTGAAGTCGAGCTCGTAGATGACGCCGCTGTCGTTGTACGCGGTGATGTGTTGATTGCGGGTGACGCCGACATGCTGGAGGCCCTCGACGATCTCGCCGAGGGCCAGGCTGACATCCGAGCGGGGGATACGGACGTAGTATTTCTCGGAGCCGGCGGGCAGGCTGTCGGACCGGAATTCGCCGGTCTGCGGCGAACATCCGGCGACCCGCGCCGGGTCGAAGACGATGATACATCCTCCGTACTCGTTGTTGACGCCGCTGACGATCAGCTCCTCTTTGCCGTCCCCGTCGATGTCCTCGATGGCGAGGTCGTTGAGGAAGCCGGAATTCCAGAACTCCCCGGTCATCCGGCCCCGGGCGTTGAGCACGGCCACCTGGCAGGGCCACATGGGGTAATGATAGGAGATGACGACGACCTCCTCGAGGCCGTCGCCGTTGAAATCGTGGAGGGCGAAACCATAAATGCGGTAGTCGGGCGAATAGGTCCGGCCGCCGAAGCGCATCTCCCGGCCGGCGTCGAAATGCCATCTCTCCTTCCCCCGGCTGTCAAAGCAATAGAGACGGCCCTCGCCGTAGGCGTCGTCCTTCTTCTGGATGGCCAGGAGGACCTCGTTCCGGCCGTCGCCGTCGATGTCCCTGATGACGAGCGAGGGGAGGCGGCCCGGGGATTTCGTGGAGTCGACGGCCTGGAAAACAGCCCGATAGCCGTCCTCGTCGACGAGGCCCTCGACCTTGAGGTCGCGGCGCCAGAGCTCCTTGCCGGACTCATTGACGACGACGAGCGTCGACCCGTAGATGTGAAAATTTGCCGGCTGTCCGTAGTGGGGGGACCGGGAGCGGACGACCAGGAACACGACGGCGGCCACGGCCGGGATGAGGCCAGCGAGCAGCCAGCGGGCGGCGGGGCGCGGCGCGGTCTTCGGGGGCGCGGGACGGCTCGAATTCGTGAAGGTCGCCTGGAACCAGCGGTCGAGCTCGTCCTTGTAGGCGACGACGTGGGATTTCGAGCCGCCGCCCTCGGCCCGGTGGACGGGCATCCCGAACCTGTGCTCCCAGCGGTAGCAGGTCCGCTGGTCGTAGCCGAGGTAGGCGGCGATCTCCTTCCAGGAACGGAGGAGGTTGCCCTTGGCCGAATTTTCCACTGCCGGCGCCTTGCTAATTGAACTATTATCATAAAGATATCGCCGCGAAAGTCAAGCCTCCGGCGCGGGGTCGCATGCGGCCCCTGTGGCCTCTCGCGGGCGTCGTTTGTTGCGGCGTGCGCCGGGGAAAATTAGAACAGAGAAGCAGAGGGACAGTCCCCATGCGGGGACAGTCCCTCTTGGTTCGTCTGTTCTCGCCCGGCACGGCCCCAGTCGATTGACAGCCGGGAACGAAAAGGGTAGAGTAAATCGATTATTCTCTGGATGTTGGATCGGTTTTCCGAGGCTTGACGTGCCGTACAAGATCATCGTCGCCGACGCGAGCGTTTCGGTCCAGAGGACCGTCCAGCTGGCATTCCCGGAGCCGGAATTCCGCCTCTTCCCCGTCGAGGACTGTGCGAACCTCCTCGAGTCGATCGAGGAGGTTCGCCCGGACGCCGTCCTCATCAGCACGTCCCTGCCCGGCCGCGACCCCCTGGAGGTCGGACGGCTGCTCCGGGCCCGGGAGGATTTCCGGCGCGTCCCCGTCGTCTTTCTCAAAGGGACCTTCGACGCCCCTGACCCGTCCCGGCCCGTGCCCGACAACGACGGCGTCTTCCAGAAGCCGTTCGATTCGGACCGGCTGGCGGCGTCCGTCCGCGAGCTCATCGAAGCCAAGGCCGCCCCGCCGACCCTGCCCGAGGAGCCCGTCTTCCCGACGGGCGGGAACGGGCGGGGGCCGAAGGTCCGGGCCTGACGTCCCGGCGGAATCCCGACCCCTGGTGGTGACCCCATGAACGAAAAGCGACAGCTCGAGAAAACGTACGACCCCACGCCGGTCGAGGCGAGGTGGGTCAAGTTCTGGCAGGACGAGGGCCTCTTCGTCGGCGACGCCCATTCGACGAAACCGAAGTTCTCGATGGTCCTGCCGCCGCCGAACGTCACGGGCATCCTCCACATGGGCCACGCCCTGTGCTTCACCCTGCCCGATATCATCACCCGCTGGAAGCGCATGCAGGGCTACAACTGCCTCTGGCTGCCCGGCACGGACCATGCCTCGATCGCCGTGCACAACGTCATCGAGCAAAGCCTGGCCGAGAAGGGCCTGACCCGGGAGAAGGTCGGCCGGGACGAGTTCCTCCGCATCGCCTGGGACTGGAAGGCGAAGTACGGCGGCGTCATCACCAGCCAGCTCAGGCGCCTCGGCGCCTCCCTCGACTGGTCGCGCGAGCGCTTCACCATGGACCCCGGCTTCAGCCGGGCCGTCAAGCACGTCTTCGTCTCCCTCTACAACGAAGGCCTCATCTACCGCGACTACTACCTCGTCAACCGCTGCCCGCGCTGCGGCACGGTCCTCTCGGACATCGAGATCGAGCACCGCGACCTCCACGGCAAGCTCTGGTACATCCGCTACCCGGTCGAGGGCTCGGACGAATCCGCCGCCACGGGGACGGAATTCGTCACCGTGGCGACGACGCGGCCCGAGACGATGCTCGGCGACACGGCCGTCGCCGTCCACCCCGACGACGAGCGCTACCGGCACCTCCATGGCAAGAAGGTCCGCCTGCCGCTGCGGGACCGCCTCATCCCCGTCATCACGGACGAGCGCGTGGAGCGGGAGTTCGGCACCGGCGCGGTCAAGGTGACGCCGGCCCACGACCCGGTCGACTTCGAGCTCGGCAAGCTCCACGGCCTCGAGCAGGTCATCGTCATCGACGGCTCGGGCAAGATGACGGACGCGGCCGGGCCAGAGTTCGCGGGCCTCGACCGCTTCGCCTGCCGGGCCAAGGTCGTCGAGAAGCTCGAGACGCTCGGGCTTCTCGTCAAGACCGAGGATTACGACCATGCCGTCGGGCACTGCTACCGCTGCAAGAGCGTCATCGAGCCCCACCTCTCGTGGCAGTGGTTCGTCCGCATCAAGCCGCTTGCCGATCCGGCCATCCGCGCCGTCGAGTCGGGCGAGATCCAGTTCATCCCGGGGAACTGGACCAAGACTTATTTCGAATGGATGTACAACATCCACGACTGGTGCATCTCGCGGCAGCTCTGGTGGGGCCACCGCATCCCGGCCTGGTACTGCCGGGACTGCAAGCACACCATGGTCGCCATGGAGGCGCCGGAGAAGTGCGAGAAGTGCGGCGGCCCGCTCGACCAAGACGAGGACGTCCTCGACACCTGGTTCTCCTCGGGCCTGTGGCCTTTCGGCACCCTCGGCTGGCCCGACGAGACGGAGGACCTCCGGACCTTCTATCCGACCGACCTCATGGCCACGGGCTTCGACATCATCTTCTTCTGGGTCGCCCGGATGATCATGCTGGGCCTCAAGTTCCGGGGCCGCATCCCCTTCCGCCACGTCTTCATCAACGGCCTCGTCCGCGACGTCAAGCGCCGCAAGATGAGCAAGTCCGAGGGCAACATCATCGACCCCCTGGAGATGATCGGGAAATACGGCACCGACGCCCTCCGCTTCACCCTGGCCGCCCTGGCCGTGCCGGGCATGGACCTGGCCCTGTCCGAGGAGCGCATGGCCGGCTACCAGGCCTTCGCCAACAAGATCTGGAACGCCTCGCGCTTCGTCCTGATGAACCTGGGCGAAACTCCGGCCGAAGCCAAGGAGGGCGAGCTCTCGCTCGCCGACCGCTGGATCCGCAGCCGGACCGCGGCCGTCACCGAGGCCATCGGCCGGAGCCTCGAGCAGTACAAGTTCTACGAGGCCGCCGACACGCTCTACCATTTCGTCTGGCACGAGTTCTGCGACTGGTACATCGAGTTCGCCAAGGTCGGGCTGCGCGAGGGAAACCGGACGACCGAGGCCGTTTTGGCCGACACGCTGGGCCGGACCGTCCGCCTCCTCCACCCGTTCATGCCCTTCATCACGGAAGAGATCGGCCAGCACCTGCCCGGCGCCGGCCGGTCGGTGGCCATAGCGCCTTTCCCCGAGGCCCGGCCAGAGTGGGCGGACCCGGAGGCCGAGCGGACGATGGCCCTCGTCCAGGAGGTCATCGCCGAGACGCGCAAGGTTCGGACGGAGAACCGGATCGCGCCGAAAGAGAAGGTCGAGCTCTGGGTCAAGCCGGCGTCGGGCGCCGAAACCCGGGCCCTGGCCGGCCACGCGGCGCTGGTGCGGACGCTGGCCGGGGTCTCACGGCTCGAGTTCGCCGACGCCCCGCCGGCCGCGCGGCGAGTCCTCAAGGGCGTCGCCGGCCCCTTCGAGCTGGCCATCCCCGTCGAGGAGACCGCGGCCGGCCTGGCGGGGGAGCGGGAGCGGATCGCGAAGGAGCTCGAGAAGGTCCGGGCCGAGCTGGCCAAGATCGAGCAGAAGCTCGAGAACCCCGATTTCGTGGCCCGCGCCCCGCGGGCCGTCGTCGACGAGAACCGGGCCCGGCTCGAGGGGCTATGGGACCGCCGGGCGAAACTCGAGCGGAACCTGGCCAGCCTCGGCCCGGCGGCCTGAGCGGAGGAGCGACGCCGCCGGCCGGCGCGGACCATGACCATCGGCACCGACATTCGCAGGTTCGAGAGCCTTCCCTCGACGAACGACACGGCCCGGGAGCTCGCCCGGGCCGGCGCCGCGCACGGCACGGTCGTCGTCGCCGACGAGCAGACCCGCGGCCGGGGCACCAAGGGCCGGATCTGGCATTCGCCGCGGGACCTGGGGCTCTACGCCTCGTTCATCCTCCGCTGGGGCGGAGCGGACGCGTCCCGGGCGCCGTTCTCCCTCCTGTCGCTCGCGGCCGGGCTTGCGGCGGCGGACGCCGTGCGCGACGCGGCCGGTCTCGAAGCCCGGCTCAAATGGCCGAACGACCTCGTCCACGGGCGCAGGAAGCTCGGCGGCATCTTGACCGAGGCCGTCTTTGCCCCCGGCCGGCCCGGCTTCGCCGTCGTCGGCGTCGGCCTCAACGTCAACCACGGCGAGGGCGACTTCCCCGACGGGATCCGCGAGACGGCAACGTCGATCCGCCTGGCCACGGGCCGCGAGGCCGATCGAGCGGCGCTCCTCGTGTCGCTTTGCCTGGGCCTCGAGCGCTGGTATAATCCGCTCATCCGGGGAGACGGCGGGACGATCCTCCAGGGCTACGAGGCGAGGATGGCCTTTCCGCCGGGGACACGCGTCCGCGTCACGGGCGCGCGGGGCGAGAGGTCCGGCCTTTTCCGGGGGCTCGAGCCCGACGGCCGGCTGCGCCTGGAGCCGGACGGGGGGCCGGCGTCGCTCGCCTTCGAGGACGTCCTGGCCCTCGACTGGGATTGAGAAGGAGGAGCCGATGCTGCTCGCGTTCGACATCGGGAATACGACGGTCGCCGTGGGTCTGTTCCGCGGCCCGAAGCTCGTCCGGAGCTGGAAGATTAAGACCGACCGGGAAAAGACGAGCGACGAGTACGGGGCCGTCCTCCTTAACCTCTTCCAGGTCGCCGGGCTCCAGCCGAAGCGGATCGAGGCGGCCATCCTGTCGAGCGTCGTGCCGCCCCTGACGCCGGTCTTCGAGGAGACGTGCCGCGCTTACTTCAAGCTGGAACCCCTCGTCGTCGGGCCGGGCCTGCGGACCGGCATGCCTGTCCTCTACGAGAACCCGCTCGAGGTCGGCGCCGACCGGATCGTGGCCGCCGTGGCCGCCTTCGAGAAGCACGGCGGGCCGGTCATCGTCGTGGACTTTGGCACGGCCACGACCTTCGACGCCATCTCGGCTAAGGGCGAGTACCTGGGCGGGGCCATCGCCCCGGGCATCCAGATTGCGGCCGAGGCCCTCTACCTCAAGACGGCCCGGCTGCCTCGGATCGAGATCCGCAAGCCGAAGCGGGCCATCGGCCGGACGACCGTGTCGAGCATGCAGTCCGGCCTCTACTTCGGCTACATCGGGCTCGTCGTCAACACCATCGCCGAGGTCCGCAAGGAGCTCGGCCGCACCGCCAAGGTCATCGCCACGGGCGGCTTCGGCGGCGAGATCACGCCCGAGATCCCGGCCATCGATTGCTACGAGCCTGACCTCGTCCTCGAAGGGCTGAGGATCCTCTACGAAAGGAACCGGGAGGCCTGAGCCGGGACCCGGCCCGCACGCCATGACCGACGAGCCACAGAGCGGGTACTACCAGACCATCGCCCGGGAGTTCCTCCGCCGCCGCGGCGCGCCGTTCTTCCTCTCCCCCCGCGACCTGGCCGTCATCGCCGGCTGGGAGAGCGACCGTATTCCGCTCCGCGTCGTCCTCGAGGGCGTCGGCCGCGCCTTCGACATCCTCCGTGTCCGGGCGCACGGCACCAGGGGCCTCCCGCTCGCCTTCTGCGACGCTCAGGTCCGCAAGGCCATGGCCCAGCACGCCGACCGGGGCGCCGGCCGGCGGAGGAGCGCCGCGGCCCCCCGCTCCGAGAAGGCGGCCCGGGCGTGCTGCGAGGTCGAGCGCTCGCTGCGGGCGCTGGCCGCGGACGAGTCGGAGCTCCGCGGCCTTCTTGAAAAGGCCGCCGGGCTGCTGGCCGCCGAGCCCGCCGACGAGGCCGCCTTGGAGACGGTCGACGAGGCCGTGGACGAGCTCCTGTGGCGGCGGGCCGGACGCGTCCGGGCCGGGGCGGCGAGGACCCTCTCGGTCAAGAACGAGCGGCGGAAGCTCCGCGTCCCGTACGTCTCGCTTTTTTACTATTGAACCATGGCCCACACGACGCTCCGCACCAAGATCCTGGGCCTCCTGGGCCGGCACCGCGAGGGGCTCACCTTCGCCCGGGTCGAGTCCGAACTCGAGGTCGGGCGCCGCGAGCGGGCCAAGCTCCTCGCGGAGCTCGAGGACCTCGAGCGGGCCCGGCTCGTCCGCCGGCTCAAGGACCGTTTCCTTCTCCCCGCGCGTTCGGGGCTCGTCCGGGGACGGTTCGTGACCTCCCGCCCGGGGTTCGGCTTCGTCGCACCGGCCGACGGCGGCGAGGACATCTTCGTCCCGGCGCGTTTCGCCGAGGGCGTCATCGAGGGCGACGAGGTCGAGGTCGCGGTCAAGGAGGACGGCCGGCTCGGCAAGCCCGAGGGCAAGGTCACGCGCATCCTCAAGCGGGGGAGCCCGACCTTCCTCGGCCTCTACAGGGAGCGCTTCGGCGCGGCCTTCCTGCAGGTCTTCGATTCCCCCTCGCACGAGGAGATCGCCCTGAAGTCCAAGGGCCGTCCGGCGCCGGAGCCCGGGATGATCGTCGAGGCCGACCGCCGGACGCTCGCCGTGACCGCCGTCTACGGCCGGCCCGAGGACCCTGGGGTGGACGCCAGGGTCGTCATCCGACGCTACGGCCTGGCCGACCAATTCGGCGAAGAGGCCCTCCGCGAGGCCAGGGCCGTGCCGGACGACCCCGGACCGCGGGACTTCGAAGGCCGGCGCGACCTCCGCGACTGGACGACCGTCACCATCGACGGCGAGAAGGCCCAGGACTTCGACGACGCCGTATCCATACGCCCCCTCCCGGGCGGGACGTTCCTCCTCGGCGTCCATATCGCCGACGTCGCGCACTACGTCCGGCCGGGCACGGCCCTCGACCGGGAGGCCTCCGACCGGGCCACGAGCGTCTATTTCCCCGACCTGACCCTGCCCATGCTGCCCGAGCGGCTGTCGAACGGGCTTTGCAGTCTGCGGCCGGCCGTGCCACGGCTGACCGTCTCGGCCCTGATGGAGGTCGACCGCGACGGCCGGGTCCTGCGGAGCGAGTTCACTCAGTCCGTGATCCGGACCGCGGCGCGCCTGACCTACAAATCGGTCTTCGCCGTCATGGAGGGGGACGCGGAGGAGTGCCGCCGCCACAGCGCGCTCGCCGGCGACCTCCTCCTCATGCGGGACCTGGCCAGGGCCATGCGCAACCGGCGGCTCGAGGAGGGTAGCCTCGACTTCGACCTCGTCGAGCCCGAGCTCGTCTACGAGGAGGGCCGGCTCCTGGCCGTGGCCGCGGCCGAGCGCAACGAGGCCCATCGCCTGATCGAGGACTTCATGGTCGCGGCCAACGTCGCCGTGGCCTCCTTCCTGACCGAGCGGAGGGTCCCGACGCTCTACCGGGTCCACCCCGTGCCGGCCGGGGCGGACCTGGAAAAGCTCCGGGACATCCTCCGGCCCCTGGGCTATTCCCTTCCCGAACCGGACAAGGTCCGCGGCCAGGACCTCGAACGCGTCCTGCGGCGGGCCGAGGGCCGGCCGGAGGAGAAGTTCGTCGGCATCCAGGTCCTGCGGGCCATGAAGCTCGCCGTCTACTCGCCGGAGAACGTCGGGCATTACGGGCTGGCCAAGACGGATTACACCCATTTCACTTCGCCCATCCGGCGCTATCCTGACCTCGTCGTCCACCGCATCCTGAAGGCCGTGCTCGAGAGGGGCGAGGGCTGGGGGACGGACCTCGATCGGGCGGGGCGCCATTCGAGCGAGCGGGAGCGGAACGCCGGCGCGGCCGAGCAGGCCTTGATCACGTGGCGGATCTTCCGGCTCCTCAAGGAGCGGCTGGGCGACGAGTTCACGGGGGTTGTCGTCGACTTGACCAAGGCCGGGCTCGTCGTCGAGCTCGACGACTATTTCGTCGAGGGACTCCTCGCCTTCCGGGACCTCGACGGGGACCGCGGCCGCGGGCGCCGGCCGCGCCGCCGGCGGCAACTGCTCGAGCTTGGGGACAGGGTCCGCGTCGTTCTCGTCTCCTGCGACCCGATCCTCCAGCGGATGGCCCTGGCCCCGACCCCGGAGCCCGACACGGAAGGGAAGACGCGATGACCGCGACATCTTTCGACGCCGCTCTCGAGTTCGATGCCAGGGACCTCGGCCCGGACGGCCGGGCGGCCGTTGTCCTCCGCGGCCGGCGCGTGTCCGCCGTCGTCGCCGGGCACAGGATGCCGAAGGCGGACTCTGCCTGGGTCCTGGTGACAACGGGAGAGCCACTCGACGCGCGCTGGCATGACGCCTTCGAGGTCCTGGCCGCGGACGGGCGTCCCGTCGGCCGCGGCGTCGTCCTCTTGCCCTCGCCGCCGCCCGACCTCAAGCCGCCGAGGCGCCGGGAGCTCCTGGAGCGCCTGGCCGGGAGGGAGGAGGAGATGGCCCTCGTCCTGGCCGAGCTCGCCGGCATCCGGGGGCTGGGCGCTGACGAAGTCACTGCGTTCTCCCGGCTCGCGCCCGCCCGGGTCGAGGAGATCGCCCGCGGGCTCGAAGCCGACGCGAAGGTCCGTATCCTGTCCTTCTCGCCGCTCTCCTTCGTCCTCCAGGAGAGCCTCGATTTCCTCCGGCGTAGGGTCGCGACCTACCTCGGCCAATACCACAAGAAGCATCCGGCCCAGCAGACCGTGCCGCTCGACAGGATCGAGAAGAGGTTCGGCGTCGCGCCGAACGTCCTCAACCTGGCTCTGCGGGCGCTGGCCAAGGAAGGCCGCGTGTCGCTCGCCGGCGGCGCGGCGGAGCTCGTCGGCTACCGGCCGCCGGTATCGGCCGAGGACGAGGCCCTCCTCGCCCGGATGGAATCCCTGATCCTCGAAGGAGAATTCGGCCGCGCCTCGCTCGACGGGCTCAGCCGGCGGCTCCGCCTCAGCCCGGGCCGGCTTCAGCGGCTCCTGGCCGAGCTCATGGAGAGGAAGAAGATCGTCGAGGGCCGGGACGGGTTCATCGTCCACCAGCGATGGCTCGACGAGGTCGTGGAGAAGGTCAGGGGCTCGGGAAGGAGGGAGCTGACCGTGGCCGACTTCAAGGCCCTGACGGGGTTGACGCGCAAGTACGCCATCCCCCTGCTCGAGCTTCTCGACGAGATGGGCGTGACGCGCCGCAGGGGCGCCGTCCGCGACGTCCTCCGCTAACCCCGCGTGACCGCGGGGCCGGCCTCACTTTTTTTCCGGCTCCGGCCCGGGCTCGGCTTCGGCCTCGGTGTCGGGCTTCTTGTCGTCCTTCTTCTTCAGGGCCGTCTTGAGGAGGTCGCCGAAGAGCCCGAACTTGGGCGTTTCCTTGGCCACCGGCTTGAACTCTTCCTTCTTCTCCCGGGCCCGCGTCTCTGTCCCCTCGTCCTCTTTTTCCTTGATCGCGGACAGGGCTTCCTGAACGGACTCCTCTTCGGCGATCTTCTCCTCGATGACGCGCCGCTCGCTCTTTTTCGGCCGGGCGACCTTTTCCCCTTCGGCCTTGGGCTTCTTTTTCTTGAAAGGTTTCTCTTTTTTGGCAGCGGCCGCGCCGGCCGGGGCCTTGGCCTTCTCCACGGCGACGGACTTGGCGGCTTCCGCCTGGAGCTCGGCCGCGGCGGCCTCCTCGGGACTTATCCCGCGGCCAATCTCGTCGCCCGGCAGCCCTTCTTCGCCCGCGATCCCTTCCGCGAGCGGGGCGCCGAAGGGTTCCTCGGCCGGGAAGCCGATGGGGACCTCCTCCTTGGGGACGTATGGCTCCTGGTAATAGAACATCCCCTTCTTCTTGTCGGACTTGGAGAATTCGGAGGTGTTGAGGAGCACGGTCTCGACGTCCTCCTGGGTCGTCTGGCGGAGAAGGTCGATGAGATGGTAGGCGCGCAGGAAATGGAGGGAGTGGGAGGCGCCGCCGAGGGCCGGGCTCTTGAAGACGAGGAGCAGGAGGTCCCGGAGGTCGAGGTCGGCCCGCTGCTCGTAGAGGGGCAGGAGCTTGACCAGGGTCTCGCGCTCGATGTAGATGATCTTGTTCGGCTCAGCGAAGGAGAATCCGTCCTCGCCCGTGTCCTGGAAGCGGTCGTTCTCCGCGTTGTAGGCCAGGCGCGGCACGGAGATCTTCTTCTTCGACTTCTTGACCCAGAACTTGAAGGTGTTCGGCCCCGTCTTCTCCAGGGTCAGGCTCGTGCCCTGGGGGATGTTGGCTTGGGTGTAGAAATCCCGCAGGCCGAGGAAATAATTGGCCGTCGGGAAGTAGTAGAGCGTGTGGGCCTTGTTGTCCTCGGCGTCGGTGAAGGTGTATTCCCGGTAATGGGAGAGCTCCTTGGCCAGGCTCCGGGGGACCTTGAGGCCGCCGGAGAGGATCTCCCGCCAGGTCAGGTAGACCTTGATCGGGAAGTCCTGGACGCTGCTCATCTCCGGCTTCTCGGCCTCCTCGAACTCCGGCAGGCGGGCCGTCGGCGCCGCCAGGGGCAATCCTTCGGGCAGGGCGTTGAGGATCCTCTTGAGGTGCCACTTACCCCAGCCGGCGTCGGCCAGGAGGATGAACTCCTTCTTGTATTTTTTCTCCAGGAGGAGGTCGAGGCTCAGGCAGGTCAGGTCGAAGAGGTCGCTCGAGGCCTCGAGCCCGAAATGCTTTCGGACGAGGTCCTCGGTCGCGGCCGACTGCTTGGTCGCGGCGAAGTCGTTCTCGATCTCGCGGATGCGGTCCTCGGGGATCTCGACCTTCTTCGAGGCGAGCTGCCAGAATTCGCCCCAGCCGAAAAACTTCGGGCTGTGGGCGAGCGCGATCCGGAGGTGA
>JBBISK010000051.1:3641-12165 GCA_037441295.1 Candidatus Aminicenantota bacterium | reverse complement strand
GCGACCTTAAGCAAAAAGGTGCTGTCGACGCCGCCCGAGTAGGCGACGAGGACGCTCCCCATACCGCGGAGGATGTCCTGGAGCCTCGCATATCTTCGCTCGACCGCCTTGGAGACGGCGCGCCCGGCCGTGGCTCGCTTCATGGCCCTCTCACTTCCTTCCCGACGTTTCCCGGTCGAGCCGCTTCACCTCGTCGATGAAGGCCTCGACTATGCCCGCGCCACGCACCCGCCGCAACGGCCGTCCCTTCTTAAAGATGACCCCGCTCCCCCGGCCGCAGGCCAGCCCGATGTCGGCCTCCCGGGCCTCGCCGGGGCCGTTGACGGGGCAGCCCATGACGGCCACGACGAGTGGCGCCCGCAGGCCGCGGACGGCCCGTTCGACGCGGGCGGCGACGGCCATCAAATCGACCTCCGTCCGGCCGCAGGTCGGGCAGGAGATGAGGACGGCGCCCCGCTCCCGGAGCCCGAGGCCGCGGAGGACCTCCCAAGCGGCCAGGACTTCCTTCTCTGCCGGGGCCGTCAGCGAGACGCGGACCGTGTCGGCCAGCCCCTCGGCCAAAATTAGTGCCAGCCCGGCCGCGGACTTGATGCTCCCGGCGAAGAGCCGGCCGGCCTCGGTGATGCCCGCGTGGAAGGGGTAATCGACCTCGGCCGCGAGCAGCCGATAGGCCTCGAGCGTCCGCCGGATGTCCGTGGCCTTGAGCGAGATCTTGATCAGCCGAAAGTCCAGGTCCTCGAGGAGGCGGACGTGCCGCAGGGCGCTCTCGACCATGGCCTCGGCGGTGACGCCGCCGTGCTTGGCCAGCAGCCCCTTCTCGAGCGAGCCGGAGTTGACGCCGATGCGGATCGGCACGGCCCGCTCCTTGGCGGCGCGGACGACGGCGGCGACCCGCTCTCGCGAGCCGATGTTGCCGGGGTTGATGCGCAGGCCATCGGCGCCGGCCTCGAGCGCGGCCAGGGCCAGGCGGTGGTCGAAGTGGATGTCGGCGACGAGGGGGACCCTGACCCGGGCCTTGACGGCCCCGAAGGCCCGCGCCGCCTCGCGGTCCGGCACGGCCAGGCGGACGATCTCGGCCCCGGCCCTCTCGAGCCGGCCGACCTCGCCCGCGGTGGCCGCGACATCCCGCGTGTCCGTCTTGGCCATGCCCTGGACGACGACGGGCGCGCCGCCGCCGACGGCGACGCCCCCGACGCTGACCCGGCGGGTCGCGCGGCGCTCGAACATGGAGGCCTCCCCTCCCCCTAGAACGGCAGGAGGCTGCTCCAGCCGTGGGGGAGCTTCTTGACGAAGTCGTTGAGGACGACGAAGACGATGAGGGCGGCGAAGATGACGAAGCCGATCTGCATCCAGACGCTCCGGGCCTTCGGGCTGAGGTCGCGGCGGAAGATGGACTCGACGATGAGGACGAAGATCTGGCCGCCGTCGAAGACGGGGACGGGGACGAGGTTGAGGATGCCGAGCTGGAGGCTGATGACGGCGATCCAGCTGATGAGGGCCAGCCAGCCCATGCGCAGGGCGGCGTAGGAGAGGTTGGCGATCTCGAGCGGGCCGCCGAGCTGCCTCGTCGAGGCCTCGCCCTTGAACAGGTCCCTCAGGAACTGGACGATGAGGAGCGTGTTCCGCAGGTTCTCTCTAACGCTCTGGACGGCGGCCTGGAGGAAGCCGTACTTCTTGAGCACGGATTCGGCCGCCTGGCGGATGCCGATCTTGCCGACCTCCCCCTCCCGCCTGGGCGTTACGGGCAGGGTCACGGTCTCGCCGCCGCGCCGGACGCTGAACCGGAGCTCCTTGCCGGGGTTCCGCTCGATGACCTGGATGAACTGGTAGAAGAAGACCGGCTGGCCGTCGACGGCGACGATGACGTCGCCGGGCCGGAGCCCGGCCTTCTCGGCCGGCGAGCCGGGCAGGGTCATTTGGACCTCGGTCAGGGTCCTGGCCCGGAAGCCGGCGTAGCCGAAGGAGTAGCTGCCGACGGATTCCGTCTGGAGTTCGGTCGTGACCGGCTGGCCATCGCGGAGAAAATCCAGCCGGATCTTCTTGTCGGGCCGCGAACCGACGGCGATCTCGACGTCGCTCCACGTCTTGACGGCGCGGCTGTTGATGCGGACGATCGTGTCGCCGATCTCGAGACCGGCGTGCGCGGCCGGCGAGTCCTTGTCGATCCAGCCGATGACGGGGCTCTGCTCGAGGTAGACGGGCGAGGGCACGCCGACGAGGTTGATGACGGTGACGAGGACGACGGCAAGGAGGATGTTCATGAAGGGGCCCGAGGCCATGACGAGGAGCCGCTGGCCGCGGCTCTTGGCCATCATGTCGTCGGGGGCGACAGGCCGTCCGGGCTCGAACATCCCCTCGCCGAGGAGCTTGACATAGCCTCCCATGGGGATAAGGCTGACGCGGTAGTCGGTCTGCCCCTTCTTGAACCCGAAAAGCCGCTTGCCGTAGCCGAAGGAGAAAACCTCGACCCGGATGCCGACGAGCTTGGCCATGAAGAAGTGGCCGAATTCGTGGACGAAGACGAGGATGCCGAAGACGATGACGAAGGCGACGATGGTGCCGAGGACGTTGACCATGCTCTTACCTTTGTTTGAGGATATGCCGGGCCGCGCGCCGCGCCTCCCGGTCGACGGCGAAGACCGCCTCCACCGAGCCGGCCGGGGCGGGGCGGTGGTCGTCCATGACCGCCTGGACGATCGCCGGGATGTCGGCAAAGCCGACGCGACCCTCGAGGAAGGCGGCGACGGCCGTCTCGTTGGCCGCGTTCAGGGCCACGGGATGGCTGCCGCCGGCCTCCAGGGCCCGGCGGGCCAGGACGAAGAGCGGGTAGCGCCGCCCGTCGACGTCGTGGAACTCGAGCCTCCGGACAGCGGCCAGGTCGAGGCGCGGCAGGCCGGTCGCGCGCCGCTCCGGGAAGGTCAGGGCGTACTGGATGGGGATGCGCATGTCGGCGGCGCTCATCTGGGCCAGGACGGAGCCGTCGGCCATCTCAACCAGGGCGTGGACGATGCTCTGGGGATGGATGAGGACGTCGAGCCGGGAGGCCTCGAGCCCGAACAGCCAGCGGGCCTCGATGAGCTCCAGGCCTTTGTTCATGAGGGTCGCCGAGTCGACGGTGACCTTCCTCCCCATCTTCCAGGTCGGGTGCCGCAGGACGTCCTCGAGGCGCTGCCGCCCGAGCTCGCGCAGGGGGGTGCGGAGGAACGGCCCGCCCGAGGCCGTCAGGACGACCCGCCGGACGCGGCTCTTCGGGACGCCGGCCAGGCACTGGAAGACGCCGCTGTGCTCGCTGTCCACGGGGATGATCCGGGCCCCTGAGCGGGCGGCCTCACGGACGAGGACCTCGCCGCCGACGACGACCGACTCCTTGTTGGCCAGGGCGACGCGTTTGCCGGCCCGCACGGCGGCCAGCGTCGGCCGGAAGCCGTCGATGCCCGTGATGGCCGAGACGACGGTGTCGGCGCGGTCGTCGCGCGCCACTTCCTCCGCCCCCTCCGGGCCCGAGACGACGCGGAGCCGGCCGCGCCGGGCGAGCGGCCGGAGGGCTTCGGCGTCCGCGGGCCGCTTCACGGACACGAGCCGGGGGCTGTATTTCTCGATCTGCCGGACGAGGAGCGGCAGGTTCGCGCCGGCGGCCAGGGCCGTCACCTCGACCCCGCCGGCCATGCGGTCGACGACGTCCAGGGCGCCGGTCCCGATGGACCCCGTCGAGCCGAGAATGGCGAGCGTCCGGGTCATCGCTTCCGGCCCCCTATTTCCAGAAGTACTTGACGATGAAATAGAAGAGGGGGCCGGCCAGGATGAGGCTGTCGATGCGGTCGAGAAAGCCGCCGTGCCCGGGCAGGGCGTTGGATGAGTCCTTGACCCCGACGGCCCGCTTGAAGAGCGATTCGAGGGGGTCGCTGACCTGGGCCACCGCATGGACGACGACGCCCGTGAGGATCGCCCGCCACAGCGGCACGGCCGAGACGAGGAGGACCTGCCGGGCCAGGACCGCTCCGCCGACGGCGAAGAGGATGCCCCCGGCGCTCCCCTCCCAGGTCTTGTTGGGGCTGGCCACGGGTGTCATCTTGTGCCGGCCGAAGGCCTTGCCGAAGAACATGGCCCCGGTGTCTCCCAGGAAAACTACGGAAAACAGGAAGTAGAGGTAGAACGGCCCGAGCTTGGCGTCCATGAGGCGGACCTTGTAGAGGAAATTCAGAGGGAAGCTGAGGTAGAGCATGCCGAGGAGGGTGATGGCGAAGGAGGCCGGGAAATAGGGCAGACGCTCGAGGCTGTTGAAGTAGACGACGAAGTAGACGCCGGAGAGGAGGAGCGCGGCGTAGAGGGCGACCTCGAGCGGGAAGGTCGGGAAATAGAAGCTCAGGCTGACGAGCAGGGCGAGGACGATGCCGAGCGCCGTCTGCGGCCTCAGCCCCTTGCGCTCGGCCAGCCGGTAGAATTCGACGAGCGCGGCCACGATGAAGACCTGCTGGAAGACGTAGAGACCGATCTTCGGCGCGTACTGGATGATGAGGAACAGCGCGCCGAGCAGGGCGATGGCGGTAGGAATGCGTTTGAGAAGGCTCATGGCAGCTCTGGACCCTCCGGTGCTTGGCGTTCCCTCGGGCGGGCCGACGCCGCCGGCCTCAACCCTTCTCTCCCGGTCGGGATTGGACGTCCCCGAACCTGCGGTCCCTTTTCTGATAATCGACGACGGCCTGGAGGAGGTCCTTCCTCTGGAAATCGGGCCAGAGGACGGGCGTCACCCACAGCTCCGTGTAGGCGATCTGCCAGAGGAGGAAATTCGAGACCCGCATCTCCCCGCTCGTCCGGATGAGGAGGTCCGGGTCGGGCAGGCCGACGGTCGAGAGGAACGAGGCGAAGAGGTCCTCGTCGAGGTCTCCGGACCGGACCTTGCCGCCTTTGAGGATGCGGCGGACGGCCTCCAGGATCTCCGCCCGGCCGCCGTAGTTCAGGGCCAGGACGAGCGTCATCCGGCCGTTCGCCGCGGTCCTCTTCTCCAGCCGTTCGACCTCCGCCATGGCCGTCCGGGGAATGCCGTCCCGGTCGCCGATGACCCTGAACCGGAGGCCGTTCTCGTCGAGGGTCCGGCCATCCTTCCTCAGATACGTGCGCAGCAGCCCCCACAGGCGGACGACCTCCTGGCGCGGCCTTTTCCAGTTCTCCTTGGAGAAAGCATAGAGCGTGAGGTACGAGACGCCCAGCCGGGCGCAGGTCTCGGTCGCCTCTCGGACGGACTCGGAGCCGGCCTTGTGCCCCTCGATCCGCGCGAGCCCCCTCTGGCCCGCCCAGCGGCCGTTACCGTCCATGATGACCGCGACGTGGCGGGGAAGCCTGGCCGTGTCGATCTCGGCGGCGAGCCGTTCCTCTTCGCTCCCGGGCCGGAGGTAACCTTCCAGGCTTTCCCACATAGTTGACCATTATATCATGGGGGGCGGCCTTGGGGAACCCGGGAAAATATGATAAACTGGGGCTGATGTGTCTGGCCGTTCCCGCGAAGATCGTCCGGCTCGAGAGGTCGGGCCTGGGGGTCGTCGAATACCTCGGCAGCGAGGTTCGGACGAACTTCTCGCTCCTTCCCGAGGCCAAGGTCGGGGACTGGGCCATCGTCCACGCGGGATTCGCCATCTCGCTGATGGACGAGAAAGAGGCCCGCAAGACCCTCCGCCTCTTCCGGGAATTGGCGGAAGCGGACCGATGAAGGAGCTTCGGGACGATAAGGCCATCGGCGGCCTTCTCCGCGACATCGCCGGCCTGGCCCGTTCCCTCCCCTCCCCCGTCCGGGTTATGGAGGTCTGCGGCACCCATACCATGTCCCTCTTCCGGCACGGCCTGACGCCGCTCCTGGCGCAGGCGGGGGTAGAGATGGTCTCCGGGCCCGGGTGCCCGGTCTGCATCACGCCGAACGTCCTCCACGAGGCGGCCATCGGGCTCCTCGCGGGCCGGGAGGGCCTGACGCTGGCGACATTCGGGGACATGACCCGGGTGCCGACCGGAAAAGGCTCTCTCCAGACGGCCGTCCCGGCCCGGAATTCCCGTCTGAAAATCGTCTATTCCCCCGAGGAAGCCTTGGCCGCGGCCCGCTCGGATCCCAACCGCGAGACGGTCTTTTTCGGCGCCGGGTTCGAGACGACCATCCCGGCGATCGCCATGACCGTCAAGGAAGCCAAGTCGGAGGGCCTGGGCAACTTCTCGGTCCTGCGGGCCCTCTGGCTCATCCCGCCGGCCCTGCGGGCCCTCCTCGAGTCCGGCCGGGTCGGGGTCACCGGGTTCCTCTATCCCGGGCACGTCAGCGCCATCATCGGCCTCCGGCCTTATGCCTTTGTCGCGGAGGAGTTCGGTGTTCCGGGCGCCGTGGCCGGCTTCGAGCCCGGCGACATCCTGCTGGCCGTGCGGGCGGTGCTCGGCCAAGCCGCGGCCGGAAAGCCCGAGGTCGCGCTGGAATACACGCGGGCCGTCCGCCCCGGGGGGAACCCCGTCGCCCTCAGGGTCATGGCCGAGGTCCTCGAGCCCTTCGATGCGACATGGCGGGGCTTGGGCACGATCCCTGCGAGCGGGCTGCGGTTCCGGGCCGCCTACGCCGGGCTCGACGCGGCGGCCAGGTTCGGCCTCGCCACCTCCGGGCCGGGGCGCGACATGCCCGGCTGCCGGTGCGGCGACGTCCTTCGCGCCGTCCTCAGGCCGGACGGCTGCCGGCTCTTCGGCGGGAAGTGCACTCCCGAATCCCCCCTCGGGCCATGCATGGTCTCCTACGAGGGCGCGTGCCTCATCCACTACAAGTACGGACGCGGACCGGGAGCGGGAGGGCGGGCATGAGCGGCAAGAGGATCAGCCTGGAGCTCGGCAGCGGCGGCCGGCTGATGCGCGAGTTCATCGCCGGCCGGATCCTGCCGTCGTTCGGGAACGCCGTCCTCGGGGAGCTCGGCGACGCGGCCCTCCTCCCCGGCGGCCTCGCCTTCACCACCGACAGCTACGTCGTCGACCCGCTTTTCTTCCCCGGCGGCGACATCGGCCGACTGGCCGTCAACGGCACGGTCAACGACCTCATCGTCTCGGGGGCCTTGCCGCGCTTCCTCTCGCTCGGCCTCATCCTGGAGGAGGGCCTGGAGGAGGCGACTCTGGACCGGGTCCTCCGGTCCGTCGTGACGGCGGCGCGCCGCGCCGGGGTGACCGTCGTCACCGGCGACACGAAGGTCGTGCCAAAGGGCCGAGGCGACAAGGTCTTCATCAACACCGCGGGCGTCGGCGACGCGGTCGGCCGTCCGGCGCCCGGACGCATCCGGCGCGGCGACAAGGTCATCCTGACCGGCCCGCCCGGCGACCACAGCCTGGCCGTGCTCTCGGCGCGGGGAGATTTCGGGCTGCGGTCGAAGGCCCGGAGCGACTGCGCCCCGCTCCTTTTCCTGCTCCCGCTCTGGAAGCGCGGCGCCCTCTGGATGAGGGATGTCACGCGGGGCGGGCTGGCCACGGTCCTCTCCGAGCTCGCCGAGCGCCTCCCCCACCCCCTGCTCATCGAGGAAGCCCGCATCCCGCTCAGCCGGGCCGTCCGCGGCGCGAGCGAGATCCTCGGCATCGACCCGCTCTACATGGCGTGCGAGGGCAAGGCCGTCGTCGTCGCCCCGGCCGGCCGAGCCGCGGAGTTCGTCAGGCGCATGCGCCGCGACCCCCTGGGGCGCCGGGCGGCCGTCATCGGCGAGGTCCAGGACGCGGTCGGCAAGCCCGGCGAGCTCCTCCTCGCCACGGCGTCCGGCGGCCTGCGCCGCCTCGAGCCCCTGACCTCCGAGCTCCTGCCGCGCATCTGCTAAAAACGAAGAGGGGCAGTCCCTTAGACTCCGCTAACTGCCGCAGGACAACACCGAGGCCCCTAAGGGAATCGGGCGGAAGCTGGCGCGGGCGGCGCTGAGACCGCCCGAAAGCCCCCGTTTGGAGGGGGGCCCGGCGGGATTTCCGACGGGGGAACCGGGACAGGTTCCCGGGGCCGGGGGATGAGGGCGGTCTCGGCGACACCGCCCCCGTCAAAGCGCCTGACAGGACGCGTGCGACCTATTTAGGCCTTGACGACGTTCCGGCGCTTCCGCTTGATGGCGTTGCGCGTATCGACGACGAGGGGCGCGTGCTTGACGATCCAGCCGTAGTCGTACGAGGAATGGTCCGTGGCGATGACCACGGCGTCCGCTTTCCTCAGCCGCGCCGCGGTCAGCGGCACGGAGCGGATGTCCATCCCTGGGTACTCCCGGTGCCCCACGACGCGGGGGATGTAGGGGTCGTTGTAGGAAACCTCGGCCGCCTTCCCCTGGAGCAGGCTGACGATCTTGATGGCCGGCGATTCGCGCGGGTCGTCGATGTCCTTCTTGTAGGCCACGCCGAGGACGAGGACCTTCGCCCCCTTGATGGACTTGCCGCGTTCGTTCAGGGCCTCGATCGTCCTGCCGAGGACGTAATAGGGCATGAACGTGTTGATCTCGCCGGCGAGCTCGATGAACTTCGTCTGGTAGTCGA
This sequence comes from Candidatus Aminicenantota bacterium, assembly GCA_037441295.1. Lineage (GTDB taxonomy): Bacteria > Acidobacteriota > Aminicenantia > Aminicenantales > Saccharicenantaceae > DATKJS01. Next base: position 3,663 of record JBBISK010000051.1, on the reverse strand, counting down.
CCTCCTTGGCCTTCCAGGTCAG
>JBBISK010000051.1:0-3631 GCA_037441295.1 Candidatus Aminicenantota bacterium | reverse complement strand
GATAGAACGGATCGATGGGGATGCAGTGACCGCCGAGGCCGGGCCCCGGATAGAAGGGCATGAAGCCGAACGGCTTTGAGGAGGCCGCCTTGATGACCTCCCAGACGTCGATGCCCATGCGGTCGAAGATCATCTTCAGCTCGTTGACCAGAGCGATATTGACCGAGCGGAAGATGTTCTCGAGGAGCTTCGTCGACTCGGCGACCTTGGTCGAGGAGACCGGCACCGTCCTCACGATGATCCGGTCGTAGAGGGCCGTGGCCACCTTGAGGCAGTCGGGCGTCAACCCGCCGACGACCTTGGGCGTCGTGGCCGTCGAGAAGCTCTTGTTCCCCGGGTCCTCGCGTTCCGGCGAGAAGGCCAGGAAGAAGTCGCGGCCGCCGCGCAGGCCGCCGGCCTCGAGGATGGGCAGCATCTCTTCGTCGGTCGTGCCCGGGTAGGTCGTGCTCTCCAGGATGACGAGGTGCCCGCGCCGCAAGTGCTCGGCGACGGTGATGGTCGTGTTGAGGACATAGGAGAGGTCCGGTCCGCCGTGGCCGTCGAGGGGCGTCGGAACGCAGATGATGATGGCGTCGACGTCGCGGAGGCGCCGGAAGTCCGCGGTCGCGGCGAACCTCTTCGCCGCGAGGAAGCCCTTGAGCTCGGCCGCCGAGATGTGGCGGATGTAGCTTTTGCCCCTGTTCAGCATGTCGACTTTCTTCCGGTCGATGTCGAAGCCGGTGACGCGGAAGCCCTTCTGGAGGAACGTCTTGACCAGCGGCACGCCGACGTAGCCGAGGCCGACGACCCCCACGCGGGCCTTCTTCGTCTCGATCTTTTGCAGGAGTTTCCTGGCTTCCGGATTCATGGGTCAGCTCCTTTCCTTGTACCACGAGATGGTCCGCCTCAGGCCGTCGGCGAGGGAGACGCCCGGCTCGAAGCGAAGGACGCGTCGGGCCCGGCCGATGTCGGCCGTCGAGTGCCTGATGTCCCCCGGCCTCGGTTCGGCCCGCACGGGCCGGACGTCCGTGCCGAGAGCGCCGTTCACGGCGGCGAGCAGGGCGTTGATCGACAGGCCCGTCCCCCCGGCGATGTTGAGGGCTTCGCCTCCCGCCTCGGCCGACGCCGCTGCGGCGAGGTTGGCCCGGACGACGTCGTCGACATGAATGAAATCCCGCGACTGCTCGCCGTCCCCGTAGACGACGGGCGGCTCGCCGCGGAGGACCTTGGTGATGAACAGCGGGATGACGGCCGCGTACTGGGACCCGGGGTCCTGGCGCGACCCGTAAACGTTGAAATACCGGAGGGCGACGGCTTTCATGCCGTATAGGACGTGGAACGCCTGGGCGTACTTTTCGTCGACCCACTTGCTGACGCCGTAGGGCGAGAGGGGCTTCCCCTCCTTCCCCTCGACCTTCGGCAGGCCCGGGTCGTCGCCGTAGACTGCGGACGAGGAAGCTAGGACGAAGCTCCGGACCCCGGCGGCCCGGGCCGCCACGAGCAGGTTGAGGGTCCCCGTCACGTTGATGGCGTTCGTCAGGACGGGGTCCGCGATCGAGCCGGGGACCGAGGCCAGCGCGGCCTGGTGGAGGACGTGGTCGACGCCCGCGGCGGCGCGCCGGCACGTCTCGAGGTCACGGATGTCCCCCTCGACGAACTCGAGCCGGTCGATGAAGCCGGCCAGGTTCTCGCGCTTCCCCGACATCAGGTTGTCGAGGACGCGGACCGCGTCCCCGCGCCGGACGAGCGTCTCGGCGATGTGCGAGCCGATGAAGCCCGCGCCTCCCGTCACGAGGAACTTGGCCATGGCTCCCTTCCCTCAGCGGCTCCCAATATAGCCCATTCCCTCGAGCTTGGCCAGGACCCGGCGGACGCTCTCCTCGAGCGTTTCCTTGTCCGTCTCGAGGACGAGCTCAGGCTTGAGGGGCTCTTCGTAGGGGTCGGAGACGCCCGTGAACTCCTTGATCTCGCCCCGGATGGCCTTCTGGTACATGCCCTTGACGTCGCGCCCCATGCAGACTTCGACCGGGCACCTGACGAAGACCTCGAGGAAGTTCGTCGTCTCCGTCCGGGCCCGGTCCCTCATCTCCCGGTAGGGCGAGATGAAGGTCGTCAGGACTCCGACGCCGTTGCGCGAGAGGAGCTTGGCGACGAAGGTCACGCGGCGGATGTTCTCGTCGCGGTCCTTCTTCGAGAAGCCGAGGTCCCGGGTCAGGTCCTGGCGGACGGTGTCGCCGTCCAGCCGCTCGACACGCAGCCCCCGCTCCTTGAGGACGGCGGCGACCCGGTCGGCCACGGCCGTCTTGCCCGAACAGGGCAGGCCCGTGAACCACAGCGTGAATCCGGTCTGGTCTTGGCACATGGCGGTGAGCTCCTTCGTGGTGTCGTCGTCCCCGGTCGCGTCCCTCCGCTAGGGCCTGGGGATGACCTTCCCTTTCATGTCCCCGGGGACGGGGATGCCCAGGACGTCGAGGACGGTCGGGGCGATGTCGAGGATATCGGCGTCGCGCTTGGCCGCGGCACGGTGCCGCGGGTCGGCCAAGATATAGACGCCCTCCTGGGCGTGGACGGCGTCGTCCGGGCCGGTGTCGTTCTCGGCCAGGTACTTCGTGCCGTAGCCGAGGGTGCCGGCGGAGCGCCAGTAGAGGTCGTCGAAATAGACCATGAGGTCGGGGTATTCCCCCTCCAGGACCTCGTAATATTCCTGCGGCTTGATGATCTTCGTCGCCCACGGCTCGCCGTTCGGGCCCCGGATGGCCGCCAGGCGCGCCGCTAGGGCGTCCCGCTCCTTCTCGTAGTCGTCGGGCGGGATGATGCCCTGCGGCTCGCGGCCCTCGACGTTGAGGAAGACGCGGGCGTAATAGCCGCCCCACGCCCAGGCCTTCGTTTTCGGCCACTCGACGGGGAGGTCGTCGAGGCTCGTCGGCTTCGTCGGCCGCTCCTTGACGGCGAGGTCGCCCTGCTCGATGAGCCACTCGTTGATGCAGAAGGCCCCCTTCATGCGCTTGGCGCCGTGGTCGGAAACGACGAGGACGACGGTGTCGTCGCCGGCCCGGGCGAGGAGTCGCCCGATCCGCGCGTCGAGGAGCTTGTAGTAATCGATAATGGCGTTCTGGAAGCGGTTGCCGGGTTCGTGGAGGTGATGGGCCGGGTCCATGAACTTCCAGAAGGCGTGGTGCATGCGGTCGACGCCGATCTCGACGAACATGAACAGGTTCCAGGGCTTCTCGGCGATGAGCCAGTCCATGACCTCGAACCGCTTCTCGGTCATGGCGATGATCTCCTTGAGGATCTGGTCCCGGTCCTCGGTCCGGAAGACGACGTCGAAGATGTAGGGCCCGAACCGCTCCTCGATCTCGGCCTTGAGCGCCGGCGGGTAGGTCGTCTCCTTGCCGGGGCCGGGCGGCGTAATAAAGCAGGAGATCATGTTCCCGGCGACCGGGTAGACCGGGTAGCTCGGCGGGACGCTGACCAGGGTGCTCTGCCCGCCCTGCGCGCCGATGTAGTCCCAGAGCTTTTTCTTCTTCACCGCCTTGGAGTTGGCGATCCACATCTCGTTGTAGGAATAGCCCTTGCGGTGGCGGAAGCCGTAGAGGCCGAGGCGGCCGGGGTCCATGCCCGTGGACATGACCATCCAGGCCGGGATGGTGAT
>JBBISK010000050.1:0-12386 GCA_037441295.1 Candidatus Aminicenantota bacterium | reverse complement strand
CGTGTCGTAGAGCCGCTGGTTCGAAACCGAAGCCACCGAGATCCCGGTCTTGTAGAGGTCGGGGTAGCGGAACATGGCGTTGAGGGTCATCGAGCCGCCGCCGCTCCAGCCCCAGACACCGACCCGGTCGGGGTCGGCATACGGCCACGCGGCCAGGGCGGCACGGACGGCCGCGGCCTGGTCGGCGGAGGCCAGGATGCCGATCTGGCGGTAGACGCTCTTGCGCCAGGCCCGGCCGCGCGGCGCGGGCGTGCCGCGGTTGTCGAAGCTGGCCACGATATAGCCCCGCTGGGCGAGCATGAGGTGCCAGAGGTATCCGCTGCCGCCCCAGCCGTCCTGGGTCGTCTGCCCGGCCGGCTCGCCGTAGACGTAGACGAACAACGGGTATTTCCTGGCCGGGTCGAAATCGGGCGGCAGGATGCGCCAGCCGTCGACGCGGACGCCGTCGCCGATGTCGAGCCTGAAGAACTCGGCCCGTTTCCGCCCCAGGGCTTCGACTTTCGCCCGGAGGTCCTTGTTGGCGGCCAGGACGCGGACGGGCTCGCCCTGCGGCAGGCGGACGAGCTCGGTCACGGGAGGCGTGTCGAGGGTCGAATGCGTGTCGAAGGCCCAGCGGGCCGAAGGCGAGACGTCGACGCGGCGGACGCCGGTCTGGGCGGGCGGGCCGACGCGCTCCGGCTTCCCTTGGCTGTCCAGCCGGACCCGATAGATGAAGCGCTTGGTCGGGTCCTCGGGCGAGGCCGTGAGGTACAGCCAGCCGCCCTTCTCGTCGATGCCGTCGACGCCGACCACGTCATAATCGCCCGGGGTCAGGAGCCGGACGGCTGTCCCATCCCGCGAGACGTCGTAGGCGTGCTTCCAGCCGTCGCGCTCGCTCAGCCAGAGAAGGCCCCGGCCGCCCCTGAGCCAGAGGAACTCGTCCATGACCTCGACCCACGTCTCGTCGCGGTCCGTGAAGACGGGACGGACCTCGCCCGTGGCCGCGTCCCCGATATAGACGGTGTCCGTGTTCTGCAGCCGGTTGAGCTGCTGGAAGACGACCTCCCGCGAGTTCCCGGCCCACTCGAGCCGCGGGATGTAGGAGTTGCGCGAATCCCCGGGCGCCTTCATCCAGACCGGATAGCCGCCGGCGACGGGAACGACGCCGACACGGACGTCCGGGTTCGTCTCGCCCGCCTTGGGATACTTGAATCTGATCAGGGCCGGGTAGAGGCTGTCCGTGTTGTCGATCATGGTAAAGACAGGCACACCGCGCGTATCGAAGTGCCAGAAGGCGATGGACCGGCTGTCCGGGCTCCAGCGGAAGCCGTCGCGGACGCCGAACTCCTCCTCGTAAACCCAGTCGGAGGTGCCGTTGATCGTCTCCTCGCCGCCGTCGAAGGTCAGCTGACGGACCCGGCCGGTCGCGAGGTCCTCGGCACAGATATTGTCATGCACGACGTACGCGGCCATCGCCCCGTCCGGAGAGAGCTTGGCGAACATCAGCGTCGAGGGCTCGAAACCCGCGCCCAGCTTGTGGAGCCGGCCTGAGCGAAGGTCGTAGGTCCAGAAATCGCCGCGGGTGTTCTGCCGCCAGACGCGCTTGGAGTTGGTGAAGATGATGAGGACCCTGCCGTCGGGAGACCAGTCGTAATTTTCGATGGACAGGGGCTCGGAGGCGCCGGGCGGGACGAGTTTGGCCGCGGAGACCAGGACCTCGCGCGCTCCCGTCGCGGCCCCGTAGAGGACGAGGTCGCGGCCTCCCTTGGCTTCCGCGCTCGGCTCGAGGGTCGTGTAGGACTCGCCGTCCTTAGTCCAGCGGGCCGGGCCGAACCGCTCGGCGGAGAACTCCCGGGAACCGAAGATCCGCTCGACGGTCAGGATGGGCTCGGCCGCCTTGACTTGGGCCGCGGCGAGCGGCGGGAGAGCGAGAACGGCGGACAGAATGGCGATGGCGGTCAGCGATGCGCGTTTTCTCATCAAGACAAGCCTCCTTCCCTTATTAGGAGGGACAGTCCCCTTGGGGGCAGTCCCCTTTCCACGATCAACTCGCTCTCAACGTGTAGGTCCGCCCGGCCTCCGTCCTGAACTCGATGACCCCCTTTTCGGGCGCAGCGGTCCGGACCGCCCGGCCGCCCGAGAGGACTTTCAGCGGGACTGTCGTCCGGACGCGGCATGGATTCCCGTTCTTCGACAGGACCGTTGCGCTCTCGAGGCTTCCGGCCTCCCAGCGAAGGCCGACCTCGAAACCGCCGCGGGCCATGAGCCCCTTGACCTCTCCGTCCCTCCAGGCCTCCGGCAGGGCCGGAAGAAAGTCGAGCTCGTTCTCGTGAGATTGGAGGAGCATTTCGGCGACGGCCGCGGACATCCCGAACGAGCCGTCGACCTGCATCGCGCCCGAGCAGGTCGATAAAAGGCTCTTCGTCGTGTATTTGTGCATGGCGTACGTGAAATTCTCCATGGCCCGGGCGCCGTCGCCGAGCCGGGCCCAGCAGGCGGCCTTCCAGGCCGAAGACCAGCCGTTTCCGGCGAGACCGCGCTGTTCGAGGACGACCCGGCTTCCCTGGGCGAGCTGCGGCGTCCGCCGCGGGGAAACCTGGTGCCCGGGGAAGAGCCCCCAAAGCCCCGAGATATGGCGGTGGCTCTGCTCCGTTTCCCCCCAGTCCTCGAGCCATTCCTGGAGGTTGCCCCTCTTTCCGATCCGCATCGGCGCGAGCTTCGCCTTGGCCGCCAGGACCCGGGCCCTGAACTCCGCGTCGACGCCGAGGATGCCGGAGGCCCGGGCGACGCCGTCGAAGAGCTCGACGAGGATGGCCATGTCGATCGTGGACCCGGCGCAGATCGTGGTCGTCGTCATGAACGTCGTCGTCTCGTCGAAGAACGGCGTTCGGCCCGGGACGGCCGGGAAGTTCTCCGGCGAGGTCGAGGGATTGGTCACGAGCCAGCCGTACTTCGGATGCGGGACGAGGAAATCGAGGAAGAACTCGGCGCTCCCCTTCATGACCGGGTAGTACTGAGCCAGGAAATCCCTGTCGCCCGTGAACAGGTAGTGCTCCCAGAGGTGCGTCGCGAGCCAGGCGCCGCCGGTCGTGAACGTCCCCCAGCTCGGCCCGTCCATGGGCGCGGCCGCGCGCCAGAGGTCGGTGTTCTGGTGGAAGACCCAGCCGCGGGCGCCGTAATGCTCGCGGGCGACCTGTCCACCCTGGTCGGTGAGCTCGCCGACCATCCGGAAGAGCGGCTCGGCGCACTCGGCCAGGTTCCCGACTTCGGCCGGCCAATAATTCATCTCGGTGTTGATGTTGGTCGTATACTTCGAATCCCACATGGGATTCATGTCCTTGTTCCAGATCCCCTGGAGGTTGGCCGGCTGGGTGCCGGGGCGCGAGGAGGCGATGAGGAGGTAGCGGCCGAACTGGAAGACGAGGGCGCCGAGCGCCGGGTCGTTCGCCCCGTCGAAGCTTTTCAGTCGTTCGTCAGTCGGGAGAGAGGAATTCGCGCTCGCCGAAAGCGTCAAGGAGGCGCGACGGAACAGGCGCCGGTGCTCCACGACGTGGGCGGCCCTGAGCTCTTCGAAGGTCTTCCCTGCCGCGGCCGACATCGCGGCCTCGACGCGGGCGTGGGCGTCGCCGCCGCAGTCCTTGTAGCTCACGAAGTTCGTGGCGGCGGCGATGAGGAGGGTCACGGCGTCGGCGCCGGTCACGCTGAGCTCGTCCCAGTCGAGGGCCATCGTCCCTCCCTCGGGCTGCGCCTTGAGCCGGGACTCGTAGCGGAGCGCTCCCCTGACGCCCATGTAATCGGCCGACTTCCCGCGGACGACCAGGCCGTCGGGAGCGAGGCCGTCCATCCGGAAATAGTCGGTGGCATAGTTCGAATGGGCCTCGTTCCGCTCGCCCCTGAGCTGGGCCTTGAAGCTGACCATGCCCGGCTTGTCCGCCGTGAGCCGGACGACGATGACCTGGTCGACCGGGCTCGAAAAGACCTCGCGGGTGAAGCGCACGCCGTTGCGGGCGTAGGTCGTCCGGACGACCGCAACGTCCAGGTCGAGCTCGTGGCGGTAGTCGGCCACCGCGTCTTTCGAGGGGAACCCGAGGACCAGGCCGCCCAGGGATTGGTACTTCATCTGTTCGACGGGGTAGCCCATGAGGCTCCGGCCGAACAGGATGTGGGCCATTTTATAGTTCCCTTCGAAAACGAGCTTCTGGATCTCCGGCAGGACGGCGGCACCCCCCTTGACCACAGTCGAATAGGGCCCGCCGGACCAATAGGTGTCCTCGTTAAGCTGGATGAGCTCCTCGTCGGTCCTCCCGAAGACCATGGCCCCTAGGCGGCCGTTGCCCACGGGGAGCGCGTCCTCCCACTTGTCGGCCGGGTGCGTGTACCAGAGGAGGGTCGAGGGCGACTCGGCCGCGTCCGCGGGCCCGCCCGGACTCGGACGGCCCGGCCCGGAGGGCCGGCCGGCCTCGCCCTGCCTTCCCGCGACGAGCAAGGCCGCGGCCAGCACCAGAACCGCGGGGCCCAATTTCATCGGTGACCGTTTCGCGCGCATCTTCGCCTCACTCTGAGCGTCAGATCCCCGGACAAGGTCTCATCCGTCGGAGGAGATCATGGCCGGCGGCAGTGCGGCCCGCATCAGCTCCAGCCGTTCCCATAGCAAGTCTCGTACATGGCCACGATGTTCTCCGGCGGGGTCAGGGCCTGGATGTTGTGGCAGGGGGCGAGGATGTAGCCCCCGCCCGCGCCGAGGAGCCGCAGGTTGTCCAGGACCTCCCGCCGGACGTCGTCGACGGTCCCGAACGGGAGCGTCCGCTGGTTGTCCATGCCGCCGTGGAAGACGACCCGTGCGCCGAAGTCCCTCTTGAGCGCTTCCCGCTCCATGCCGCCGCAGCGCCATTGGATGGGATTGAGGAGGTCGATGCCGGCGGCGACCATCTCGGGAAGGACGCGCCGGATGGCGCCGTCGTTATGGTGAAAAACGTACGCCCCGCCCTGGTGGGAGAGGTCGATGATGCGCTTCATCCGCGGCAGCAGGAAGGCGCGGATGTGGGCCAGGGACATCATCAGGTCGGTCTGCCCTCCCATGTCCTCGGCCACGTAGGTGAAGGCAATGCGCCCCGGAATCGTCTCGAACATCCGCCGGGTGTTCTCGTAGGCGAGGGCGAAGAGCTTGTCCAGGCAATAATGGACGATCTCGGGGTTCTCGACGAGGTCGACGAAAGCCTGCTCCGCGCCGCGGAGGTCCTTGTAGATGAGGAAGGGCTCGGACCCGCCGGCCTGGACGGGATACCTCTCGAGCCCCCGGAGCTCGGCGGCGACGCCGGAATAGTCCCACCAGTCGGGGCTCGGCCAGACGTAATTCCGCTCGATCTCGCCGACGGACCCGTACGCGGCGAGCGGGGCGTTGACGCACTCGTCGTAGACGCCGGAATCGTAGGCGACCTTCCGGTAGGCCCGGCCGAAGGCGTCCCGGCCGGGGCCGAGCGCCGGCCCGGCGTAGCGCGGCTCGAGCTTGACGACGAAATCGACGCGGAGCCGCTCGAGCGCCTCCCGCCGGCTCGCGCAGCCCAGGTGCTCCATGAGGGCAGCCACGGTCTCGTCCGTCCCCCAGAAGTCCATGGGGACGCGGTCGGGCCGCTGCCGCCCGAGGACGGCCAGCCAGCGTTCGCGGGGGCTCATGGTTTCCCTGGGCATCGTCTTCCTCCCCCGGCCGTGTCGGCTCGCTCCCGGGACGCGGGCGGGCGCCCGGGCTCAGCCGGAGGCCTTGGCGATCTGGACGTAGTATCTCTTGACGAACGGCTCCTGGACGGCGAAGGACCAATGGACGTCGCGGATGTGGTCGGCGGCCTCCAGGCGCTTGCCCTGCCGGATGAGGTCGATGAGGGCCTGGTGCTCGCCGATGCTGGCCTCCTCCCACTCCTTGACGAAGCCCTTGGAGCGGGGGAAATCGTAGAGCCGCTTCTTCATGGTGTTGACGATCTTGACCAGGGCCGCGTTGCCGCAGAGGTCGAGGAACGTGTCGTGGAAGGCCACGTTCTTCTCGTAGTAGCGGTCGAAGTCGTCGGCGTCGATGGCCGCCTTCATGCCGTCGTTCAGGGCCTGCATGGCGTCGATGTCCGCGGGGCGGATCCGGTCGAAGGACTTGAGCAGGGCCACGCTCTCCAAGGCGCCGAGGATGTCGTAGTAATTCCGGATGTCCTCTTCGGAGAGGACGTTGACGACGACCTTGCGCCGCGGCAGGATGCTGACGAAGTCCTCCATCTCGAGCTGGAGGAGGGCGTCGCGGAGGGGGGTCTTGCTGACGCCGAGCTTGGCCGACGTCTCCTCCATGTCGATGACGGACCCCGGCAGGATGGACCCGGTCCTCATCTGCTCCCGGAGGTACTCGTAGACCTGCTCCTTGAGGGACTTGACGTTCAGGAGCGGCTCGCTTCGCGCGGCCTTCCGTCCGGGGGCGCTCATGTCATAAAGAATATGAGAGGTCCACTGAAAAAGTCAATGAAGCGGTTGCGGCGCCAGGATGTGTTCCGTCGACTCCGGCTCGATGTTCTCGAAGAAAAGCCCCAGGAACCGCCCGGCGGCAAGGGCCGGCAGGGTCACCTCGACCTCGTAGGGCGTGTCCGGCTTGAGCCCCGAGAGGTCGGCGTAGCTCCCGAGGTACGTGCGCTTGGTCTCGTGCGGATAGACGCTGTTCCAGGCCTTCCGGACCTCGACGGGCTGGCCGTTGACCTTGACGGCGACGTCCATGGACTCGGCCGGCTCGGCCACCGCGGCGAAGAGGAGAAGGCGCCACGGGCCGAGCCAAGTCGCCCGCAGGTCGTCCTCGGTATAGGGCACGGGCCACTTCGCCTTCCGGTCGGCGAGCTGCTTGAAGACCCGGGCCGGGATGCTGACCTTGGCCTTGACCGTGCCGCCGGTGAAGTTCGGGTCGTAGGTGCCAAGCCGCTGCAGCCGGCCGAAGGCCTTTCCGGCGAAGCGGACCGTGACCGGGACGAGGTCTTTCGCCTGTTTGAAGGGATAGGGGACGCCGTTGACCGTGAGCGCCCGGACCGTCTTAGCCTCGGGCAGGAGGACGAGGGCCTCGGCCGTCGTCCCGGGCTCGCCGGAGACACCCGTCAGGGCCAGCCGGCCGTTCCGGAACGAGATCGCGCCCCGGACGTTGAAGAGCACGGGTTCCTCGACCTTGTCCGGAGCCGGGAAGACCTCGAAGACGCGGGCGTCGGCGCCGGAGAGGGGGACGACGACCTCGCTACCCGCCTTCCAGAAGCCCTCTGCCGAACAGAGGACCTTGCCCTCTTCCGGGTGGAGTTCCCGGACGACGAAGCGTTCCCCCTTGGCGAGGCCGATGGAGGCGTCGAGCCGGAAGCGCGCCTCGACCCGCCCGGGGTTTGGATTGTAGAGGAAGACGAAGCCTCGGTCGTCGACGACGGCCGCCGTGCCGTCCGCCCGCCCGACCATGGGCGGCCCGAGGATCGGCCGCAGGGCGTGGAGGAAGGCGGCGTTGGTTTCTGTCCAGTCGAGCCAGCGGCGGAACCAGGCCTTGTCGTCGTCCGAGAGGGCCTTGAACTCGTCAGGGTCGCGGGCCGGGATGAAGTCGATGACGTGGTTGAAGGGCGCCGTGCCGATCGACGAAAGGACGGAGTACTTCCAGCCGAGCGCGTCCCAATCGCGCGGCCGGAAGCGGTCGCGCCGCATGACGTCCTTCTCGTCGGAACGCTCCGACTGGTGGGTCATGAAGCCCGGCGTGATCTCCGGCGGGGCGAACCGCTCGACCCGGTAGGTCCAGGCGGCGAAGCGCTGGCGGTCGGCCGAGACGCGGTCGGTGTGGAGGTCCGGGAAGGCGGTGAAGCTCTCGGGCTGTTCGTCGGTCAGGGTCGGGTGCGGGTAGGAGCCGGCCAGCCAGGTCCAGGGGCCGAAGTTCTGATATTGCTGGCGGCCGTCGATGACGATGTCCGGGACCTCGCGGCGCAGCGTCTCCAGGATGCGCCGGCAGCCGTACCACTGGGCGTACTTGCTCGAGGCGCCGTCGAGGGCGATCCACCAGTGGTCGAAGGAGAAGCCGGCCGCGCCCGTCCGCCGGACGAAGGCCAGGAGCTTCGCGATCCACCAGTCCTGGAAGCTCCTCATTCCCGTGTCGGCGACCACGGACGGACCGACCTTGTCCCCGGCCCACTTGGTCCACTCGGGATTCTGGAGGAAGGGAAGCGAGGGATAGGCGTAGGCCATGAGCTTCAGGTTCTTCGAGGCGGCGTAGTCGAGCATGGACCGCAGGCCGGCCGGGACGGCGTCGGTCTCCGGGTCCCACTCCCCCTTGCGGATCTTCTGGCCGAGCCCGAACCAGAGGACGTTCTCCCAGCCCCAAGAGTCGGCGTTGTCCTCGAGGCGCGAGAGCTCGCGGTCGGCGGGCGTGTAGAGGAGATAGTTCGCGCCGAGCTCGACGGCCCGGTCCATGATCCGCTTGTATTCCTCGACACCCTCGGGAGTGCCGACGTCGACTTGGTAATCGTTCTCGCACCAGGGGATGTGGACGCGGGTCCGGCCGGGATAATAGAGGAGGAAGGCCTTGACGCATTCCGTCAGGGCCGCGACCTCGTTCGCGTCGATGGTCGGGGCCTCGGAGAGCAGTCTGTCGTAGTCCGAGACGAGCTTCCACTCGGGCACGGTCTTGGCCGGGAAGCGCGTTCCCGAAACCTCGTACAGGCCGAGGCAAAGCCGGTCCGAGGCGAACGGCCCGTAGTCGGGGCTCCAGTCCATGTCGGGAGCGTAGGAGGCGGAGACGGCCTGGCCGTCGCGCTTCCAGGCCAGGAACGGGTTCTGGACGGCGAAAAAGAGGCCCCAGGCCGGGCCGGCGGGGGTGCCGCCGGGCGCGGCAAAGCGGCAGAAGGAGCCCCAGCGGCCCTCGGCGAGCTTGAGCTCGTCGAGGACGGCCTGGTCGATCTTCGCGTCGAGCAGGGCGACGTCCTTGACGCGGATGGAGGAACGCCCGGCCGAAGTCACGACGAGCTGCTTCGACAGGAACGCCCACCCGGGCCGGAGCTCGTAGGCCACGTCGAAGGTGTAGGGGTCGCGGACATAGCGGAAGGTCAGCTTGGCCGGTTTCGTCTCGACCTCGGCCGGGCCGAGCCCGTCCACGGCGACCCGCTGCATGTCGATCGAGACCGCGGTGGGGTCCGCGGAGAAAACGACGCGTCGTCCGGTCCGGACGTCGCTCAGGGCGACGAGGCCGCGGTCATTGAACTCGGCCCGCAGCCGCCCGTTCTCGAGGACGAACTCCTCGGCGGCGGCCGAAGCCGTGAGCACGGCCAGGCCCACGAGGAGAGCGTTGACCTTCCCGGGGAGCCGGGGGGGCTTGCGGTCCATGGGAACCTCCGTCAGGGGCGTCGGGTTGATTATAATCGAAAGCTGGGATATATGACACCAAGGTACCTGAAGGTGTCCCGCAAGGAGGTCCCGTGACGCTTAAGAAGATGGCGCTTGTCGGCGCCCTGGCGACGCTCTTCATCTCGGCCGCGGTCGCGGGCCCGGCCGCGGACAAAGCCGCCCTGGCCGATACGATGTTTCCCAAGACCGCGGTGGCGCCGAAGGTCGCCATTCGCGCTTATCCCTTCAACCTCAAGGATGTCCGCCTCCTCGACGGCCCGTTCAAGAGAGCCATGGAGCGCGACCTCAAATACATGCTAAGCCTCGAGCCGGACCGGCTCCTCCACATGTTCCGGGTCACGGCCGGCCTGCCGTCGTCGGCCAAGCCCTACGGCGGCTGGGAGAAGCCCGACGTCGAGCTCCGCGGCCACACCGTCGGCCACTTCCTGTCCGCTTCGGCCCTGATGTTCGCCGCGACCGGCGACCCGCGCATCAAGGCCAACGCCGAGGCCGTCGTGGCGGGGCTCGCCGCCTGCCAGAAGGCCCTCGGCCCGAGCGGCTATCTCAGCGCGTTCCCGGAGACGTTTTTCGACCGCGTCGAGTCGATCCGCCCGGTCTGGGCGCCCTACTACACGGTCCACAAGATCATGGCCGGGCTCCTCGACATGCACGAATTCGCCGGGAACGCGCAGGCCCTAGAGGTCGTCGAGGGCATGGCCCGGTGGGTCAAGTCGCGCACGGATCGGTCGGACCCCATCCACATGGAGCGCGTCCTGAACTTCACCGAGCAGGGCGGCATGAACGAGGTCCTGACGAACCTCTACTCGGTCACGGGCAAGCCCGAGTATTTGGCGGCCGCCCGCCGCTTCGACGAGCGCCACTACACCGAGCCCCTCATGCATGCCGTCGACAAGATGAAGGGCGAGCACGTCAACTCCTTCATCCCCAACATCATCGGGGCCGCCCGCGAGTACGAGATGACGGGGGAGCCGGCCTTGTCCGGGATGGCCGCCTTCTTCTGGAACGAGGTCACCGGCGCCCGGAGCTTCGTCACGGGCGGGACGAGCAACGGCGAGGAGTGGGGCTCCGACCCCTTCCAGATCTTCCCCGAGCTCGGCAAGGACAGCCACGAGTCCTGCTGCACCTACAACATGCTCAAGCTCACCCGGCACCTCTTCAGCTGGAAGCCGGCGGCGAAATACGCCGATTACTACGAGCGGACCCTGTGGAACGGCATCCTGCCGACCCAGAATCCCGACGACGGCATGATGATGTACTACGTGCCGATGATGCCAGGGATGTACAAGACGTTCATGACGCCCGAGGACTCGTTCTGGTGCTGCACCGGGACGGGCATGGAGAACCATGCCAAATACGGCGACAGCATCTACTTCCACGACGGCGACGGCCTTTTCGTCAATCTCTTCATCGCCTCCGAGCTCGACTGGGCCGAGAAGGGGCTCAAGGTCCGGCAGGAGACGCGCTTCCCGGAGGAGGCGAAGACGACGCTCGTCTTCACCGCCGCCAAGCCGGTCGAACTGGCCCTTCACCTCCGCGTCCCCGGCTGGGTCGCCGAGGGCGGCTTCGTCAAGGTCAACGGTCAGAAGCTCGCCGAGTTCTCGAGCCCGTCGAGCTATCTTACCGTACGGCGCGTCTGGAAGAGCGGCGACCGGGTCGAGGTCGCCCTGCCCATGGAGCTGCGGCTCGAGCGGCTGCCCGACCGCGGCGACGTCGCGGCCATCCTCTACGGGCCGATCGTCCTCGCGGGCGAGCTGGGAGGCGCGGAGGGGTTGACGCGGGACAAGGTCATCGGGCCTTACGGACCGGAAGGCGACCCGGTCCCGGTGCCGACGTTCGAGGGCAAGAACGGGACGCCCGTCGCGGAATGGGTCAAGCCCGTGGCCGGGCAGCCGTTGACCTTCCGGACCCTCGACGCCGGAAAGCCGAATGACGTGACCCTCATTCCCTTCTACAGACTGTTCGGGGAGAGGTACTCGATCTACTGGGAGCTTGCCAAGCCCAGGCCTTCCCGGCCGCGGTAAGAGCCGCCGGAGAGACAAGGGTTCGAGTCCGGGCCCCGCATGTCCGTCTTCGACCTAACGTCCCATTTTCGCGGCCGAAAATGAAGAGTTAAGCCCGAAAGAGCCCTCCGTTTTTTGGCCATTGTTATTATTTATCAGCGCGTTGGCGAGGCCCGACCCCCGAGCTTGACGCGGGCGACATAGCCCCAGGCGTCCGCCTTCCTCTCGGCCACGTCCATCACCCGGGGCCGGATGCGGACGACGAGGAACGACCCCGGCAGCGGGTCGGACTGGGTCGAGCCGGCGCAAAAGGATGGGAAGCCGTCGAGGTCGACCCTCATCATGACGTGGGAGTGGCCGTAGAAGGCGGCGATGACGTGGTAGCCCTTGACCGCCGCCCTCACGGCTTCGCGCTCCCGGTCCGACCACCAGCCCAGCCCCCACGCGTCCCAACCGTAGTGTTGAAGGAGGACGACCGGCCGTCCGCTCGCGCCGACGCGCCGGGCCAGGTCCCCTTCGAGGAACTCCAGGCTGTGGCCGGGCAGCCGCCACGTCCCGTCGAAACGACGCCCCCAAGGGTTGACAACCACGTCGCCCTCCGACCCGGCGTAGAGGCCCAGGCTGACGAAGTGGACCGGGCCCCAGTCCCACGAATAGCTGATGCCGTCGGCCGACGCAGCCAGCAGGCCGGGCCGGCGCTTGTCGCGCTCGAGGATGCCCCGCCGGACGATTCCCTCGTCGCCGCCGTCGTGATTTCCGGGAAGCTCGTAGACCGGGAAGCGGACGAGGCCTTGCCCGTCGACGCCGAAATCCGCGGTGAAGCGGTGCCAGGCCACGGCCGCGTCCGGCGCCGAGGCGTTGTCGACGAGGTCGCCGAGGACGGCGACGCCGCGCGGCACGCCGACGACACCCCCGATGCCCTTGGGGAAGGCCGTCCCCGGGAGCCGGTTCATGGCCTCGACCGTCCTCTCGTTCGCCCCGGCCACCGTCGGGCTCAGGCCGTAGTGCGGGTCCGAAGCCAGGAAAAACGTG
>JBBISK010000049.1:0-12475 GCA_037441295.1 Candidatus Aminicenantota bacterium | reverse complement strand
CCGGCCGTCCCCGATCCTGCCCAAGGCCTCGGCGGAGGCCCAGCGGACAACAGGGTCGGAATCGTTTCGTAGCGCCGCGATGAGAGGATCGACGGCCGGGGCCCCAGTGGCCACGATCTGGTTAAGCGCCCCGTGGTTGTCGAAGATAGAGGTGCCCACCGTCCTCGATCTTTTCAAAATCTCAAGCAGCGAGGCCACCTTTTTCACGGGATTGGCCACCTTTGGAGAATCCGCTTGCCTCTGTCCGGCCTCGGTGCGAGGTGTTTTCTTCCGGAAAGCATCGAAGATTCCCATGTGATGATCTCCTTGTCGAAGACTTAACCATCATAATGCGGGGACCCAAGAAAGGGAAGTAGATGGTGCTTGATGGAGCGCCTCGGACCATTACACGCCGATCCTGCTCAAAAGACCGAACGTCAGGCAAGAGACGGCATAATTGCGGCCGTTTTTCGGATCCAAAGGTCGGAGGTTCGAATCCTCTCAGGCACGCTCGCGTATTTCTTTTATTTCGCCGGGCCGTCCGTTTTCTTTAGATACGGCACGCCGTCGGTCCACCATTTCGGCGCTGGCGCGCCCTTGAGGAAGTGGTCGAAGAACTCGAAGAACCGAACGGTCAGGTCCTTCCGGTTGGCCAGCCCGCGCAGGCCGTGGCCCTCGTCGGGATACGCCAGCAGCACGGCCTGCTTGTTGTGGTATCTCAAGGCGCTGTAGAAAGCCAGGCCGTTGATGAAGCCGACGGTCGGGTCGGACGTTCCGTGCATGATGAGGAACGGCGCCGTCACGTTGGGGACGTGAGTGAGGGCCGACTCGAAATGGTACTTGTCGGGACGGTCCCACGGGGAGAAGCCCCAGCGGCCCTGGTCGTAGAGATAGTATTGGAAGGCCGTGTCGCCGCTCCCGCCCTGATAGCCGTAGCCCCAGCCCCAGGGCATGCTGAAGTCGTTATAGAGGTCGACGACGCCCGCCCCCATGCCCACGGCGGCGAACATCTTGGACATCGTCCCGATGAACGCCGCGCCCTCGCCGCTGTAACTGTGACCCGACACGCCGATTTTCTTCGGGTCGGCGTAGCCCATCTCGATGACCTTCTTCGTCGCGGCCTCGACGCACTCGAGCATGTCGGAGTGGGAGTTCCCCGTTCGGAAGTGGACGTCGGGGAGCATGGCCAGGTAGCCGTCGCTCGTGGCCTGCATCGGCATCCGGCCCATGCTGGGAAGATATGCCGGGGCGCTGTAGATGTGCATGCCCTGCGAGTTCTTCTCGTAGAAGATGACGATCATCGGCCGCTTCTCGCCCTTCTTATAATCGTCCGGGATGGCCAGAATGCCCTGCAGACGCTTGCCGTCGCTGTTTGTGTAGTCGAAGAGAAGGCGATGCCCCCAGAGGAACTCCTTCTGCTGGGGATTGGCGTCGGAGACTTTCCTCGAGTTCTTGAACCCCGGCCCCGAAACGCGGAGGTCCGGGAACTCGATGAAGGTCTGGCGGGTGAACAAGAACACGTCGGCCTTGAGGGCCTTGACGGGGTTGCCGTAGAAGGCGTCCTCGTAGACGAGCTCCCTGAGCTTTCCGCCGGCCAATTCGTAATAGCCCGATTTCTTCGTCCATTCTCCGTAGGCGGACAACGTCTGGGGCTTGGCCATGTCGAAGATCTGGCGGGCCGCCGCCGAGCGCGGCTGGGCCGGGTCGGGCGGCTCGACGCGGAGGAGGCGGAAGCGGATCTCGCTCTTCGTCCCGAAGCCGTTCGTCAGGTTCCTGGGCGCGGAACCGTCGAGAGGGACCAGCCACAGGTCGTAGCGGTGGTTGACGATGACGCCCTTGCCGTCGCTCGTGTAGCCCGCGACGCCGTAGGACGGCCTGGTCCCCGGATGGTCGTCTTCGGTGTCGGTGAAGCTGACCATCCCGGCGCCGAGGGCCTTGGCCGTCCCGGCGGCGAAGTCGTAGGCCACGATCGCCCCGTTCCTCCAATAGAGAAAATGGGTGCCGCGGGGATGGATGCCGAAGACGTGACGGCCGACGAGCTGGCCCTTGGCGATGAGCGTCCGCTCGCCCGTGGCCGTGTTGACCCGGTAGTAGTCTCCGGCCGGGAGGACTTTCTCGTTGCGCAGGTACGCCCGCGTGTCGAGGCCGACCGCCCATACGCCTTTCTCGGCAACGTCGAGCTCCCGCATCGTCTCGTCAGCGAGCTTGACGAACTTCCCGGCCGCGACATCGAATGCCGCGCGGAAGGTGAAGTTGCGGTCCTGCTCGGCCCGGACCATCTGGAGCGACTGGATCCGGTCGTCCTTGGTGTTCCAGACGTCCACGTCGGCCGCTTCGTCCGTGGACTTGCGGGTCGTGTCGGGGGAGAGGACCTGTTCCTTGATCCCGAAGAAGACGCGCTTCCCGTCGTCGCTCCAGGCGAGGCCGGCCCGGTCGCTCGCGACCCAGCCCTTCGGAAAGCCCGCGGCCTTGGCCGGGTCGAGGATGGCCGGTGCCGGGACGGGAGAGCCGTCCTTCAGGGCGGCGGGGACGTCCGGGAAAGCGACGAGGATGTTGTCCCTCTCGCGCATCTTCTCGACCTCAGTCCCCTTGAGGACCGCCAGGGCCGTGCCTTCATCGTTCCAGGCGAGGCGGTTATAGTTCCTGGCGTCGTTGTCGAGAGGCGTCACGCGGCCGTTGCGGGCGTCGAAGACGAAAAGTCCGTTCCCGTCCTTCACCGCCGCGTCGACGGTGTAGGCGAGGAGCTCGCCGCTCTTGTTGAAGGCGAAGTCGGCGACGCTGCCGAGGAGCTGAAAGCGGCCCGTCCGGAGGTCAAGCAGGACGGCGTCGCGGCCCCGGGGACCGGCCGGGGTCGCGGCAGGCGCGGGCGGGGCCTGGGGCGGCATGCCGCCTCCCCGCTGGCCCATGGGGGCGGCGGCCTCGCCGCCGCGCCTTCGGAGGACCAGGTGGGAGGATGTCGGGGCGAAAGCGAATGTGCCGATTTCCTCCCAGGACCGGACGGCGCCGGTCGCGAGATTCCGCAGTTCGACCCGACGGGGCGGGACGGGCGCGGCGCCGCCGCCGCGCTGGCCTTGCTGTCCCGGCTGGCCGGCCGCGGGCTCGGTCTGCCCAGGAGAGGGCTGCGCCGAAGGAGCATTCCCGGAGGGCGCATTGCCCGCGCCGCCCGTCCCGTTGCGGCTCTGGCGCGCCCGCTGGGCCGCGCCAGGGTCGACCTGGTAGGCAAGCCATTGAGAGTCGGCCGAGAAGACGGGGGCGGTCGCGTCGTTCACGGTCACGTCCGCGTTCGTCTCCAGGTTCACGATATGCAATACCGGCTTGGTCTCGGCCGGCAAGACGTTGGTGAGCTCCAGGACGTAGACGAGCCACTTCCCGTCAGCCGACAGGGCCTGAACGGAGATGGCCTTCCACTTGGAGTAATCGTCGACGGTCATCGCCTTCTTGGCCGGGGCGGAAGCGGTCGTCTGGGCGGACGCCGGAGCCGAGGCCGCGAGGAAGCTCAAGACCAGGACCAGGCAGACGATGAGCCGCGGACGGACAAGCATAGCTCTCATGGGGACTCCTTGAAAGGCCGAGATTGCCGGGTTCGAATTCTCAAGAAGTCACTTTTATAGGCACCGCGCCCAAAAGTCAACAGAAAGAGGAGATGTGGATCTTCAGCCCGCGCACTTTGAGCCCGTCCCGGAGGTCGGCTTTCTTGATTGGGGAGCCCATCTGCTAGAATAGAGTTTTGAGGTATTGGAAGAATTCGAACTCATGCTCGTCAAAACTATTGTGGCCGCGGACTTCAGGGACAAGAGCCGTTTAGGCTTCTTTGAGGGCCGGGAATCTGGATACTTAGGAGTCTGATCGAATGATGAAGTTGACGGCTTTGATCAAAAAACCCGCTTTCCTGGTTCCCGCTCTCGTCCTGGTCGTCGCCGTCGGGGCCCTGCTCTGGCGCTCCCGAGGCGGCCCCAAACTCGTCTTTAGCACGGCGGTCATCAAACGCGGCGACCTCACGGCCACCATCACCTCCACCGGGACGATTGAGCCGGTGGAGGTGATCGACGTCGGCGCGCAGGTGGCCGGTCTCATCCGTTCGTTTGGCGTGGACACGAAGGGCAAGCCCGTCGATTACGGCTCGATCGTCGAGGCAGGAACGATCCTGGCGAGGATCGACGATTCCGTCTATGCGGCCGACCTCGCCCTGAACGAGGCGCAGCTGGAAAAGGACAAGGCCGGCGTGCTGAGCGCCGCCGCCAGTCTCGAGCAGGCGAAGGCAAAGCTCGCCGTCGACGAAGCCAATTGGAAGCGCGCGACTACGCTGGCCAGTCGCAAACTGTTGGCCGACTCCGACTATGACGCCGCCAAGGCCGCCCGCGAGACCTCTCAGGCCAGCGTGTCCATGAGCGAAGCCGCGCTGGCTCAGGCCAAGGCCTCCGTCGTGATCGCCAAGGCCATGGTTGCCAAGGCGCAGCGGAACCTGGCGTTCTGCACCATCAAGTCGCCGGTCAAGGGCGTCATCATCGACCGGCGCGTCAATATCGGCCAGACCGTCGTCGCCAGCCTCAACGCGCCCAGCCTGTTCCTCATCGCCAAGGACCTGACGAGAATGCAGATCTGGGTCGCCGTGAACGAGGCGGACGTGGGACGCATCGTTCCGGGCGGCCCCGTGACCTTCACTTGCGACGCTTTCCCGGGCAGGGAATTCCAGGCCGCTGTCGGCAAGGTGCGCCTCAACGCGACCATGACCCAGAACGTCGTGATGTACACCGTCGAGGTCAACACCGAGAACCCCGAGAGCGTCCTGTTGCCGTACCTGACGGCCAACGTTCACTTCATCGTCGGGAAGGCGTCCAATGCGGTGCTGGCTCCCAACGCGGCCTTGAGGTGGTCCCCTTCGTCTCTGGCGCAGGTTTCGCCGGAAGCACGCAACGGGAAAACGGCCGACCCGGAGCCGGGCCCCTCCGTGCCTCCCGGAGGCGCGACTGAGCGGTCCGGCGTCATCTGGGTGAAGGCCGGCAATTACGTTCGGCCCGTGAAAGTTAAGCTCGGGATATCGGATGGCACGAACACCGCCATCACAGCCGACACGCCGCTCGAGGGGCAAGAGGTCGTCACCGGCGAGGTCGCCGAGTCTGCGCAAACGTCCGCACGAAGCCCCTTCGTGCCCCAAGTCATCCGGCGCTGACGGACGGTCGGAGGAAGGTGAAATGAAAACCCTTTACCGGGCCCTCAGGATGGCCTTCCGTGCCCTGCGCCGGAACGTCATGCGCTCGGTCCTGACGTGCCTCGGGATCATCATCGGCATCGCCTCCGTCATCGCCATGATGGAGATCGGCCGCGGTTCGACCAACTCGATCGCCAAGACGATCAGCAGCCTGGGGGCCAATATCATCCAGATCGACCCGAACTACATGCTCGTGGCCGGGGTCAGTTCAGGCGGCGGGGGCCGTGTCACCCTAACCCCGGATGACGCCGACGCGATCCGCCGGGAATGCCCGGCCGTCCCGTACGTGGCCCCGAGCGTCGATACCCGGGCGCAACTCGTCCACGGCAACCGAAACTGGTTTCCGAACAACATCCTCGGCACGACGCCCGACTTCCTCATCATCCGGAAATGGGACCTCTCGGCCGGCGAGCCTTTCACGGAAGACGATGTGCGAAGCGCGGCCGCCGTCTGTGTCGTCGGCCAGACCATCGTCCGCCAGTTGTTCGGAGACGAGCCGCCCCTCGGCAAGATGGTGCGGATGAGGAACGTCAACATGAAGATCGTCGGCGTCCTCAGCCGCAAGGGCGCGAACATGATGGGGAGGGACCAGGACGATTTCGTGATGGCTCCCTGGACCACCGTCAAGTTCCGGGTCTCCGGTTCGAGGCAGTCCGTCCAATCCCTGGCCGGCGCGTCGACGTCCAGCCAGGTCAACACCCTCAACCAGCTTTACCCGAATCAGCAAGCGCAGCTCTATCCGCAGAAGTCGGCGGTTCAAGCCGCGGACATGCCCCAGCTGATGCGGTTCGTCGACCTCGACGACGTTTGGGTCTCCGCGGCGTCGCCGGAGAACATTCCGGTGGCCATCCGCCAGATCACCGTCCTCCTCCGGGACAGGCATCACATCCAGCCCGGGGCCCCCGACGACTTCCGGATCCGCGACCTCGCCGAGATCTCCCAGGCCCTGGCCTCCGCCAGCAGGGTGATGACCAACCTCCTGCTCATCGTGGCCATGATCTCGCTCATCGTCGGCGGGGTGGGCATCATGAACATCATGCTCGTCTCCGTGACGGAGCGCACCCGCGAGATCGGCCTCCGCATGGCCGTCGGCGCCCGCGAGGCCGACATCCTGAGGCAGTTCCTCGTCGAGGCGACCGTGCTCTGCCTGACGGGCGGCGTCGCGGGGATCCTCGTCGGCCGCGTGGCCTCGGTGGCCATCACGAAGTTCCTCAATTGGCCGACGGTGGCGTCGCTGCCGGCCGTCATTGTCGCCGTCGCGGTCTCAGTGACCGTCGGCGTCGTCTTCGGCTTCTACCCGGCCTGGAAGGCCTCGCGTCTCGACCCCATCGAAGCCTTGCGCTACGAATGACCGCCCGCCGGGCGCGTCGCAGCCTGCCGCGCCGTGTCAGAGGGATGTCGCCAAAAGCGCTTGACCCCGCAAGTCGGCGGCCGTGGAGAGCGGTGGGTTCTTGACGCCCGCTCGCGGCCGAGAATATCATTAGCTCATGAGGAACCCACTCCGTTTGCCAAAGGCCCTCGTTCATCTTGCGGCCATTTTCGCGATCGGCTTCGGATGGAGCGGCGCCGCATCCGGCCAGACTGGACTTGCCGGCGCTTCTGCGTCCGGCGCTCCGGCCTTCGAAGTCTATGCCGTCCGCTACGCGACGGGCCCGGGTGTCCCGGTCTCATCGCTTGTCGCCGGCGCCGACGCGGCTCGCAAGATCGACATTCCCTTCATGTTCTGGGTGCTCAAGGGTCCGGCAGGGCGGAACGTGCTCGTGGACGCCGGTTGCTGCAAAGGTCCGGCCTTCGAAAGCTGGGGGCTCGTGGACTTTGTCAAGCCCTCGGCCGCCATCGGCAAGGTCGGGCTCGCCCCCGGGGACATCACCGACATCATCATCACCCACATCCACTGGGACCACGTCGGCGGTGTGGATCTGTTCCCGGCGGCGCGGGTTTGGATCCAGCGCGATGAGTTCGCCCATTATATCGACGGAGCGGGCAGGCCCAGAGACCCGGCCATCGCGGCCGAGGACGCCGCGATGCTGGCGAAAGTGAAGAAGGACGGTCGCTTGCAGTTTGTCGACGGCGACGCCAAGGAGATCCTCCCAGGCGTGACGGTCTACACCGGCGGCAAGCACACCTACGCGTCGCAATACGTTGGCGTCCGAACGGCGGAAGGGACCGTGGTCCTCGCCTCTGACAACATCTACCTGTATGAGAACCTCGAGAAACACCTGCCGCTCGGGCTCACCCTGGATCAGGCCGCCGACCTGCGCGTCCAGGTGCGAGTGCTCCGCCTAGCCTCGAGCCCGCGCCTGATCATCCCCGGGCACGATCCCGCCGTCTTCACCCGGTTTCCGGAGCCCGGCAACGGCGTCGCCAGGATCAGATGAGGGCCTCAGGGGAAGGGTGATTCAAACCGGAATTAACTTCTATCCTCAGCTCCGCCTGGGGCCGTGGACGAAGTCGCCGATGCGGCGCATCCGCTCGAGCTCTGCGTCCGCTATCGGTCCGGCCGAGATCAATGGGCTCGTGGGAGTTTATGGTTTTGTATCCGCCGGATCTCAGACAACCCTCAGCAGCCACCTCAGGGCGTTCTTCTGGAGCTTGATGTACTCCGGGTTCCAGAAGCCGGGAATGGTGTGCCCGGGGGCCATGAAGCAGACGCGCCCCTTGCCGTAGTCATAGGCCCAGCACGCCTCGCAGCTCGAGCCCTGGTTGCCGTACTTTTCCGTCGAGTACTCCAAGCCCTGCTCGTTGACGCTCCGGACGAGGACGGCCTTGGGGTCCTTGTCGTAGATGACGTAGTGCTGTTCCTCGGTCACGACGAAATCGTTCACGCCCCGCGTGATGGGATGGTCGTGGTTCACGATCTTCATCTTGTAGGGCCGGAACGCCGTGTGGCCGGTGAACAGCGCCCCTTCCACGTGGCGGAAATCCGCGTTCGTCCCGGAGATGTAACTGGCGTTGTGGAAAAACCACGCCGAGCCTCCCCCTTCCACGAAGGCGCGAATGGCGTTGCCCTGCTCCGGGGTGATCCACATCTCGGGCTTTTCGTCGAAGGCGGGGAGGGGAGGGTCGCTGACGATCTTGACCTTCTCGGGGTCCATGAAGGGATACGGCGAGGTGTATCCGCCGGGAAACCTCATGCCGTCGCAGAGCATGATCAGCAAGCGGTGAGCGGCGAGCGTCACCGCACTGAGCAGGCCGGGGTCCGGCGTGAACGTTGCGGTAGCGCCCGATTCCTTGACCAGCGTCCTGGCCAGGGCCGTCCGGATGTAATCGAAGCTGTGAAAGCGGTCACCGATCAGCGCGAAGACGTCGGCCTTCCTGCCGCCGGCCTTCGGGACGGAGCCGCGGGCCAGGGCCGGCGCGGCCGCCGCTCCCAGCGCAGATGCCGCTCCGACGGCCACCATCCCGCCGATGGCCGAGCGCCGGGACATGGAGTTGTCGTTCTTCATCGTGCACCTTCCTTTTTGGCCTGAACGGGCCGCCGCCGCCACCAGCCGGCGAGGAGCGAGCCCGAGACGTTCATCCACGGCCCGAAAATGGCCGGGGCCAGCGCCGCACTCGTGCTCTTGAGGACGTCGATGGCGATCCCCGAGGCCATCCCTCCGTTCTGCATCCCAACCTCCATGGCCACGGCCCGGCAGGCGCTCTCCTCCAGCCGGGCCAGCCGCGCCCCGGCGTAGCCCAGCCCATATCCCAGTCCGTTGTGGAGGACCGCCGCCAGGATGAGGAGCGGGCCGACGGACAGGAGTTCGTTGCGCGACTGGGCGGTGATCACGGCGATGATGAGGCAGATCGCGGACATGGACACGACGGGCAGGGTCTTGTCCATCCAGTTCTCCGGCCCCCTGAGCATAACGGAGATAACGAGCTTGGCCAGTGCGGTCACCCCGAGGAGGAGGAGGCCCAAGAGGACGCCGCTCCTGAGGACGGCGAGGCCGCCCCACCGGCCGGCGGGCGTCAAGAGGACGGCGGTCGCGAAGCTGAACGAGAGGACCGCCATGACCGCGAGCGCCGCCGCCCTGTTCGCCCACGGCTTCCTGCCGTGGAGGAGGTAGTGCGCGATGAGCCCGGCCACGATGGGGATGATGATCATGTTGAAGATGGACAGCATCATGGCCACGAAATCGACCGGCACCAGCCGGCCGGCCAGTGTCTTCATCCAAAAAGGCGTCGCGAACGGGGAGAGCAGGGTCGACGCCGACGTGATGGTCACTGCGAGGGGCACGTTCCCGCCGGCGAGGTAGGTCATGACGTTCGAGGCGACGCCGCTCGAGACCGACCCGATGAGGATGACGCCGGCCGCCACCTCGGCCGGAAAGCCGAAGGTCGTGGCGATGGTGAAGCCGACGAGCGGCATGATGAAGAAATGCAGGGTGAGGGCGATGAAGACCGGCCAGGGCATTCTAAGGATATTGCGGAAGTCCCTGGCGCTCAGGGTCGTGCCCATGCCGAAGGTGATGACCTGGATGAGCGGGACGATGAGGATCTTGAGGTCCGTCCCGAACCAGGAGCGGAAGGCCGCCGGATGGGTCATCGACGCGGCGACGGCAACGAGGACCCAAAGCGTGAAGGCGTATTTCCGATAAAAACGGCGGACCGCCTGCCCGCGCGTCCCCCCGGCGTTCATAGCTTATAGAGCTCCGCCATTCTCTCGTTGGGCTTGTACTTGGTGATGCATTGTTCGAGCGGCGTCCCCAGGAGCTCGATCTTGTCGTAATCCCCCTGACCCAGTCCGCCTTCGGCCATGGCGTTGAGGTAGTTGACCTGCCGGGGGTCAAACCCCATGACCCGCGTCCCGGTGATGTCGGCGGCCACGGCGTCGAGGCTGGCCAGCGCGACCTTGGAGCTGATGGGCGCGCCCCAGGCCGGGCCGTTCCCCTCGATGCCCACGAACCCGTCGATCACGGCCAGGTCGGGGAAGATCTCCTGGGCGATGTGGAACATGTTGTAGTGGAGGAGGTCGTTCTTGGCCGGCGGCGCTTGGTGCATGAGGCCCTTGTCGTTGCCCTTCGCGTCGTTGACAGGGGAGGCCATGATGACGTTCTTGATGGACAGGGTGACGAAGACGTAGTTGTGGGTCTTCATCCGCGCGATGGAGATGATGTAGAGGCCCGGGTCGAAGAACGTGTTGATGATCCGGATCGGCGTCGGCTTGTTGTTCAGGCCGAGGACATAGCGTGTCTGATAGGTGTCGCGGTTGAGGTCGACGAGCTTGACGTTGTAATTTCTCTCGATCTCGCCATAGCCGTTGTAGAGGTATCCCTTCATCGTGTCCTGGACGCTCGACTCGCCGATCATGATCCGGTCTTTGTAATGGGGCGAGAGGAAGTCCAGGACGGCCCGGACGGCGTCGACATGGGTGACGCATGCGGCGCAACTGTCGAGGACGATGTTCGGCTTGACCAGGATCCGCTTCTGCCCGATCGACCTCAGGATGTCGTCCTCGATGAGCTTGAGCGACTGGAAGACGATATCATAGCGGTTCTTTCCCTTGACGAGCGAGACGCGGGCGGGCCCCGCCGTCTTCTCGAAAGGACGAAGGGACCGGGCCGCCGGCGCCCGCAGCGCCTGGGCGGGGAAGATGTTCTTGCCCGCGCCCAGCACCCCGCCGAGGGCCGCGCCGCCCACGGCCCCGGCGCCGAATTTCAGGAACGTCCGCCTGGCCAGCGCGCGTCGGTTCATGGGAGGCCTCGCGGCGGATACCGGAATCCCGTGACGTTCGTGCGGATCCTGTAGACCTTGTTGTACGCCGTGAGGAAGAGCGTTTTCATGTCGTCGCCCCCGAAGCAGCAGCTGACCGGGAAGACGGGGGTGTTGACGACGCCGACGAACTCCCCCCGGGCGTTGAAGATCTGGAGCCCGAGGTAGGTGGCGACGAAGAGGTCGCCCTGCGCGTCGATGGTCATGCCGTCGGCGCTGGTCGACCGGCCGCGGCGGTCGAGGACCTCCGGCGTCAGGCGGAGCTCGCAGAACTTCCGCGGCCCGGCGAGCGTGCCGTCGGCCTTGACGTCATAGGCCCAGATGAAATTGGCCTTGTCCGTGCGGACGTTCCAGAACGTCTCGCTGTCGTAGGTGTTATTAACGAGAAGGGTCTTGCCGTCGGGCGTGAGGAGGAGGCCGTTGGGCATGGCGAAGACGTCGGGCTCGATGACGCGGACGAGCTCTCCCCGCGGCGGCAGATAGAAGACGCTCCGGCCCGGCTGGAATTTCTTGGGCTCGGGCGTGAACTGCGGGTCCGAGAAGTAGAGGCCGCCGCGCGCGTCGACGACGACGTCGTTGGGCCCGTCGAGGGACTTGCCTCCGTAGCGGCTGGCGAGCGTGCGGACGACACGGCCCGAGGCCGTCATCTCGATGAGGCGGTGGCCGAACATGTCGCAGGCGGCCAGGTTTCCGTTCGCGAGCGGCATCAGCCCGTTGGTCAGGATGCCGCGCTGGATATAACGGTAGGTCCCGTCGGCGTTCATCTCGATCGTCCCGCTCTTTTTCGGGTCGCCCTTCCAGGCCTGGTCGAAGGCCATGCTCGAGAAATAGAGCTTGCCGTTCATCCACTTCGGCCCCTCGGTGAAGATGAATCCCGGTCCGTCCTTGGCCCCGTCGGCGAGGAGCTCGAGGTTCGAGCCGGCGGGGATGATGGCCCGGAACGCGGCCTCGCGGGCCTCCCTCTTGGCCTCATAGTCCGGTCGCGGCGGGAAGAAGACGTCGAGGACGTCGCAGCCGGTGTCGCCCACTTTCCCGCCGTGGACCATCGTCCCCGGCAGGTAGAGAAGGTCCCCATTGTTCATCGTCGTCGAGGCGTCGAGGATGAGCTCGTCGATCGAGCCACGGAGGACGACCATGAGCTGCTCTTCGGGATGGAGGTGCGTCGCGAAGCCGACACCCGGGCTCATCCGGAGGAAGCTCAGCTGCGCCCCGTGTCCGCCGATGAGGCGGGACTCGGCGCCGGGCTGGAGCTCGGTGAGCTGGAGCTCGTTGAGGTCGCCGACGACCCCGGGCTGGACCGTCGGCGGGACCGGGAAGGCCGGCGCGGGGGATTCCGCCGGGACGTCCTTCGCTCCCGCCTTGGCCAGGTAGTCGGGCCGCGGCGGCCAATAGACCTCGACGATCTCGGCGCCGGCGGGCCCGGCCTCGACCCGGTTCGGCGAGCCCTTCTCGAGATAGACGAATTCGTTCCTGGGTGTGCCGCCGTGCGTGCCGTCGGGCGCTTCCCGGGGAACGGCCCGCATCGCGACCGGGCTTCCGCCGAGGAGCTGACGGACCTCGCCCTTCATGACGACCATGATGCGCTCGGCC
>JBBISK010000048.1:6656-12750 GCA_037441295.1 Candidatus Aminicenantota bacterium | reverse complement strand
ATGCTCTCCTCCGTTCCCGCTGAAGTTCAGCGGCCCGAGCTTCCGGACGCGCTCCGTGAAGTCGTTGCAGACCTGCTGGAATTTCACGCCTTCCGACGCGGACACCCACTCCAGGCGGAAACGTTCCTTTTCGATGCCGAACTGCTCGAGGAGGCGGACAAGGAGCCGGTGCCGCCGCAGGGTTTTGTAATTGCCCTCCTGATAGTGGCAGTCGCCCGGATGGCAGCCGGAGATGAGGACGCCGTCCGCGCCCTCTCGGAAGGCCTTTAGGACGAACTGCGGATCCACGCGACCCGTGCACATGACCCGGATGATCCGGAGGTTCGGCGCGTAGGCCATCCGAGCCGTGCCGGCCAGGTCCGCCCCCGTGTAGGAGCACCAATTGCACAGGAATCCGACCAGCCGGGGTTCGAAGTTCTCGTCGTTCATGGTCGAACCTCCCTTGCCGCTTAAACCAGGAAAATCCCTTCGATCTCGGCGAAGATCTGCTCGTCGCGGAAGTGCCGCTGGTACGAAGCGCCGCTCGGGCAGGCCGCGACGCACGTCCCGCAGCCCTTGCAGAGAGCGTCGTTGACGACGGCGGCGCCCTTCTCGGAATCGACGGTGATGGCCGTGAACGGGCAGAGCCCGACGCAGATCCGGCAGGCCGAGCAGAGCTCCTCGTCGATGACGGCCGTCGTCGGCTCGAGCTCGACCTTGCCCAAATCGGCCAGGGCCAAAGCCTCCGCGGCCGCGGCGCCGGCCTGGGCGACCGTGTCCGGGATGTCCTTGGGCCCCTGGCAGGTTCCGGCCAGGAAGACGCCGTCGGTGAAAGACGAGGACGGCGCGAGCTTCGGATGGCGCTCCAGAAAGAACGTGTCCTGGCTGCAGGAGATATTGAAGGTCTTGGCCACGTGGTTGTGGTCCGCGTCCGGCTCGAGCCCGACGGCCAGGATGGCCATGTCGACCGGGATCCGGCGGACGACTCCGAGGAGGGTGTCCTCGACCCGGATGACGAGCTTCCCCTCTTCCTTGTCCGTCAGGGCCAGGGTGCTGATCTCCGAGACGCGGCCGCGGACGAACTTCGTCCCCTCCTCGAGCAGACGGTGGTAGAACTCCTCGTAGCCTTTCCCGAAGCAGCGCATGTCGATATAGAAATCGTAGATCGCCGCCCCCGTCTTCTCTTTCAGGAGATGGGCGAACTTCAGGGAATACATGCAGCAGACGCGGGAGCAGTAGGGGTGGTAGTTCTCGTCCCGGGATCCGACGCAATGAATAATTCCCACGGACTGGGGCGATGCGCCGTCGGTCTTGAGGACCTTGCCTCCGGTCGGGCCCGAGGCGTTGACCATCCGCTCGAACTCCATGGCGGTGAGGATGTTCGGGTACCGGCCATAGCCGTAAGCCGGGATACGCCGGGGGTCGAAGGTCTTGAAGCCCGAGGCCAGGATGATCGAGCCGACCTCGACCTCCTTGACCTCGTCTTCCTGCTCGAAGTTAACGGCCGCGCGGTCGCAGACCTTGGCGCAGACCTTGCACTCGCCCGTCTTGAAGTGGATGCAGGCGCTCTTGTCGATAAACGGGATCATGGGCACGGCCTGCCGGATGGGCACGCGGATGGCCGTCGCCGGCCCGAGGAACATCTCGTCGTGGATGACCTGGCGGCCGCTCTTGTCCTCGACGGTGATGGCGCCCGTCGGGCAGAAATGCGCGCAGGCCGTGCAGCCGATGCAGGCCTCCGATTCCTCGCCGAAGGGTGTCGACACGCGCCGTTCGCTCCCGCGGTCGACGAAACTGATGGCCGAGGCCCCGACGATCTGCTCGCAGGCCCGGACGCAGAGCCCGCAGAGAATGCATTTCTCGTTTGGGTCCTTGACCGGAAATCGCGTCGTCTCGACGCCCAGGTCCTTGGCGATCTCGCGCAGAGGTTCCGCGGCCGGGGCCCGGGCCAGGAGCATTTCGACGTTCAGCCGCCTGGTCTCCAGGACCCGTTCGGAATCCGTCCAGATCTCCATGCCGGCCTGAGCTTTGGTATTGCAGGAGGTCTGGAGGTCCCGCTTCCCGCGGAAGGCGACTTCAACCTCGCAGACCCGGCACGCCGCGTAGGGCTCGATGAGCGGGTGGTAGCAGAGCGTCGGGATGGCGACGCCCGCCTTCTTGGCCGCCTGGAGGATCGTCGCGCCCTCTTCGACCTCGACCGGTTTTCCGTCGATCGTCAGCTGGACCATCGCAGGCCTCCTCACTCAACCCTGACCGCGTCGAAGTTGCAGACGTCGGCGCAGACGCCGCACTTGATGCATTTCGCCTGGTCAATGGCGTGGGCCTCGTTCTTCCGGCCGGAAATGGCGTCCGAAGCGCAGTTGCGGCGGCAGACGTCGCAGCCCCGGCCCTTGTCCAAGCAAAGACGCGGGTCGATAGTGTAGACGTTGAGCGCCCGGCATACGTGGGCGGGGCACCTCTTCTCGAGGATGTGGGCCTCGTACTCCCCCCGGAAGTAGCGCAGCGTCGTCAGGACGGGATTCGGGGCCGTCTTGCCCAGCCCGCACAGGGCCGTATCCTTGATGTCCCGGGCCAGGTCCTCGAGGAGGACGAGGTCGTCCGGAGTGCCTTTCCCCTCGGTGATCCCGGTCAGGATGTCGAGCATGGCCTTGGTCCCTTCCCGGCATGGCGTGCATTTGCCGCACGACTCATCTTGGGTAAAGGACAGGAAGTAGCGCGCGACGTCGACCATGCACGTGTCCTCGTCCATGACGACCATGCCCCCCGACCCCATCATCGACCCGGCCTCGGTCAGGCTTTCGTAGTCGATCGGCAGGTCGATCTTGCCGTTGGGGATGCAGCCGCCGGAGGGGCCGCCGGTCTGGACGGCCTTGAACGCCTTGCCGCCGGGAATCCCCCCGCCGATGTCGTAGACGATCTCCCGGAGGGTGATGCCCATGGGCACTTCGACCAGGCCGGTGTTGTTGATCTTTCCGACCAGGGAAAAGACCTTGGTCCCCTTGCTCGTTTCCGTCCCGATCCCGGCGAACCACTTCGCGCCGCGGGTGATGATGGCCGGGACGTTGGCCCAGGTTTCGACGTTGTTGATGCACGTCGGCTGTCCCCAGAGCCCGCTCTGGGCGGGATAGGGAGGCCGCGGCCGGGGCTCGCCGAGCCGTCCTTCGATCGAGGCCAGGAGGGCCGTTTCCTCGCCGCAGACGAACGCCCCGGCGCCCCGCTTGACCTGGAGGTCAAAGTCGAAGCCGGTCCCGAGGATGTCCCGGCCCAGGAGCCCATAGTCCCGGGCCTGGCCGATGGCCCTATTGACCGCTTCGACGGCCAGCGGGTATTCGTTGCGGATGTAGACGAATCCCGTGGCCGTGCCGATGGCCTTGGCGCCGACGATCATGCCTTCGATGACCGAGTGCGGGTCGGACTCGAGGATGCTTCGGTCCATGAACGCCCCGGGGTCGCCTTCGTCACCGTTGCAGACGAGGTATTTCGGTCCGCCGTTCCCGCCGGCCGCGTTCCGCACGAGGTCCCATTTAATCCCCGTCGGGAATCCCGCGCCCCCCCGGCCGCGAAGGCCGGAGAGAGCGATCTCCTTAATGATCGCGGCCGGCGTCATCGCCGTCAAGGCCATAATGGCAGCCTTGTAGCCGTCTCGGGCGATGTAATCATCAATGCTCGCGGGATCGATGAGGCCGCGATTCCGGAGAGCAATGAGGACCTGTTTCTTGAAGAACGGGACCTCGTCGAGCCGGGGCACGGACGGCAGGAGCTCAGCCGGCGACTCCGGGCCCGGACGAACATTCAGTGCGGGCCGTCCGCCTGTTTTTTCGTAGCCCGACCCCAGCGCGTACTCTGCGAGGACCGTCCCGCCAACGATATGCTTCTCGAGGATGGCCTTGATTTTCGCCTCGGTCAGATTCGCGTATTTCACCGGGGCCTGGCCGGCGATTTCAACGGTGGCCATCGGCTCCTGGCTGCACAAACCGGCGCATCCCGAGCTCGTCAGGAGGACGTCGGACAAGCTCCGCCTGTCCAGCTCGGCCTTCAGGACGTCCATGACCGCCCGGGCCCCGGCCGCGCTGCCGCACGTCCCCAGATGGACGTTGACAACGGCTCGGGCCGGCCGTCCCTTGCCGCCGGCCGGCGCGCCCCTGGCTTTTTGCCGGATGTCCTCCAGAGCCTCGATCGTCAGTTTGGGCATGGCTGTCCCCTTCACCCTTTATATTTCTTAACCAGGCCGGCCACCTTCGTCTGGGAGATCTTGCCGTGGACGTCCTCGCCGATCGTGGCCACGGGCGCCAGGCCGCAGCAGCCCACGCACCGGACTGCGTTCAGGCTGAACTCTCCGTCGGCGGTCGTTTCGCCGGCCTTGATGCCGAGCTCCCGCTCGAACTTCTCCAGGACGAGCGGCCCGCCGCGGACATGGCAGGCCGTGCCCAGGCAGACGTGGATCCCGCGCCTTCCCTGGGGCTTGAGGCTGAAGGCCCGGTAGAAGGTCGCCAGGCTCATGACGCGGCTCAGGGGCACGGCGAGCTCGCTCGAAACCCGCCTCAGCGCCGCCGGGGGCAGGTAGCGGAATTCCGATTGGATGTCCTGGAGGACGGCGATCAGCGAGACGGGGTCCGACCGGTAGCGGGCGATGATCTCTGAGAGCCTGTCTTCAGCGTTATTCATCGTGCTTCCTCCTTAGCTGGCGGAACGTCCGGGGGACATTTCCATCCTCACGCGGACGGGGAATCCTCGCTCACGGTCTTGAAGACCATGGGTCCCTTGCGGATGACGCGTTCCGAAGGCGTCATCGTCGTCGGGCAATTCTCCCAGCAGGCTCCGCACCCGTTGCACTTGGCGGGATCGACGTAGCGGGCCTTCCGGCGGACCTTGACCTTGAAGTTGCCGACGAAGCCCGAGACCTCCTCAACCTCGCTCATCGTCAGTAGCTCGATCAACGGGTGCTTCCCGACTTCGCTCATCTTCGGTGTCAGGATGCAGGCCGAACAGTCGAGGGTCGGGAACGTCTTGTCGAGCTGTGACATGTGGCCGCCGATCGACGACTCGCGCTCGACGAGATAGACCTTCTTGCCGGACTTGGCATAGGTCAGCGCGGCCTGGATGCCGGCGATGCCGCCGCCGACGATCAGGACCTCCGGCCGGACGGGCACCTCTTTTTTGGTCAGGGGATCGTGCAGGGCGACGCGTCGAACGGCCGCGGAGATCAGGGCCTTGGCCTTCTTTGTCGCGTCCTCCGGCCTGAGCGTGACCCAGGAGACCTGCTCGCGAACGTTGGCCATCTGGAAGTAAAACGGGTTGAGCCCCCCCGCGGCCGTCACCCCTCGGAACGTCGGCTCGTGCATTAGGGGCGAGCACGAGGCCACGACGACGCGATTGAGGCCGTGCTCGCGAATGCTCTGCTTGATCAGCTCCTGTCCGGGGTCGGAGCACATGAATTCGTATTCTTTGGCCACGACGACGTCATCGAGCTTGGCGGCGAAGGCGACGACCTCGGGGACGTCGACCTTGCCCGCGATATTCGTCCCGCAATGGCAGACGAAGACGCCGATGCGGGGTTGACCGTTCGTGCTCATCTTGCACCTCCGTTCCCGGCCTTAGCCCAAAAGTTCTTAAGGGGGATGATCGACCGGGAAAAGCCGAGGTCCGCGCGGGGAAGGCCGAGCGCCAGCCCGAGGACCTGGCTGAAATAAAGAATCGGGATGGTCACGTCCTCTCCGTAGCGGCGGACGATCTTGCTCTGGGTGATTTCCAGGTTGAACTGGCACAGCGGGCAAACCGTAACAATGCAGTCGGCGCCCTTGCGCTTGGCCTCCTTAAGGAGGATGTAGTTCAGGCGGAGTCCGACCTCTTCGATCGTCCCGGTCAGCGACCCGCCGCAGCAGCGGGTCTTGGCGGCGAAATCGACGGCCGTGGCCCCCGCCGCTTCCATGAGGGTGTCCAGCATGGTCGGGTAGTCCGGGTCGTCGAGGTCCGTGAAGGGCCGGACGATCTGGCATCCGTAGTAGCAGGCGACCTTCAGCCCGGCCAATGAGTGAAGGACCTGGGCGCGGATCGCCTTCGGGCCGATGTCCGTGACCAGGACGTCCAGGGGATGCCGGATCTTGACCGTCCCCCG
>JBBISK010000048.1:0-6617 GCA_037441295.1 Candidatus Aminicenantota bacterium | reverse complement strand
CATGGGCTCGCCGCCGGTCAGGAACACGTTCGATTTCTTGAGCGTTAGAAAGCACCCGGCGCAGGGGGCGACGATGTCCCGGCCGATCTTCTCGGCCAGCGATAAGTTCCGTCCGCAGACCGCCGCGGCCATGTTGCCGTCCACCGAAAAGTAGGCGGTCGCGCCGCAGCAGTTCCAGTCGTCCAGCTCTTCGAGCGGCAGGCCCATCTTCGCGAACACGGGAAGGATGGATTCCTCGTAGTGAATCGCGTTCCCCTTCATGGAGCAGCCGGGATAGTAAGCGAAACCGCTCATCGGCTTCCCTCCTTGACGGCGTTCACGAGCGCCCGGAGCTGGCTCTTATTCTTGATCGACTCCCTCCGGAGCGACATCCGGCCGGTCCTCATGAGCTTCAAGCCCGTTGGCGCCATCTTGAGCAGCCCGAGGGGATTCCGGGAACGGAGGTACAGGCGGAGGATGAGCCAGAGCTCGGAGTTCCGGCCATTCTTGGCGATGAGACGCGACATCTCCCGGTCGAGGATCGGGATGACGAACCGCGAGGGATAGACCTTGTCTTCGATCGCCCGTCGCTTGAGGGCGTACATGACGTCCGTGATCTTGATCTTGGCGGGACAACGGACCTGGCAGGTGTAGCAGGAGGGGCAGAGCCAGATGGTGAGGCTGCGGAGGGCTTCGTCCTTGAAGCCGTTCTTGACGAGCGAAATGACCTTGCGGGGCGGGAGGTCCATGTAGACGGACATGGGGCACGAGCTGCTGCAGGTTCCGCATTGGATGCAGCCGTCGATCTCCTCGCACCCGGAGGCGCGCTTGATGTCTTCCAGGAATCCGGGGTCCAGACTCTCCTCGTAAGTGACCTTTCTCTTGATCTCCACGGACCCTCCTTTCATGGGACCCGGCCCGTTCCCCACCAGACGTCCGTGGGGAGGAAAAGCGGTCCCCCTTCGCGTCGTCGCGAGGCCTCAGGCCCTGGAGAAAACAAGCTGGCCCGGGAGAATCACACCCCTCCCCTTGGAATCCATGATCACATTCATGCTATGCGCCGGAGTAACGGCTTGTCAAGGAAAAAGTGGCATTATTCCGCATTTTGTTGGGGCATTATGCCCCATTTTAACCGAGCTCGAGCAACCTTCCCCTTTTTGCTCGGTCTTGACTTGAATAGAAGGGGACGGCTCAGACCCGGTTCTTATGAATAACGCCGTCCTTGATGATGGCCAGGAGGCGATGTTCGGGGTCCTGGAGGCAGGCCAGGTCCTTGAGCGGGTCGCCGTCCACGACGAGGAGGTCCGCTCGCGCTCCCTCGGCGACGACCCCCGTCCGGCCGGTCTCGCGAAAGAGGTCTGCGGCGTAGCACGTGGCCGCTCGGACGACCTCGACCGCCGGCTGGACGGCCGACCGGAGGGCGAATTCCCGCAGCTGGTGCTTGTGCATCGGCCCGAGAAGGTCGGTCCCGTAGGCGAGCTTCACCCCGCCTTTGGCGGCGATCTC
The DNA here is from genome assembly GCA_037441295.1 of Candidatus Aminicenantota bacterium. GTDB lineage: Bacteria > Acidobacteriota > Aminicenantia > Aminicenantales > Saccharicenantaceae > DATKJS01. Next base: position 5,132 of record JBBISK010000048.1, on the reverse strand, counting down.
CAGGGCGTGGAGCCCGTGGTCCTTGACCTGGGCGAGCTTGGCCAAGACATCCTCGGGGTATCCGCCCTCGCTGCCGAGGACGTCATAGGTGGCCAGAGTGGGCACCATCCAGGCCCCGTGCTTGATGAAGAGCTCGACGCTCGACTCGTCGATGAGGTTGCAGTGTTCGAGGGAGTGGACCCCGCAGAGGATGGCCCGGTTCACGGCCTGGGCGGTGTAGGTGTGAGCCATGCAATACAGGCCGGCCATGTCTGCCTCTTCGACCGCGGCACAGATCTCTTCTTCCGAGAATTGGGTGTTGGTGAGCCGGTCGGTGGGCGAGACGACCCCGCCCGAGAGCATGAGCTTGAGATGGCTCGCCCCCTTGCGGATCTCGTTCCGGCAGGCGCCGCGGACGGCATCGACCCCGTCGCAGACCTGGCAGAGGATGGCCGCCGAGCCGACCCCCTGAATGACCTCCTCGCCGCGACTGCGGGTATCGCCATGGCCGCCGGTCTGGGACAGCCCGCGGCCGCAGAACAGGATTCGCGGCCCGACGACCCGGCCCTCCTTGACGGCCTGGGCCAGCCCAAAGTCCGCCCCGCCCGCGTCGCGGACCGTGGTGAATCCCCGCATGAGCATGTCGTTCAGGACAGCAGCGGCCCGGACCGCCGAGTAGAATGGCGAAACGCGCGCCAGCTCCTGGAGGTCGGCCGTCCAGGCCGTGACGTGGACGTGGGCGTCACACAGGCCTGGCATGACGGTCCGGCCCTTGACGTCGATGACGGTGGTTCCCTCCTCGGACACGCCTTGCGGGCGCCACGGCTCGATCCTCTCGATCGTCCCGCCCCGGATGACCACGCGGCGGTCGGGCAGGAGCTTTCCGGCGACGACGTCCAGGACGGAAGAGTGATCCAGGATGATGCGCTGTTCGGCCATGGCGGTCTCCCTTCAGGAACATAGGAAACCACGTTCCAAGCGGCGAATCAATCCCCAGAGCTCTCGGCAAACGACTGGCGGGCGGGGGCACTTCCCTTTTGCCTCCGTCTCGAACAGAATCATCCAGACACCTCAGGAGCGGAGACCACATCGCGACTGAAGAGGTCGACGAAGGAGCGAGCGAATGAGAAAGAGCAAGCGTTTTCACGCTGTCATCGTCCCCGTCCTTTTCGCGTTCGGGCTGGCGGCCGCCATCCTGGCCCAGGAGGCCCCGCCGGCGCCAAGGCCGCAGGAGGCGAAACCCTCTCCGGCGGCCGACCCGTCCCTCGTCCGGGAGGAATCGTCCGTCACCGAGCACGTCATCCGCATCAAGGACCAGGTCATCCCCTACCGGGCCGCGGCCGGGACAATACTCCTCCGCGACGACAAGGGCGAGCCGACCGGCCTGATGTACGCCGTGGCCTACACGCGCAGCGACGTCAAGGACCTGGCCGCGCGGCCCGTCGCCTTCTTCTATAACGGCGGCCCGGGCTCGGCCTCGATGTGGTTGCACATGGGCGCCTTCGGCCCGCGCCGGGTGGTCACCGCGGACGGCGCTTTCACTCCGCCCGCGCCCTACGCCCTGGCGGACAACACCGAGAGCCTGATCGACAAGACGGACATGGTCTTCATCGACGCCATGGGCACGGGCTACAGCCACGCCGCGGGCAAGGCCCAGAACAAGGATTTCTACGGCATTGACGAGGACGTCCAGGCCTTTGCCCAGTTCATCCGCACCTACCTCAGCCGGAACAACCGCTAGAACTCGCCCAAGCTCCTCGTCGGGGAGAGCTACGGCACGTTCCGCTCGGCCGCCCTGGCCAACGCCCTCCAGTCCCGCGACGGGATCCATCTCAACGGCATCGTCCTCGTCTCGACCGTGCTCGACATGGTGACGATCACCTTCGGCACGGGGGACGACCGGCCCTACATCTTCTACCTCCCGAGCTACGCCGCGGTGGCCTGGTATCACAAAGCGCTCAAGAACCGGTCCGCGGAGCTCGAGCCCTTCCTGGCCGAGGTGCGCCGCTACGCCCAGGGAGATTATGCCCGGGCCCTGTTCAAGGGCGCCGAGCTCCTGGCGGCGGACAAGCAGATCGTAGCCGCCAAGCTCTCCGAATACACGGGCCTCAGCGCGGATTACTGGCTCAAGGCCAACCTCCGTGTGACCCTGGCCCAGTTCAACGTCGAGCTCGAGCGCGGCCGCGGGCTGACGACGGGCCGTATCGACGCCCGCTTCACCGGCTTCACCCGCGACCTCTTGGCCGAGAACGCCCAGGGCGACCCGGAGGGCCCGGCCGTGGGCGGCGCCTGCACGGCCATGATCAACAACTACAATCACCAGGAGCTGCGCTTCGGACAGGATAAGGTCTATAACACCTGGAGCGTCGGCTCCCGGGAGTGGAATTGGCGGCGCCAGCCCGTGACCGCCGGCCTTCCCGGCGCGCCCGCCACGACGAGCGGCGGTTTCTTTCCCGGGGCGCCCAACGTCGAGTCCGACCTCGCCCAGGCGATGATCACTAACCCGCGGCTCCTCGTCCAGGTGGAGAACGGGTATTACGACATGGCGACGCCGTTCTATGCGACCGAGTTCACCATGGGCCATCTCGGCCTGCCCGCGGAGCTCCAGGCCAACATCAAGCTCGATTATTACGCCGCCGGGCACATGATGTACCTGCACGACGAAAGCCGGGTGAAACTCCACGACAATGTCGCCGCCTTCATCGACCGGGCGACGCGGAAGTAGTTCGGGACCGGGTCAGCGTTTCTTTAGGCAGAGGAGGTCGACGACCTTGCCGTGGCCGATCTTCGCGGCCGCGGGGCCGCTCTCCGCGCCCCCGGTCGTCGGCCCACTGTCGACCGATTCGATCTTGGCCACGATGGCGATGCCGTTGCCCGGGTCGAGGTAATCGGGGTTAGCCGCGACGAAGGCGTCCATGACGGCCTTCGGGCAGACGACCGAGATCCGCAGGCCCGTCGTCAGGAGAGGCCGCGAGAGCATCGCGGCCCAGAACATGTCCCGGTCAACGATGAGCCGGTCATCGCCGCCCTCCAACCGGACGTCCGCGATCTTCCCGACGAACAGGATGGGCCGGTCCGTCAGCCAGACCTTCTCGAGCTCCATGGTCAGGACGGGCGTCTGCCGCGCGGGCTGTCCCTGGCAGAGCTCGCGGTCCCAGGAATCATTGGCGGCGTTCTTCCGCACGAGGTCGGTTGAGATGACCTGCGTCATGGTTCTCGGGACCGCCTCTTCCCGCTTCTTGACGGCCGAGAAAAACCCATGGCGGACCAGATAGACGACACAAAAGCCCGCGATCGCCAAGGCCAGCAGCCCGATCACAATGCGCTTCAACATGCCCGTTCTCCTTGGCCCCGGTCCGGGACCGACATCAATCGCTCTCTCTCCGCGATACCGCAGGGGAGCTCTTTAGCCGCCTGACCGCCAAGGCCACGAGGAGCAGCAAGATCAACGACGCGATGACCGACGGCCCGGCCGGCAGGTTCATGCCGATCGAGGCGGCAATCCCGATGACGCTCCCGGCGAAGGCCACCGTCCAGCCCAGCGCCAGCCTCAGCCCCTGTTTCCGGGTGAAGAGGAGCGCGATGACCGGGGGGACGACCAAGAAGGCGAAAACGAGCATGACCCCCGCCACGTGGACCGATGAAGTCACGACGATGCCGAACAGCGCGTAGAACAGGAAATCCCACCAGCCGACCTTCCAGCCGGCGCTGACCGCGCCCGCCCGGTCCTGGGAGATGCCGAAGAAGCGGGCTCTCAAGAACCAATGAACAACGCCCACCCCGGCGTAGAGGAGGGCCATGGAAATCAAATCGTGCTTCTGGATCGTCAGGAGCGACCCGGCCAGGACCTCCTCGAGCTCCTCCGACCCGCCGGCATGCCTGGCCAGAAGCAGCATGGCCATGGTCGCGAATCCCGCGTAGATGATGCCGATAAAGGCCTCTTGGGGGATATGATCCTCACGGGTCCGCGAGACAGAGATCAGGGCCGCCGCGGTCAGGGTGAAGAACAGGCTCATGAAATACGTTGGCCAAGAGTGCTGGCCCCATCCCAAGGTCAGCGCCAGAACCGAGCCGAAGGCCGCGGCTTGGGCCATGGAGATATCCACGAAAATGACGCCCCGGCTGACGACATGGAAACCGAGGTAGGAATGGATCCCGGCGAGCACCAGGGCCGCCAGGAGAGCGGTCTGGACGAACGGATACGAGAAGAGGTGGATCACGGCGCGCTCCCCCGTCCCGAGGACAGGCGGGCGAGGAGGATATCAAAGAGCGAAAAATAGGTGTCCGCCCCCGCCGCGCCGCCGACCGAGGGAGGAAGGTCGATGATCCGGGCCCCCGTGGCCGACGCGATCGTCTTCGGCGCGTTATAAGAAAAATACGGTTCCTTGCCGATGACCCGGATGCCGCGGGATTTCATGAGGTCGATCAGCTCCGCGATGTGCGTCGCCGTCGGTTCGATGCCCGGCTTGGGCTCGACGAAACCGGCCACCCTGACGCCGAGGAACGCGCACAGATAGGGCCAGGAATTGTGATAAGTGATGATCTCCAACCCCTTGAGGGACTCCCCCGCTTTTTGCCAGCCCTCGATCTTGGCCCGGAGCTCGGCTTCGAACTTCTCGAGGTTCGCAGCATAGAAATCGGCGTTGCCGGGGTCGACCAGGGCCAGCGCCCTTTCGATATTCCGGGCCATGATCAGGCCGTTCCTCGGGTCCAGCCAGTAGTGGGGATTGCCCTGGGGATGGACGTCGCCCATCGACGCGTCGACCTTTCCCGAAGGCTTCTCCAGGACCTCGACGCCATCCGAGCAATCCGCGACGACGAGACGGCCGTTGCGGGAGCCGTCGATGATCGGGTTCGCCCAAAAGTCGAGCCCCAGCCCGATCTTGAGATAAAGGGCGGCCTTCGAGACCATGATCATATAGCTCGGCAGGGCTTCAACGAAATGGGGGTTGTCCTGACCCGTCGTGATGGATCTCACGCTGACCCGCTGGCCGCCGATGGCCTCGGCGATCGACTTGATGTCCGTCGTCGATGCGACGACCTGAACGGCGCCGATCGCCTGGAGATTCATCAGGGCCAATCCGGTCAGGACGATCGCCACTCGCGCCTTCATGATCTGTTCTCCTTAGAATTGATGTGGCTTGTGAGGCCCC
>JBBISK010000047.1:269-12851 GCA_037441295.1 Candidatus Aminicenantota bacterium | reverse complement strand
GCGATGACGCGCGTCACGGCGTCGGGGTTCGCGACCCTGACGATGTACCAGCCGACGATGCCCTTCCAGTAGGCGGGCGCCGTCTCCTCGAAGTAATCGCGGCGGAGCCAGAACTGGGTCGTGTCGTCGTCCGGGCGCGAGCCCTTGTAAATGCCGCGCAGGTTGAATTGCCAGACGCCCTGGATGTAGGTGCCCTTGATCGGGATGCGGTCGCCGACCTTCCAGCCGAAGCGCTTGGCCGTGGTCTCGCCAGCCAGACAGCCCTGGCGGTCCTTCAAGAACTCGGCCCACTCCGCGTCGGAGATGAGGAACTCGGGGTACATCTCCCGCCAGGTCGAGGTCTCGATGACGATCTGAGGGAAGAAGTTCCTTTCGTCCTGGTAGACGCCGCCGAACCAGGTGGCGAAGGTCACGGCCTTCACTCCCGGGACCCGCTGGATCCGCTCGCGATAGGAGATGGGCAGGGGCTGGATGAGCGAGACGCGGTTGATGACGATGAGCCTGTCCGCGCCGGCGACCTGGACGCCCTGGTTGAACGCGCCGCGGACGGCGATGAGCAGACCGAAGAGGAAAAGGGCCGCGGCGAACGAACCGATGGTCAACAGGGTGCGGACCTTTTTCCGCTTGAGGTTGGCGAGGACGAGGGCCAGATACTTCATGCCTTCTTCCCGGCGCCTTCGACGAGCGTGCCCTTGTCCAGGTGGAGGACGGCGTGGGCCCGCTCGGCCGCCCGCGGGTCGTGGGTGACCATGAGGACGGTCTTGCCGTGCTCGTGGACGAGGCGGTCGATGAGGTCCATGATCTCGTCGGCGTTCTTCCGGTCGAGGTCGCCCGTGGGCTCGTCGCAGAGAAGGAAGGTCGGGTCGGTGACGACGGCCCGGGCGATGGCCACGCGCTGCTCCTCGCCGCCCGAGAGCTGGCGTGGGAAGTGGTCGGCCCGCCCGGTCAGGCCGACGAGGGCCAGGGCCGTGTCGACGTGCTTGCGGCGTCCGGCCTTCGAGAGCTTCGTCAGCAGCAACGGCAGCTCGACGTTCTGGAAGGCCGTCAGCACGGGGATGAGGTTGTACATCTGGAAGACGAAGCCGACGTGCCGCGCCCGCCACTCCGTGAGGAGGTGGGCGGAAAGCGAGGTGATCTCCTCGTCCGACACGGCGATGCTGCCCGCGCTCGGCAAGTCGAGCCCGCCGAGGAGGTTGAGGAGGGTCGTCTTGCCCGAGCCGGAGGGACCCATGAAGGCCACGAAGTCTCCCGGGTCGATGTCCAGGTTCAAGCCCTGGAGGACATGGAGCTCCTCGCTCCCCCGGTGGTAGGTCTTGCCCAGGTTGCGCGCCCGGATGAGGCTCGCGCCGTTCCCTTTTCCGTCGATCCTGACCATGTGTTCCGTCCTTGTTCTATTTGACCTTGACGCGCTGGCCGTCGCGGAGGCCCTCCGGCCCCTGGACGACGACGGCGTCGCCGGGAGCGACCCCGGCCATGATCTCGATGTCGCCGCCGCGGCCCTCGCCCACTGTCACCGCCCGGCGCTCGAGCCGGCCGGCGCGGACGACGAAGACGACCTTCACCCCTCCGTCGTCGCGGACGGCGGCCTGCGGGACGAGGGCCCGCGGCACCGCGGCCTGGGCCCCGCCGACCGTCTCGTCGGCGAGGAAGGCGACCTTGACGCCCATGTCCGGCAGGATCCGCGGCTCGAGCTTGTCGAAGGAGATGCGGACCTTGACCGTGGCCTTCTGCCGGTCGGCCGTCGGGATGACCGTCCGGACCTTGGAGGGGATGCGCCAGTCCGGATAGGCGTCGAGCACGGCGTCGACCCTCTGCCCCGGCCTGACCCGGGCGATGTAGGATTCGTTGACGTCGACCTCGATCTCGAGCGAGGCCATATCGACGATGGTGGCGATGCCGGTGCGGGTGAAGCCGCCGCCGGCCGAGATCGGCGAGACCATCTCCCCGACCTGGGCGTCCTTGGAGACGACGACGCCGGCGAAGGGGGCCCGGACGGTGCAGTTCTCGACGTCCTGGCGGGCGACGCCGATCTCGGCGTCCGCGGCCTTGACCTGCTCGCGGCCGGCGGCGATCTGGGCCTCGAGGCTGTCAAAGGCCGTCTGGGCGCTCTCGCGGTCCTGGACGGCGGCGAAACCCGACTTCTCGAGCACCTGCTGGCGCCTCAGCTCGCGCTCGGCCTTGGCCAGGTTGACCTCGAAGTTGGCGATCAGGGCCGCCGTCGCGTCGCGGGCCGTCTCCGCGGCCCGGAGGCGCCGCTCCGCGTCCGAGGCGTCGAGACGGGCCAGGACCTGGCCCTCGGCGACCTCCATCCCCTCGTCGACGAGGACGTCGAGGACGCGGGCCGTGATCTTGGCCGCGACCGTGGCCCGCCGCCGCGGCGTGACGTAGCCGCTGGCGTTGAGGAGGGTCGTCCGGCCGGCCTCGCCGGCGGGCTTGGCCGCGGCGGTCTCGACGACGGTCGTCCGGCCGCGGAGGGCGAGGACCACCACGACCACGGCGACGAGGCCGAGCGCCGCGACCAGAGCCGTCCGTGAACGTCGGCTGGCACCGCGGCCGTTCCTCGCGCGATCGTCGATCCGGAGCCCCGAGAGGTCGGGGCCGGTCGGTCGTTCCTCTGCGTCCATAGTTTCACTCCTCGGTCGCCACTCTCAGGCATCGGGCGGCTGCGGCACACCGTTCTCCCCGTCGTCCGAATGGGAAATGTCCCCTCAAAGACAGGGTAACCGTCTTGCCGCTGCCTGTCGTGACCCTAAGGCAGGGTATTTTACCCTGGGCCCGTGGGGCTGTCAACCGGGGGAAAAGCGGCCCTCAATCGGTGTGGAAGACCTCGTCCATGGCGGCCCACCAGTCCTCCGGGCCGAGGCCCTGGAGCGGCTGTTGGAGGGGCTTGCAAACGGCCCACCAGCGTTGGGTGGCCGGGTCGGCGGCCATCCTGGCCATGTCGGCGGCGTAGTCCTTGCCGTGGTACTCGAAGTAGGCGAAGAGGTAATGCCGGCCGTCGTCGAGCCGCCGCAGGTAGATCGAGTAGTTGCGGATGTGGGACTTCCCGATCGTCTTCAGCACCTCCGGCCAGACAGCCTGGTGGAGCTTCTTGTACTCCTCGACCTTCTCGGCCCGCAGGCCGAGGACGCTCGCGTAGCGCTTCATCTCCGGGCTCCTTTCACTTGGCGTTGACGACGGTGACGTCGGCGCGCCGGGACTCCGGCGTCACCCGCAGGGACTCGAATCTCCCGCCGCGCCAGACCCCTTCGACGACCGTGCGTCCGGGGGCGTGGAGCCGGAACTCCACGTCCCAATCCATGGGCCAGGCCGGGAGGAGGAAGATGCGGCGGCCGTCCGTCTGGAGGGCCATGGCCTGGAAGGCCTTCATCAGCACCCCTCCGTGGTCCTGGTCGGGGGTCCAATCGTAGTTCGGGCCGAAGAAGGCCGGGAAACGCTCGCCGGGGTCATGGCTCCGGGCCCGCCCAACGACGTATTCCCGGGCCTCTTCCGTCAGGCCGAGATAGGCCATGAAGATGTCGTCCTGGCGCCAGCCGAAGTGGCCGCGGTCGAGCCGGGCCCGGAGGGCCTCGACGGCCCACTCGGCGTTAGGCCGGTCGAAAGCGAAGAGCCGGAAGGGGAAGACGGCGTAGAGCTCCGGGTTCTCGACATTGCTCTTTTGGGCGAAGCTCGCGGCCGGGGCCAGGGCCTTCTTGCCGTCGATGTCGCGGGTCGGGATGGGGGGGAGCTTCCCGAGGAGCCGGCGGCAGAGGGCGAGGTCGGCGTCGCTCGCGAGGCCGGCCGGCAGGGCCAGGAGCCGCTCGGCGACGGCGGTCACGCCGGCGACCTCGGGCATGGGGTCGGTGCAATCCCACCAGGTCTCGAGGGCCTGGGACGGGTGCATGACGAGCTTCCCGGCCGCGTCGACGGGGTAATGCTCGTCGAAGAAGGTCAGGATCTCGTGCGTGAACGGCAGGGCCGTGCGGAAGAGGAATTCCCGGTCGAGGGCGTGGTCGTAATCGTCGAGCATCAGCCCGCAGAGCTCGAGCCCGCCGACCCACTCCCATTTGTGCCAGCGGCTCTCCTGGAGCTTGTCGGTGCGCTTCTCGAAGGGCGTCCAGCCATAGGTCTCGCTGAAGACGTCGCCCCAGAAGTAGATGCACTCCGGATAGTACGCCCCGCCGTGGCCGAGGTAGAGCCGCGTCCGGTACTTGGCGAGCGGCAAAAGCTCGTCGCCGTACATGCGGAAGAGCGGGCGCATGAGGTCGAAGTCGCCTGAGGTCGCGAGGCTGATGTAGGGCAGCCTCGTGTTCTGCCACCAGTAGCCGGGGCCCCAGCGGCGGAAGTCCGGATCCTGCCCGGTCGGGCCGGGCGGCACGGTGAAGAGCGAGCCGTTGAACTTGATGGGATACCCCCCCCGGCCGGCGCAGGCGGTGACGAAGCGCTGGAGGTGGTACATCCGGCTGACGTAAAAGGCGTCGTCCGCGTCCGGGGTTCCGGCCGCGGCGCGCGTGGAGGCCCGGATCCAGCTCCGGTCCCAGAACTCCCGCCACCAGCGCCGGTGCGCCTCGTTGCGCGCCGCGGGGTCCTCGGACTCGACGCGCCGGATGAGGCCGTCCATGTCCGCCAGCCACGCGGTGGGCGTCGAGGGGTGCCGGGTCAGGACGTAGATGTCGAACTGGTGCGAATGCCGGAGCGGCGCCCGCAGCCGGGCGTCGTCCAGGCGCATCGCCCCGGGAGAGGTGACGACGGCGCCGAACGTCCGGCCGAGGAGCGGGTCGGGCCGGCTGAAGCCCGTCAGGCCCTGGAGCTCGGCCATGAGCGCCGGGCCGACCGACTTGACGTTGTGGTGGAGCCAGCCGACGCGGCCGCTCTGGCCGGTGAGCAGGGTGTCCGGCTCGACGAGGAGGGGCTCCTGACTCCCGTCGGCGCGCTTCCGGTTCATATAAATGTCGCTGACCTGCATCTCCGTCGTCTCGCGCCGCTCGGTCCGCCAGAGCTCGACGAAGGCGGTGACTTCGCGGGGCGCGGCGCTCCCGATCGTGACGTGGATGACCGGCTCGTTCGCGTCCACCCAGAGGCGGACGAAGAACTCCTCGGGAGATTCGGGCTTCCCGACATGGATCTCGACGGCGCCCTGGCTCAGCCGGAGCGTCTGGCGGAAAGTCAGGCCGGGCGCGACCGGGTTCGGCTCGAAATGGAGGCGAACCTTGCCGACCTTGACCAGCCGGCCGTTGTCGTCCCAGGCGTCGGTCTTGCCGATGTAGAAATGGAGGTCCCCGGCCTCGGTCATCCAGGCGTTGAGAGCGATGTCGCCGTTCCCGAGCGGCATCGAGCCGTGATGGTCGGCGCTCGGCGAGTCCCAGACGACGTCGTAGCGGTCGACGGCGGGGCCTGCCGACGCTGGGGTGGCAGCCTGGCGGGCGCCGAAGAGAGAGAGCGCACTCATGGCTAGAAAAGCAAGCGTGCATGTAGATTTTTTCGTTCGGCCCTTCAAGAGAGGCCTCCTTTCAAACCGGGGCGGCGGCGGGATCGTCATCCGTAAAACAACTCACCTCCCGCCGGCCGGCCCGTCGACCGGTTCGTCGAACTCGCCGAGCGCCAGCGGATAGGTCCCGAACTCGCGGACGAGCCGGACGATGCCGTCGTAGACGGGGCCCGGCACGGCGCTCGTCACCGAGTGGTCGGACTGGAAGATGTAGCCGCCGCCCTTCCCCGCGTTGAGCTTGCGCAGGACCTCGCGGCGGACGGCCTCGGGGTCGCCGCCCTCCCAGACCCGGACGTCGCTGTTGCCGCAGAGGGCGATGCGGTGGCCGAACTCGCGGCGCAGCTCGACGGCGTCCAGGCCGGCCTTGACCTCGAGGGGGTTCGCGGCGTCGAGGCCCATCTCGACGAAGTCGGGGAAGAGGGCCCGGACGTTGCCGCAGCTGTGGTAGATGACGGGCAGGCCGTGGGCGTGGGCGAGCTCGATCATCCGCTTGAGCCAAGGCCCGAAGTACCGGCGCCAGTAGCGGGGCGACATGAACGTCCCCCTCTTGTAGGCTACGTCGCCCCAGACGACGAGCCCGTCGAGCCGGCCGGCCGCCGCCTCGATCTCGGCCTTGGCGACTTCGAGATAAAAGGCTCCGATGCGGTCGATGACCGCGCCCATCCGCTCCGGCTCCTCCCCCATCCAGAGCATGGCGTTCTCCTGGCCGACGAGGCGCGTCAGGCACTCGTTCGGCTCGATGACGCCGCCGTAGACCGGGAAGTCCGGACGCAGCCCGTTCACGGTCTCCAGCCAGGCGGGCGTGCCGCGCTGGAAGCCGTCCCCGACGCCGGCGAGGTGGTTGTCGCCGGCCGAGAAGAAGCGGCGGCGGTCGCGCGGGTCGTCGAACTCGGCGCGTTCGAGCTTTGCGAAGGTGTCCGTCTCCCAGTCTCGCATCTCGGCCATGGGGTACGCAAAATGCTTGTGCATGACCGTGCCGAAACCGGTCCGGACGACGACCTCTTCGTGGGTCTCGTTGAGGACCTCGAAGGGCCGGACCCAGGGGTCCATGTTCGGCGTCACGACCGTCCAATCCAGGTCGTAGTAGCGGAGCGGGTCGGCGTCCCCGGGCAGGCCGAGCTCGCGGCGCCAGCGCTCGACGAAGCTCCCCCAGAAGAAATCCGCGACCGGGACGCGGTCGGCCTCCTCGTGGCGGAGGGTCTTTCGCATGCGCTCGAGCTTCCGGAGGCAGTTCGCCGTGCGCCCGGCGGCCGCGTCCGTAGGTTCAGGTTTCCTGGGCATGCTCATCCCCTTTTCGCCCCGTCGGCCGTCCGGTGCCGGTGCCTGGCCCGGAAGCGGCGGACCTTCATGAGGTTGCCGCAGCCCGTGTTCCCCTCGCACCAGCGGCGCGAACGGTTCTTGCTGCGGTCGTAGAAGACCCAGAGGCAGTCGCGGTTCCGGCAGACCTTGATCCGCGACGGCTCGCCGCAGGCCAGCGTCTCGCCGAAGCCGGAGGCGATCTCGCCAAGCACGGCCCCGAGCCCGGGCGTGCGCGGGATGAGGGGAAAGGCGTAGCCGCCTCCGGACTTCTCCACGCGCCGGACGAACGGCGAGCCGGCCAGGACGGCGTTCAGCTGGGACCACAGATGGGGCGGGACGATTCTCCGGGCGGCCAGGCGGTCGACGACGGCGCGGATCGTCCGCCGCAGACTCTTGAGCCCGGATCGGACGTCCTCCGGCCGCGAGCCGCTGAGAGAAGGCTTCCACGGCTCGAGAAAGCGGCCGAGCCAGGCGGGGTCGTCGATGAGGTCCCGGCGCAGGCCGCTCCCCCGGTAATCGTGCCAATCGCTGTTGAGGAGCTCGAGCCAGGGAGCGTCGGCCACGTAACCTCCCAATTTCCACTTGACAATTACACCCGATTGACTTAGATTACAAGCGTAATTATCATTATATCATATGATAGTTACAGGCAAGGAGACCGGAGATGGACTCGAGCATGGGACCGATACTCAGCGAATGGGCCGGGAAAAGAGGCTATCGGATCGCCTGGTACGGGGGCCAAGTCGTCCAAAAAGCCTTCGAACGGATCGCCCGTTTGAGGGAAGATGGCGAACTCGAGGCGGGATTCTTCGGCCAGTTCCTGTCCTGGTCGGCCGATCCGGCCATCCTGGCCAAGGCCGAGACGCGGACTTTCATTCTCGTGGCCGTCCCCAGGCCGGCGCACATCGTGGCGTTCGACGACGGAAACGCCCGGCGGGAACTCGTCCTGCCGCCGACCTATCTCCGTTACAACGCTCTCTTCGACGAGGTCTTGGCGGACCTCACCGTCTTTACCGAAGACCGGCTCAAGCTGCGCCGGATCAGCACCCCGCTTAAGACGATCGCTGGCCTGGCCGGGTTCGCCCGGTACGGGAAGAACAACATCACGTATGTCGACGGTTTTGGGTCGGCCGTCCAGCTGGCCGGCTTCGCCACGGAGCTCGCCCTTCCCGGCTGCGGCCCGCTTCCGGAGGACGGGCCGCTCGTCCTCGACGAATGCCGGTCGTGCCTGGCCTGCCGGCGGGCCTGCCCGGCCGGGGCCATCGCCGCAGACAGGTTCCTCTATCACGGCGAGCGGTGCCTGACCGGGTTCACGGAGAGCGAGGGGGAGCTGCCGCAGGAGTTCGCGCGGCTCCGGACGCGGACGCTCATCGGCTGCCTCGCCTGCCAGGAGGGCTGTCCCGCGAATCGAGGCCGGCTCCGCTTTGAAAAGCTGCCCGGAGTATTCTCGAGCGATGAGACCGCTTACATTTTGGGAGAGAGCGGCGGCGGCCCTCCGGCGCCGGAGCTCGCCGACAAAGTCCGGAGCCTCGGGCTCTCGGACATCACGGTCAGCGAGGGGGGGCCGAGCCCGATCTTCCGGAGGAACCTGCGCGCGATCCTAAGGGACAAGCCTGACGTCTAGGCCACGAAGGCGGGGACCGCCACGCTCCTGCCGGGCCTCGCGAAGACGGATCGGCCGGCGATCCCCGATTCATCAAAGGCCCTCGCCGCGGCTCCCGCATATCCACGGGCCCCGAAATCCGCTAAGATAAGGGGCATGAAGCGCGGCACGGCAGGGCGCCGCTGGACATGGGTCCTCCTGGGCGGGGGCGCCTACGCTCTTCGCCTGGGCCTCGGAAAGGACTCGACGCTGGTCGAGAACGTCTATTCACGAGGCGTCTTCGTCGGGCTGCGCTGGCTCTGGGACTTCACATTGGGCCGCTCGCCCATCCCGCTCCTTTACCTCCTCCTGGCCGCGGTCCTCCTCCGGGGTGTCTGGCTCCTCATCCCGTCGAAGCGGGCGAGAGGCCTCTCGCCCGAATGGCGCCGCCCCAGCCAGCTCACCCCCGAGGAATACCGAAGCGACATCTATGTCTCGGCGAAGACGCCATCCGTCACAACGAAGATCGGGAAGGCGTCGCTCGCCGTCGCGAGCTGGGCCGGGGCGCTCGTCTTCCTTTTCTATATTCTCTGGGGGTTCAATTACAACCGGGTCGGAGTCGAAAGACAACTGCGGCTCGAAGCCGTGCCCGTCGACGTCGTTGCGCTCAGGGCCGAGGCCGACGGGACGGCGCGGTCGCTCGCGGAGACAAGGGCCTCAGTCGCCGGGGCGGCGAAAGCCGCGCTCGCCGACGGCTTCCTGCCCCGCGGCCTCGAAGCCGAGGTCCGGAGTCCCCTGGCGAAAGTGCTGGAGGATGCCGGCTTCCCCGCGCCGGGCCGTCCCCGCATCAGACCCCTCTGGCCGGGCGGCCTGCTGATGCGCCTGTCTTCCTCCGGGTTCTATTTCCCCTATGGCGGCGAGGGCTATACTGCCAGCAACCTGACGGCGGCGGAGAGGCCCTTCGTGACCGCCCATGAAATGACCCACGCCTATGGCATCACCGACGAGGGCGCGGCCAATTTCCTCGGCTATCTCGCCTGCGAATCCTCGGCTGACGCCGTCATCCGCTACTCGGGCCTCCTCGCCTATTGGGAGTACGTTTTTCCGGCCTTAGCCCGTGCTTCGGCCGAAGACGCCGGGAAGCTCGCCGCCCGGCTTCCGGAAGGGGTCCGGGCCGACCTCCGGGCCGCCCTCGAGAACTGGGACCGCTACCGGGGCCCCGTGCGGGCCGCGGCCGAAGCCGTCTACGAGCGCTATCTCAAGTCGCAGGGGATCGCGGAGGGGGCCAAGAGCTACGACAGGTTCGTTTCGCTCGTCGTCGCCTGGAAGCGCCGCGCCGTCCGCTGACCCGCGCCTCCTGTGCTATAATCCTCCCCGATGAAACGCCGGGCCCACCCGCAGCAAGCCGGCTTCTTCCGCCGGTTCTTCGCCTTCGCCGTCGATACCCTCATCCTGACGGTCCTCGCCCTTTTCGTCTTTTTCTCCGGAAATGAGGCGACTGCCCGCTTGAACGGCCGGACGGGGGAATTCTCAAGGTTCGCGCGGGCCCTGCGCGAGGGGGCCTCCGTCAGGATCATCACGCGGGGCACAAACACCGGCATAACCATAGGAAATTCCGAAACGTCGGATACGGAGTTCAAGAAAGCTTATCTGCAAAAGCTCCGGTCCGCGCTGACCGAGGACGAGTTCATCAAGGCCGGCGAAATGAGCCTGGGCGAGTTGGAGAATAAGTATCCCCGGATCATGGACGAATTCGCGGGCGGCCCAGATAAGGTCTACATCATCGGCGGGGAAGACCTGTCCGTCATCTATGAATTCGTTTGCGGCTACCTCTATTTCATCCTGTTCTTCCGCTTCGGCGGCCGGACTCTGGCAAAGCGGCTGTTCGGGCTCAAGGTGATCTCCCTAGATGGCCGGCCGCATCTCGGTTGGTACCAGGCCTTCGAGCGAACGCACGGGTATGCGGCCTCCGCGCTCGCCGCTTCCATCGGATTCCTCCAAGTCCTCTGGGACCGCGAAGGCCTGACGATGCATGACAAGATCGCCGGCACGACGGTCATCCGATGGAGGAAGCCCGCCCCTCCCCAGCCACCTGGGAAGCCTCAGGCGGACAGGAAGGAGGGAGAGCAGGCTGGCGAATAAACGATGGGCCGCGGAGCGGTACCGGCTCCGTTTCAGTATCGGACCTCGACCTCGACCTTGAAGAACTTGAAGGCCGTATATTTGACGTCCGTCTTCGACCTCACCACGGCCCGCCCCGCCGTGTTGAGATAAGCCTCCTCGACGAAGAGCCGGCTCGGGAAGCGGATGCCGTTCTTCTCGGCGCTGAACTCGGAGCGGATGGTCAGGCGCGGCGTGCGGTTGTAACGTTCGCCTCGTTCTTCGAAGATACCGAAATGCCCGACCCGGCTTTCGCTCCACTCGATCCTAAGGATATCGGCAGTGGCCGGGTCGATCCAGGCTTTGCCGTAGAGGTTCCGGCTCTCGGGCGCGCCGGGCTTCGGGTGAGCGTCGACGACGAGGACCTTGGTCCTGCCGATCTTATCCTGGCCGACGACCGCAAAATCGTAGTCGGGTTGGAAGCGCGCGCCGAAAAGGCCGACCGGAGCCATGAGGGTCGTACCGAAGACGACGACCGCTGTCTTGAGCACGGCGCTTCCCTCGTTCTTCTCCTTTCCGTTCTCCCTGAGCAGAGTCCGCACCTCGCGGATGGAGCGATCGGCGCGGACGCACTGGTAGTCATAAAGGTAGCTGTTCTTGATGTCCCGGACGATCCTGTTGACGACAAGGACGTCCCCACCGACCCAGCTCGAGTAGCTGACCGTGGGGGGTGGCTCGGGGAAATCGAGCCGGGGGTTGATCGTCTCGGCGATCTCCTCGCGGCAAACGAAATCAAACGCCGAGCCCTCGAGTCTTTGGCAGTATTCGGCAACCCTGGCCAGGAGTGTCCTGAGGTCCGGCGGCGGCTTGATCTCCTTTTGGGCTGTCCCCACGGAGGGTAGACCGCTGACCGGCGCCGCCGATGCGCCTGAGTTCACCTGGAGGAACGCGAACAGGACAAGGCATAGAATCGGCCTGGGGAAAAAGCGTGCTCCCATCGAAAAACCCCCTCCTCGTGCCATCGGCGCCTCCCCCCGATATCCCCCGACGATACCCTTCAAGGATAATATTGGGCCCGGCGGAGCGCCGTGTCAAGAGGAGCCGGGAAGACGAAGATCCGACGGAAGATCGGCGAGAACGCGGTAAGAAGGCGGGCCGCCGGGGAGCGCGGAAAGACCTATCCGCTCAGACGATATCGCCCGTGTATTTAGTGAGCAGCGTCTTACGGAGGTCCCGGAACATCCGGACGACCTTTTCCATGCGCGAAACGGTCAGGTCCGTGAGGTATTTCGCCGCCTCGACCACGGCGGCCGCGTCGCCCGCCTTCAGGAGCGCCCCGACCTTGGCGTCGACGGCCGGCTGGTCGGCGAAGAAGCCGTTCTCGAGCGGGTCGCGCGCCTCGCGCACATCCTTGACCGCCGACTGCCAGCGCAGGAGCATCAGCTTCTCGACGAAGTCCACCGCCCAGCGCGCCGAATCCTCGCTGAAGGCCGCGAAATCGTACGTCTTGTAGAGCGGCGAAACTTCCGTGACGCCGGCGTAGACCGGGACGTAGGCGCTGACGAACGGGTTATCGACATAGAACCAGTAGACGCCGCCGACGGCGTCCGGAAGCCACGAGCGGAGCTGGGCGACCATGCCGTAGCCCTCGGTCGCGATCGTCCGGTGGTGCCGGATGCGGAGGACGCGCTCCAGCTCGCCGCCGATATAGGGCGAGGCCATGGGGCTCTTCTCGGCCTTGCCTCCCCCGCCCGGAACCGTCCAGGCCGGGTCGAGCGTCATGTCGTAGATCGTGTTCTCGAAGGTCGAGCGCTGGAAGGCGATGACGTCCCGCACGGAGAGCTTTTTCTCCGGCTTCACGGAGAACGGGTAGAAGGCGTCGCCCTCGATGGCCTGGGCATAGAGCGTCCCCGGCCCGGCCGCCTCGGTCATCGCCCGGCGCGGCCAGGGCTTGAGCGCCGGCGCAATGGTGCTGAAAATGAGCCACATCCGGCTCAGGCTGCCCTCGCGGATGGCCGGCGAATAGGCCTCCGACCAGACGAACGGCTGGCCGCCCTTCGGGTCGTACCAGCCGCGGTCGACGGCCTCCTTCATGTAGTTTGGCGAAGCCATCGTGTCGGCGTTCTTCAGGTCG
>JBBISK010000047.1:0-259 GCA_037441295.1 Candidatus Aminicenantota bacterium | reverse complement strand
TCTTTCAGGCTCTCGCGGATGCGGAAGGGGTTGGCGATGACAACGACGTGGTCGTCCGGGACGCGCCGCGCGACCCAGATCGCGCCGGGCTTGCCGCTCCGCGGCGTCCACTCGGGGCCAACGGCGCAGATCTCCATTTCCCAGAGCTCTTTCGGGTCGGCGATGCAGAGGGCTTCTGACCCGCCGCACGAGGGCAGGAAGCCGTATTCATCGACGAGGCCGGCGATGAGACGGACGGCCTCGCGGGCCGTTGAGCACC
>JBBISK010000046.1:5901-12859 GCA_037441295.1 Candidatus Aminicenantota bacterium | reverse complement strand
CGACCGGGCGAAGAGGTCTTCGGCCCTCTCCCTGAGCCGGCCGCCGTTGAGCGAGCTGAAGGCCGGGAAGAGGACCATGGCCAGACTCCCGGGAACGACGCCGACGCGATTGATGGCCTCGTACGGTGCGCTGTAGAACGTCACCGCACCGACCGTCAGTACGGCCCCGATGACCAGCCGGTCGACCGACGAGCTCAGCGCGTAGAGGACGCTCGACAGGGCCAGCCAGCCGCTGAAGGTGAGGAGGGGCTTGAGGAGGCGCCGCTCGAGGCGGGGCGATGTCCTCAGCACGGGCAGGACGCGAAGGCCCAGCCAGCCCCAGGCGAGGAGCCCGGCGACGCGCGAAGCGAGGAGGAGGACGACGATGCCGGGCAGACCGTAGCCGAGGGCCGTCCCGGCGAGCGGCAAGACATAGAACAGGACATTAACCGGGACCTTGACGGCATTGACCAGGTCGAACCTCTGGGCGGCCTCGAGGACGCCGCGGAAGGAGGAGCTGACGAACATGACCGGCAGCGACCAGCCGACCAATCGCAGGGTCCGTACCGTCTCCGGGACGAGCTCGCCGGGGATCTTCAGGAAATGCATGGTGACGAACGGGCTCAGAAGGACGAGGAGCAGGGCCCCGGCCGCGCCGATCCCGGTCTGCAGGAGGATGGCTGTCCAGACGCAGCCGGGAATGTCCCGCGTCTCGCCCTTCCCCAGGGCCTCCGCGACGTATTTCGTCGTCGTCCGCCCCAGCCCCAGGTCGAACAGGCCGAAGTAGCCGAAGACGACCCAAACGAGCGACAGGACGCCGAAGCGTTGGGTGCCGAGGGCGCGCACGACGAAGGGGATGGCGGCGAAGCCCGCGAGCAGGGGGACGACCAGCCCGACGACGTTAAGGGCGGTGTTCCGGAAGAGCAGGCCGTGGCGTATCTCCATCGGTCCGCCAGGCATGGAACGTTGGGCGTCCGTCATGGTCCGGTCCGGAGGGACTGCCGCTCTTCGGGCAGGCTACCGCCGATGGACGGCGAGCGCCCTTTCGCGCTCACGGTCCTCGGGGCTTCTACAGGCAGGTGCGGAAGGCAAGGAAGCCCATGATAGCAAAAACCGCCGTGAAAGACGACGTGCCGCTCATGGGTCGCACCACGGGGGCAGGATAAGGGTGTGTCCCCCGGGGAACAATCGTCCGGCCGGATGAATCCAGGGGTGAAAATCCCCCGCCCCGCCTCACCTCCTGGGGTGAGAAATTCGCGGCCGTCTCACCCCCGGTCCGGGGCGTCCGTTTTCTTGACAGTCCCGGGGGGGTCATCTATACTGAGTTTTCGCCTGGAATGGCGCCCCCGGAAAGAGAGACCATGGCCCAGATCGAACAGGCAAGGAAGGGTTTCCTGACTCGGCCCGTGAGGAAGGCGGCGCGGGCGGAGGGGCTTCCGCCGGAGAAGCTGGCCGGCCTCGTCGCCGGCGGCCTGGTCGTCATCCCCTCGAACCCCCGTCACGCTCCCGCCCGTCCCGCCGCCATCGGCCGGGGACTGAGGACCAAGGTCAACGTCAACCTCGGCACCTCCCGCGATTTTCCCCGTCTGGCCGACGAGCTGGCCAAGCTCAGGGTCAGCCTGGAATACGGCGCCGACGCCGTCATGGACCTGAGCACGGGCGGCGACCTGCGCCGGATCCGGCGCGCGATGCTGGCCCGGGCACCCTTGCCGCTGGGGACGGTGCCGATCTACCAGGCCGCGGTCAAGGCCATCGAGCGCCGCAGGGCCATTATCTCCATGACCGAGGACGACCTGTTCGAGGCCGTCGAGGCCCAGGCTCTGGAGGGCGTCGACTTCATGACCATCCACGCCGGCCTGACCCTGCGCGCCGTCGAGCGGCTGAAGAACCAGGGACGAGTCGCCGACATCGTCTCGCGCGGCGGGGCGTTCCACCTCGCCTGCATGCTCCACGGCGGCCGGGAGAACCCCTTTTACGCCCGCTTCGACCGACTCCTCGAGATCGCCCGCAAGCACGACGTCACCCTGAGCCTGGGCGACGGCCTCCGGCCCGGCTCCGTCCTCGACGCGACCGACCGCCCTCAGGTCGAGGAACTGCTGACACTCGGCGAGCTCGTCCGGCGGGCCCGCGAGGCCGGCGTCCAGGTCATGGTCGAGGGCCCGGGCCACGTCCCGCTCGACCAGATCGAGATGAACATCCGCCTCGAGAAGCGGCTCTGCCAGGAGGCGCCGTTCTACGTCCTGGGCCCGCTCGTCACGGACATCGCCCCCGGCTACGACCACATCGTCTCGGCCATCGGCGGGGCCATCGCCGCCGCGGCCGGGGCGGACTTCCTCTGCTACGTGACGCCGGCCGAGCACCTCGGACTGCCGACGCTCGACGACGTCCGCGAGGGGCTCATGGCCTCGAGGATCGCCGCCCACGCCGCCGACATCGTCAAGGGCGTGCCCGGCGCGCTCGAGTGGGACCGCGCCCTGTCCCGGGCCCGCAAACGCCTCGACTGGGAGGGGCAGAGGAAGCTCGCTCTCGACCCCGCCCGCTTCGACGCCGTCCGCCGGCGGAGGCGCTCCCGGACCCGGGCCTGCTCCATGTGCGGGGACTTCTGCGCCATGCGCATCGTCGGCGAGTTCCTCGACCCGGACGGGAAGGGCGATGCCGGCTGCGCCTAGGCGGCTGCTCTTCGGCACGGCCGGCGTGCCCCTGTCCGCCGACGACGCCTCGACCTTGGCCGCCCTCGACCGCATCAAGGAGCTCGGGCTCGACGGGCTCGAGGTCGAGTTCGTCAAGGGCGTCAAGATGGGCCTCGATACGGCCCGCAAGGTCCGGGACAAGGCCGCGGCCCTCGGCCTCCGGCTGAGCGTCCACGCCCCCTATTACATCAACTTCAACTCCGAGGACCCGGGCGTCCGGCTCCACAGCCAGGAGCGGCTGCTGAGCTCGGTCCGGGTCGGCTCGGCCTGCGGCGCCGGGTCCGTCGTCTTCCACGCCGGCTTCTACGGCAAGGACACGCCGGAGAAGGCGCACGCGGCGGTCCGGCAGGGCCTCTCGGCCGTGATGTCCATCGTCCGGACCGAGCGGCTCCCGGCCGCCGTCCGCGTCGAGACCATGGGCAAGCGGTCGCAGTATGGGACGCTCGACGAGGCCCTCCTCCTCTGCCGGGAGGTCGACGGGCTCCGGCCGTGCCTGGATTTCTCCCACATCTACGCGCGCGAGGGGAAGGTCAACTCCTACCAGGAGTTCGAGCGCGTCCTGGGCAAGGTGGCCCGCAAGCTCGGGCCGTCGGCCCTCAGGAACGCCCACATCCACATCGCCGGCATCCACTACAACCACACCGGCGAGGTCAAGCACCTCAACCTCGACGAGGCCGACTTCCGCACCGAGGAGTGGCTCCAGGCGCTGCGGGACTTCGGCGTCGAGGGCCTGGTCATCTGCGAGAGCCCCAATCTCGAGGGCGACGCGCTCATGCTCAAGGACCTCTACTGGTCGCAGGCGCTCAAGAGCGCGCCGGGGCCGCGGCGCTAAGAAGGGGTCAGGTCTACTTTCTGCCACTCTTGGCTCAGGCCTGAGCCTCGGATATGAGACTATGGTCGGGAGTGGCAGAAAGTAGACCTGACCCCTTCTTTTTTTCTCCGGCGAGAATATAATAGCGTCTCCATCGTTCGAAAGGAGCCGGACATGGTCGAAATCCGTTTCCACGGACGCGGCGGCCAGGGCACGGTCGTCGCCTCCAAGATCCTGGCCGACGCCATCGCCAAGGAGGGCAACTGGGTCCAGGCCTATCCCGAGTTCGGCGTCGAGCGCCGGGGCTCGCCGGTCGTCGCCTTCATCCGCATCGACGACAAGCCCATCTACGACAAGAGCCGCGTCTACGCGCCGGACCACGTCGTCGTCGTCGACCCGACCCTGGTCGAGGCCATCGACATCACCGAGGGCCTCAAGCCGGGCGGGACGATCATCATCAACAGCGACCGCGCGCCAGAGGGCTTTCCCTTCTACGGCAAGTTCAAGGTCCGGACGATCGACGCCACCAAGATCGCCGTCGCCCACAAGCTCGGCAGCCTGGCCGCGCCCATCGTCAACACGGCCATCGCCGGCGCCCTCATCAAGGTCCTCGGCCTGACCAAGCTCGAGTCGCTGGCCGCGGCCATCCGGGACGGCATCTCCATCAAGCCGGAGGACAACGTCCAGGCGGCCCGGGAAGCGTACGAGCAGGCCTGAGGGAGGGACGCCATGAGACCTAAGAAAGCCAAGAAGATCGTCTTCAACTCGGCCGAGGAGATGCCGCTCATGATCTGCTCGGTCGGCCACCAGACCCACAACCTGACCGGCGCCTGGCGGAACATCCGGCCGGAGATCGACCTCAGCAAGTGCATCAAGTGCGGCATCTGCTGGAAGTTCTGCCCGGAACCCTCGATCGAGATCATCGACGAGTGGCCGGTCGTGGATTACGACTACTGCAAGGGCTGCGGCATCTGCGCCGAGGAATGTCCGTCCAAGTGCATCGTCATGGTGGAGGAGCGGCGATGAAGAAAGTCATCATGGGCAACCACGCGCTGTCCTACGGCGCCATGCTCTCCCGGGCCCAGGTCATCGCCGCCTACCCCATCACGCCGCAAACCCAAGTCGTCGAGCTCCTGTCCGAGATGTGCGCCGACGGGACCCTCGACGCCCAGTTCATCAAGGTCGAGTCCGAGCACTCGGCCATGGCCTCCTGCATCGGCGCCTCGGTCGCCGGGGCGCGGGCCTTCACCGCGACCTCGGCCCAGGGGCTGGCCCTCATGCACGAGATGCTCCACTGGGCCGCCGGCGGGCGCCACCCCATCGTCATGGGCAACATCAACCGGTCCATGGCCCCCGGCTGGTCGATCTGGACCGACCAGAACGACAGCCTGTCCGAGCGCGACACCGGCTGGATGCAGTTCTACTGCGGCTCGAACCAGGAGGTCGTGGACACGGTCATCCAGGCCTTCAAGGTGTCCGAGACGCTGATGATCCCGGCCATGGTCATCCTCGACGCCTTCGCCCTCTCGCACACCTACGAGGTCGTCGACGTCCCCGACCAGGCCCTGGTCGACAAGTACCTGCCGCCGTTCAAGCCGGCCATCAAGCTGACCCCGGCCGACCCGCGGGCCTTCGGCGGCCTGACGGGGTCGGAGCACTACATGGAGCTCCGCTACCGGCTCGAGAAGGACATGGAGAAGGCCCCGGCCCTTATCGAGGAAACCGGCCGCGAGTTCGGCAAGATCTTCGGGCGCGACCTCGGCCTCATCGACGCCTACATGTGCGACGACGCCGATTTCCTCTTCGTCACCTCGGGCACGGCCGGCTATACGGCCCGGGTCGCCGTGGACGAGCTCCGGCGCTCCGGCGTCAAGGCCGGGAACCTGCGCATCAAGGCTTTCCGCCCCTTCCCCTTCGACCGGGTCCGCGAGGTCCTTGGCAAGGCCAAAAAGGCGGCCGTCGTCGACCGGAACTGCTCCTACGGCGCGGGCGGCATCTTCTACCAGGAGGTCAAGTCCGCCGTCTACGGCCGGCCGGGCATGCCGCCGCTCTTCGGCTACATCGCCGGGCTCGGCGGGCGCGACATCACCACGGACTCGTTCAAGGAGGTCGCGGCGGACGCGCTGGCCAAGGACAGGGCCGACGAGGAGATCGTCTGGATCGGAGTCAAGAAATGAGCCAAGAAGCCAAGAAGGAAAAAAAGTACACGATGACGCTCCCGGCCGACGAGCTGATGGCCTGCGGCCACCTGGCCTGCCAGGGCTGCGGGGCGACGCTGGCCATGCGCTACATGCTGAAGGCGCTGGGACAAAAGACGATCCTCTGCATTCCGGCGTGCTGCTGGGCCGTCATCGACGGGCCCTATCCCTACTCCTCGCTCGACGTTCCCATCTACCACTGCGCCTTCGAGACGGCCGCTTCCACGGCGACGGGGGTCAAGGCCGGGCTGGAGATGACGGGCGACACGGAGACGACGGTCGTCGCCTGGGCCGGCGACGGCGGGACCTTCGACATCGGCATCCAGGCCCTGTCCGGAGCGGCCGAGCGGAACGAGGACATCATCTACGTCTGCTACGACAACGAAGCCTATATGAACACGGGGATCCAGCGCTCGTCGGCGACGCCTTACGGAGCCTGGACGACCACGACTCCGGTCAAGCACTTCAAGACCCGGCCGAAGAAGGACATCGTCGCCATCATGGCCGCGCATCGGATCCCGTACATCGCCACGGCCAGCGTCTCGCACCCGGAGGACTTCGTCAAGAAGATGGCCAAGGCCAAGGCCATCAAGGGGACGCGCTTCTTCCACGTCTATGCGCCGTGCCCGACGGGCTGGAAGAGCCGGCCGGACGACACCGTCAAGCTGGCCCGCATGGCCGTGCAGAACGCCTATTTCCCGCTCTACGAGATCGAGAACGGGGACAAGGTCACGGTCAACCTGAAACTCAAGGACAAGAAGCCCGTCGCCGACTACCTTCGCCTCCAGGGGCGTTTCCGCCACCTGACGGAGGCCCAGGTCGCGGCCGTCCAGACCGGGGTCGACGAGCGCTGGCAGCGGCTCCTGAAGAGCGCCGAATGAAGAAGCTCGCGCTGATGGCGGCCGTCGGGGCCCTCCTCCTGGCGATCGGCTGCACGCCGACCCGGAGCCAGGACGGAACGGAGCCGTCGCCCGAATTCACGGTCAAGGACCTCCGCGGCCGGACGCTCTCGCTCGCCGACTACAAGGGCAAGGTCCTCGTCGTGAACTTCTGGGCGACGTGGTGCCCGCCGTGCCGGGAGGAGATCCCGGACTTCATCGCCGCCTACAAGGAGCTGAGGTCCCGCGGGCTCGAGATCCTCGGCCTCTCGGTCGACACGCTGCCGCCGCAGGACCTCCGGGAGTGGGTCGAGACCGTCGGCGTCAACTACCCCGTCGCCCTGGCCACGCCGGAGGTCATCGCCGCCTTCCGGCCCGGCGGATACGTTCCCTCGACGATCA
>JBBISK010000046.1:0-5891 GCA_037441295.1 Candidatus Aminicenantota bacterium | reverse complement strand
GCGAAGGGCCGCATCCGGTACCGCAATGTCGGGGCCATGGACAGGGAGGCCCTGTTGCGGCTGTTCAAGGAATTCTCGGACTGACGGGCCGCGCCCTCACGGGCGGCGGACCGGGATGACCCCCGCCGCCTCGAGCTCGGACAGGTCGGCGTCGGAGTATCCCAGCTCGCGAAGGAGAGCGGCCGTGTGCTCCCCGTGCCCCGGGCAGGGCCCCGGCTCGCCGCCCCCCAGCCGCCGGAGCGGGTTGCCCAGCTCGATCGCCGTCTCCTCCCCCACCTGCACCAGGCGCACCAGTCCGCGCCGGCGGGCCTGGACGTCGGACAGGGCCTCCTCGAGCGTCTGGACGGGCTCGCAGCAGAAATCGCCCTCCCCGGCCAGGGATGCCCACTCGTCGCGGTTCCGCCCGGCGAAGACGGCGGCGACCTCGGCGGAGGCCTCCGGCGATTCGGAATACTGGAGCGGGACGAGGTCAGGCCGGTCCGCGGCCCGGCAGAAATCCGCCCAGAATTTCGGCTCCAGCGCGGCCAGGGTGACCTCGTGGCCGTCCTTGGTCCGGTAGACGTGGTAGCAGGGGTACTTGCCGGTCAGGTGGAGCTTCCCCCGGCCTCCGCGTTCGCCGGCGGAGAACTCGGCCACGGTCATGACCAGCCAGGACATGGCGCTGTCCATCATTCCGATGTCGATCGTCCGGCCCTCTCCGGTGCGCTCGCTCTGCCGAAGGGCCGCGAGGATGGCCACGGCCGCGTACATGCCGGAGCTGAGGTCGGCGACCTGCACGGGCGGGATGGCGGCCGGCCCTCCGGGCGTGCCCGAAAGGCCGAGGATGCCGGCCCGGGCGATGTAGTTGAGGTCGTGGCCGGCCCGGTCCCGCAGGGGCCCGTCCTGGCCGTAGCCGGAGATCGAGCAATAAACGAGGCGGGGGTTGGCCGCATGGACGGCCTCGAAACCGACGCCGAGGCGGTCGGCCGTCCCCGGGCGGAAGCCTTCGACGATGACCTGGGCCGTGGAGGCCAACCGGAGGAAGGCCTTGCGGCCGCGCGGGTCCTTGAGGTTCAGGGCGAGGCTCTTCTTGCCCGGGTTCAGAGCCAGGAAATAGGCGCTCTGCCCGGCCGTGAAGGGGTCCATGGCCCGGATGGGGTCGCCGCCGGCCGTGTCCTCGACCTTGATGACCTCCGCTCCGAGGTCGGCGAAGAGGAGCGTCGCGTACGGGCCCGGCAGGTATCGGGACAGGTCGAGGACACGGACGCCGTCGAGGGGTTTCCCGTTCATGGCGGACACGGTCTTACCATACCAGGGGGGGGCTGGTCAACCGGCCTTCCGCCGGCCGGGAATTGACATCCCGCGCCGATACCGGAATAATGGTTGCTCGCGCAGCGGCCGTCGGGCGCGCCATCCCGGAGTCAAAGGAGAAAACAACGCGATGCCGGTGAGAATCGCAGGGATCGGCAAGTGCCTCCCGGGAACGGACGTGCCGGGCCGGGTCGTGACGAACGAGGAGATCGTCCGCATCCTCCTCGACCACCGGGCCAACAAGCCCGGCACAGGCCGGCCGTGGGCGCCGGAGGAGCTGACGCCCCAGAAGATCATGGACCTGGTCGGCATCCGCGAGCGCCGCTGGGTGGCCGACGACGTCAATACCTCCGACATGGCCCTCGTCGCCGCGGAGAAAGCCCTGCGCGAAGCCGGGATCGGCTGGGAGGACGTCGGCGTCGTGGCCGTCGGGACCTCGACGCCCGAAGCCATCTACCCCTCGACGGCCTGCCTCCTCCTCAACAAGGTCCTCCGGATGAAGGTCGCCTCCGGCGAATGGACGGAGGCCGAGGCGAAGGTGAAGCTTCGTATCCAGGCCTTCGACATCCTCGCCGCCTGCACGAGCGGGCTCTACGCCATCGACTACGTCCGAAAGTCGCTCCTCCTCCCCGAGACGCCCTATTGCTACGGCGTGGCCCTCGGCACCGAAGTCCTCAGCCGCATGCTCGACCTCGCGGACAGCAACGCCGACCTGTGGGGGGACGGGGCCGCCGCCGTCGTCCTGGAGAGGACCGACGAGGGGAAGGGCATCATCTGCTCGCTCACCGGGACCGACACGTGGGGGGCCGAGACCGCCTACAGCATCGGGCAGGGCAGCCGAAAGGACCAGATCGCCATCCCGACCAACGTCCTCATCCGGGGCCACGAGATCCAGAAGTTCGTCCTCAAGATCATTCCCGAGCTCATCGTCCGGACGCTCGACGCCGCCGACGCGGCCGCCGGCCGGCCGGGGACCTACCGGCTGGAGGACATCGCCCTCTTCGTCACCCACCAGGCCAACGCCCGGATCTTCGAGTTCCCGGCCAAGAAGCTCGGCATCCCCGCCGAAAAGTTCTACGTCAACGTCGACCGTCGGGGCAATTGCTCGTCGACGTCATCCTTGCTCGCACTCCGCGAGGCCGTCGAAGAGGGGCGCCTCAAGAGAGGGGACCTGGTCATGGTCATCAGCTTCGGCGGCGGCCTGACCTGGGCCTCCCTGCTTGTCGAGTGGTGAGCCGCCCCGCGCGCGCTGCGCCTAGGCGGCCCGAGGGGAGATTGACACCGCCCGCCGGATGGCATAAATAGACAGCCGGGGTGACATGACGAACGCCATGCTCCAGGAAGCGGCGGCCGCCCAGGCCGCGCCGGAGATCGCCGGAGGCCTCCCCTACTGGCTCTTCTGGTTCCTCCTCTGTGTCATTCTCCTCCTGCTCGCCACGATCTTCCTCCGGGACAAGGACCTCCGGCGCCGGATGAGCGCCTTTCTCTCCGGGACGCGCCGCCGGATGCTCAGGCTGCGGCTCCAAACCAGGCTCGGCCGCGAAAAAGAGAAGAAGGCCGCCCTGTGGCGGGAACTCGGCAGGCGGGCGTGGAGCGAGGAGGTCGCCGCGACCTGCGTCGCCGGGGAATGCCGGAAGCTCGCCGGCCTCGAGGAGGAGATGCACGCCCTCCAGATGGCCTGGCACGAGGTCTACTCGCGGATCGAGGCCCTCGGCCGCGAGCACGAGCAGGGGACCGGCCGGATCCGGGAGGCGGTCAAAGAGCAGGAGGACCTCCGCCGTCCGCTCGAGGAGGAGCGGCGGTCGCTGGGCTCGCGGAAGTCGGAGATCCTCGACGCCATCGGCGGCGCAGCTTGGGAGGCCGACTCGGCCGGTGCCCAGCTCAAGGCCCTCGACAGGGAAGCCCGGACGGTCGAGGGGAACGCGAAGCTCGCGGACATCGAGAAGGCCGAGCGGCTCAACCGGATCAAGGAAAAGGCGGACGCCCTGGCCGGCCGCGTGCGCACCCTCGAGGAGAAGCTCCCCATCCTCCACGAGGAGCGCAAGGACCTCGAGCAGCTGCAGGCCGAGGCCGAGGAACGGGCCGAGGTCTTCGGCCGGCGCGTCGTCAAGCTCGAGGAGGCGCGGGCGGCGGCAGACCTGGCCCACGAGCGGGAGCTCCAGGAGTGGCTGAGGAGAAAGCAAGACATCCAGGACGAGATCGTCCGCCTCCAGCGGCTGATGGAGCCCCTCTTCGAGAGCATGGGCCGGTCCCTCGACGAGGCCCGGGTCGGCAACGACGAGCTGGCCGCGGTCTACTTCGAGATCGACGCCGTGAACCGGACCATCGCCGACATCGAGGCGCGCATCGAGCGTCTCCGCTAGGCACGCCTTCCTGCCGGACGCCCTTTATTAATCCCGGCCGGCAGGATACAATAGTCGCGTGACCAAGCCGCGGCTTCTCGTCCACGTCTGCTGCGCGCCGGACGCGCTCTACGTCCTCGGCCTCCTCCGGGACGAATTCGAGGTCGCCGGATTCTTCTCCAACGCGAACATCCAGCCCGCCGCGGAATACGGGAAGCGGCTGGACGAGGCCAGGAAGGTCGCCGGTCTGCTCGCCCTTCCCCTCGTCGAGGACGTCTACGAGCCCAACCGCTGGCTGGCCGTGACCCGGAAGTTCCGGGGCGATCCGGAGAAGGGGCGGCGCTGCGACGTCTGCTACGCCGTCCGCTTGAAACGGACGGCCGAGGAGGCCGCGGCCCGAGGCTTCGACGCCTTTGCCACGGTCATGAGCCTCAGCCCCTGGAAGAAGGCGGCCGTCATCAACCGCATCGGCCGCCAGTTCGGGAAACGCTACGGCCTCCGCTTCCTCGAGGCCGACTTCAAGAAGAAAGACGGCTTCAAAAAGAGCGTCGACCTCAGCCGCGCCCAGGGGCTCTATCGCCAGGACTATTGCGGCTGCGTCGACAGCCTCGAAGCCCTGAGGGGCCGGGGCCGATGAACCGGCCGGCGCGATGAAAGGCCGGAGCCGGGTCCCGGCGACGCGGGTCCTCGCCTTCGGTGTCGTCCAGGGCGTGGGCTTCCGGCCGTTCGTTTTCCGACTCGCCCGGCGCCTGGGCCTGGCAGGTTGGGTCAAGAACATCGGCCGCGGCGTCGAGATCCAGGTCGAGGGCGGCACGCCGGCGACCCATGCGCGCTTCCTCGCCGCCCTGCGGTCGGAGCTTCCGCCGCTCGCCCGCATCGAGCGGCTCGACGCGCGGCCGGCCCGGCCGGCGGGCCGGCGCGGCTTCGAGATCCGCGGGACCCGGGCAGGCCGGAGCTTCGTCTTCATCTCGCCCGACATCGCCACCTGCCCCGAGTGCCTGGAGGAGGTCCGGACGCCGGGCGAGCGCCGCTTCCGCTACCCCTTCACCAACTGCACGAACTGCGGCCCGCGCTACACCATCGTCACCGGCCTCCCCTACGACCGGCCGCGGACGACGATGGCCGGCTTCCCCATGTGCCCGGACTGCCGCCGGGAATACGAGGACCCGCTCGACCGCCGGCACCACGCCCAGCCGATCGCCTGCCCGGTCTGCGGTCCGCGGGTCACGCTGAAGGACGCGCGGACGGGGAAGGTCCTCCCGGGCGGCATCGCCGGTGCGGCCGGACTCGTCCGCAGGGGACGGGTCCTGGCCGTCAAAGGCCTCGGCGGGTTCCATCTCGTCTGCGACCCGACGAACAGGCGGGCCGTCCTCCGCCTGCGCCGGGCCAAGGCCCGGCGGACCAAGCCCCTGGCCCTCATGGCCCGGGACATGGCCGAGGTCGCCAAGGTCGGCCGCGCCGGTCCGGGCGAGCGCCGTCTCCTCCTCTCCTCGCGGCGGCCGATCGTCCTGCTCAAGAAGAGGACGGACCTCCCGCTCATCGCGCCGGGCCTCGACGAGGTCGGCGTCATGCTGCCCTACACCCCGCTCCATCACCTCCTGCTCGAGCCCCTCGGCCTCATCGTGGCCACGAGCTCGAACCCCAAGGACGCGCCGATCATGAAGGAGGAGGACGAGGGGGTCGGGCGGTTCGCCGACGCCGTCCTCACTCACGACAGGCCGATCGCCATGCGGGCCGACGATTCCGTGGTCAAGGCCGCCGCAGACGGCCCGCTCTTCGTCCGGCGCGCCCGCGGATACGTCCCTTACCCGCAAGCCGTGCCCGAGGGCCTCCGGCGCCGCGGCGCCCTCGTCGCCCTCGGCGGCGAGCTCAAGGACACGGTCTCGGTCTACCGCGACGGATACGTCGTCACCAGCCAGTTCCTGGGGGACCTCGACGATTACCGCAATTTCGGCTACTTCGAGCAGACGCTCGCCCACCTCGAACGGCTGTTCGGGGTCCGGCCGGAGGCCGTCATCACCGACCTCCACCCCGACTTCCGGACGACGCGCTACGCCTCCCGGCTCGGCATTCCCCATCACCGGGTCCAGCACCATTTCGCCCATGTCCTCGCCCCGCTGCTGGAGCACGGCGTCGCGCCGGGGACGAAGGTCCTCGGCGTCGCCCTTGACGGCTACGGCTACGGGGACGACGGCACGGCCTGGGGCGGCGAGTTCCTGCTGGCCGATTACCGCGGGTACGAGCGCGTGGCCCGCTTCA
>JBBISK010000045.1:2757-12929 GCA_037441295.1 Candidatus Aminicenantota bacterium | reverse complement strand
GCGGTGTAGAGCCCGGGCAGGCCGTCGGGCCGCAGGCGCAGACGGGGCCCGGCCAGGCTCCCGAGGCCGCCCCAGAGCAGCCAGGCGGCCAGGACGAGCCCGTAGGTCAGCTCGCTGCCGTAGAAGTGGGCCTCGAATTCACGCAAGAGATATATTTGGAAAGAGGTGGCCAGGAAGCCGAGCAGGACGGCCGGCAGCCTCGGCCTCAGGCCCAGACCCCCGCGATCTCGGCGCCGCAGGATTTGCACCGGCCCCCCTTGATCTGGATGTCCTCGACGGTGAACCCGGTCCTCCGGATGACGGGCTTGGCGCATCCCGGGCAATAGGTATTCTCCCCGGGGTGGCCGGGGAAGTTCCCGACGTAGACGAACTTCAGCCCCTCGGCCAGGGCCGTTTCGCGGGCCGCGTCGAGCGTCGAGACCGGGGTCGGCGGCAGGTTCTTGACGAGGTAGAGCGGCTGGAAGCGCGAGAAGTGGAGCGGGACGCGGTCGCCCGCCTCGTTCTTCACCCAGCGGGCCATCTCCCGGATGTCGGACATCGAATCGTTGAGCGTCGGGATGACGAGGTAGACGATTTCGAGCCAGGCCTTGCTCTTCGCCACCATCCGGATCGTCTCGAGCACGGTCTTGAGCTCGCCCCGGACGTACTCGGCGTAGAACTGCTGGTTGAAGCCCTTGAGGTCGACCTTGATGGCGTCGACGACTCTGATGAGTTCTTTGAGCGGCTCGGGCTGGATGTGCCCGGCCGTGACGACCGCGCTCCGCACGCCCCGGCGCCGGGCCGCGACGGCGGTGTCGTACATGTACTCGTAGAAGACGGTCGGCTCGGTGTAGGTGTAAGCGATCGACGGGCAGGCGTAGCTCTCGGCCTCGGCCGCGATCGTCTCGGGGGGGAAATCGCGGTGGTCGACCTGCTCGGGCCGAACCTGCGAGATCTCCCAGTTCTGGCAGAACTTGCAGTTGACGTTGCAGCCGGCCGTGGCCATGGACAGGGCCGTCGTTCCGGGCAGGAAATGGAAGAATGGCTTCTTCTCGATCGGGTCGATGTTGACGGTGCAGGCCTTTCCGTAGACGAGGGTGTAGTAGGTCCCGCCCTCGTTCTCACGGACGCCGCAGTAGCCGCGTTCCTTGTCGCCGAGCCGGCAGGTCCTCGGGCAGAGCTCGCACTCGACCTCCCGGTCGGGGAGTTTCTTGTAGTAGCGGGCCTCGACACGGGAGAGGTTGCCCTTGTCCGCGAAGGCGTGGAGGTGCGAGCACAGGGAGGGGAGGCCGGTGCCGACGACCAGGCCGGCCCCGGCCGCGTTCCGGAGGAACTCTCGCCGCCTCATGGCACGGCATCCTCGACCGTCTCGATGCCGGCCGGGTCGGCCCGGCCGAGGCCCATCCGTTCGGCCGTGGCCAGGTACGCAGGCGCGCGTCCTTCCTCCTTGAGGGAGCGGAGGCCCTTCCCGGCGCGCATCCGCTCGACGAGGGACCAGCCCACGCTGTCGGCGGCGACAGGGTCCAGACTAAAGACGAGGCCGCCGAACCTCTCCGCCCACTGGGCGTGAAAGGACGGTCCGCGGTGGTACTGGACGACGAGGGCGTCGAGGATGGTCAGCCGGTGCTTGGGCCTGACGGGCGGGGCGTCGAAGACCTCCGCCACGAACGGGTCGCAGTGGGAATCGTGGTACTTGTTCGGGTTATGGATGGCGCCGAAGTAGTTCTTCATCCCGGCGGTGACGCCGGCCATGCCGTGGTCCTTGAGAACGGCCAGGCTGATCGAGGCCGTGGCGAAGTCCGTTTGGATCTTCGAGAAGAGACTGCCGATGCTGCGGTGGGCGACGAGGCCCTCACCGTAGCCCGCCCCGTCGGCGTCGGTGCCGAAGACGCGGGGCCCGGACGGGCCGGCGTTGAGGTGGTAGCCCGCGTCGCGCAGCTCACGGTTCGTCCGGTCCCAGACGACGATGTTCTGCTCGCCGAGCCCGTTCGCGGCCAGCCAGCCGGCCAGGCCCAACGCGACCTCGGGCCGGGTGCTGAGGGCCCGGCCGCCGATGGTGTTGACCTTGATCGCGAGCCGGTCGTCGGCGCGCAGGATCGAGAGGACCGCCGCCCGGTCCTCGCGCTCTCCCGTGACGAGGACGAAGCCCCTCTGGAACATGCGGAGGAGCCTGGCGCGGTCCGACGGGTTGCCGGGCTCGAGCGGAGCCGAGGCCCTGACGATGACGACGCGCGACTGGGACATCCGAATTCCATCATGACCATTTCTTCCGGGGTTGTCAACAAACGGGCCCGGCGGTAGGGCGGCCCGAGCTTGCCAAGGCCGGGACGGTCGTTTATAGTAGCAATGACATCGCGCGGAGAGGAATCCATGGACATGATCAGCGCTCGCAGATCGGTCGTCGCCTGGGCGGGCCTTCTCGTCGCGGCTGGCCTGGCGTTCGCGCCGGCCGCGGCCCAGGAGCGGAAGGCCGACCCGGCCCTGGCCGTCCTCGTCCCCCGGGTCGAGGGCTGGAAAGAGGACGGGGTGGCCCGGAGCTTTTTCCCGGAGACCCTCTACGAGTATATCGACGGCGCGGCGGAGAACTACCTCAGCTATGACTTCAGGCAACTCCTCGTCGTCGACCTCAAGAAGGAGGGGACCGGGGCGACACTGACCGTCGAGGTTTACGATATGGGCCTCCCGGCGAACGCCTTCGGCATCTTCGGCGCCGAACGCTATCCCGAGAACGGGCCCGTGGCCGTCGGCGACCTCGGCTACCTCGAGGGCGAGTCGTTGAACTTCATGGCCGGCCGATACTACGTCAAGCTCCTCAGCTTCGGCCTGAAGCAGGCGACGGCGGCGACCCTGACCGACTTCGGGAGGAAGCTCGCCGCGGCCGTGCCCGGGAGGGGCTCCCTGCCGCCGCTCCTCGGAGTTTTCCCCAAAGAGGGCCTCGTTGCCCGGAGCGAGCGGTACGTGCGCAAGAACTTCCTCGGCTACGAGTTCCTCCACGACGGATACACGGCCGCCTACACGATCAACGGGCAGGAGATCGAGGCTTTCCTGGTCGACGCGGGCTCCGAGAAGGAAGCCGAGGACATGCTCCGCCGGTTCCTCGAAGCCCTGGCCAAGGACAAGGAGCTTCCGGAGAAGATCGCGGCGGGGTACCACATCAAGGACCGCTACGCTCAGAACTTGTACATCGGCGTCGCCGGGGTCAAGTGGAACATGCTGTGCGGCGTCCGTCGCGTCCCAGACGCTACTGCGGCCGAGGGCGAGCGGCTGTTCAAGGCCCTCAGCGAGTCGGTCGCAAGGCCAGGGCGGTGAGCGACCGGAAGTTCTTCCAGGCGGCCGCCGGGCTCGTCCTCCTCTTCGCCCTGGGGATCGTCGTCAGGGAGGCCCGCTCCGTTCTCTTCCCTTTCATCCTGGCCGTCTTCATTTCCTATGTCATCGACCCGGTCGTCGCCTTTCTCCTCAAGGCTGGACTGCCCAAGGCCGTCGCGCTCGCGCTCATCCTCGCCGGCGCGTTCGTCCTGCTCTATCTCCTCGGCGCCATGGTCTACGCCAGCGGCAAGACCCTGGCCGCCGAGCTGCCCCGCTACGAACAACGCCTGACGGACCTGGCCGGCTGGCTCGAGAAGGCCTCGGGGGGCGTGCCGCTCAGGCTCCGCCTGGCCTCCGCGTTCGAGAAGGTCAATCTCCAGAATCTGGCCTCGCTCGTCCTCTCCTCCCTCGGCACGTTCGTCGGGCTCGTCTCGAAGCTCCTCGTCCTGTTCATATTCCTGGCCTTCATCGTCGCCGGGCGCGGCCGGTTCACGGCCAAGCTCGCCAAGGCCCTCGGCCCTGAGCGCTCTGAGGAGGTTTTGAAGGTTTCAGCCCGGGCCAATGCCCAAGTCCGCAAGTACCTCGTGATCAAGACCCTGACCAGCCTGCTCAACGGCTTGGAGGTCTGGCTCGTGCTGGAACTCTTCGGCGTGGACTTCGCCCTCCTCTTCGGCTTCC
The DNA here is from genome assembly GCA_037441295.1 of Candidatus Aminicenantota bacterium. GTDB lineage: Bacteria > Acidobacteriota > Aminicenantia > Aminicenantales > Saccharicenantaceae > DATKJS01. Next base: position 8,966 of record JBBISK010000045.1, on the reverse strand, counting down.
TGGCCTTCCTCCTGAACTATATCCCGAACATCGGCTCGACGATCGCCACGATTCTCCGTGTCGGTTTCGCCTTCTTCCAGTTCGGGACCCCCTGGGTGCCGCTCGCGGTCCTCGTCATTACCGTGGCCCTGGATACGGTCATCGGCAACTGGATCGAGCCAAAGGCCATGGGCAAGGGGCTGGGCCTCAGCCCGCTCGTCGTCCTCTTCTCGCTCGTTTTCTGGGGCTGGCTGTGGGGCATCCCGGGCATGATCATAGCCGTGCCGCTCATGGCCGTCGTCAGGATCGTCTGCCAGAACGTCCCGGCCCTGCGTCCTGCGGCCGTCCTCCTGGGTCCCTGACCGCGGCCGGACCGCCTCAGGTCAGGGTGATGAGCTTCTTGTCCGCCGCGGCGGGCCCGGCCTGAGAGAAGCGGCCGGCGAGGTCCAGGAGATAGGCACGGCCGCCGCTTCGCTGGCCGAGAAAGCCGCGAATCCCCCAGGCCACGCGCTCGAGACAGGCCAGCCTCTCTTCCTTCGTATAGGAGCCCGTGCCGGAGGCGAGGAGGGCGGAGCCCTCGTAGCGGCAGGTTTCGACGGCCCGGAGGACGGCCTCGCCGGCCGCGTTCACCGGCTTGAGGGCCTCGCCGGGGATGATCAGGCGAGAGGGGCCTTTTTCCGTCCTTTCCCGGGCGTACTCGACGGCCATCAGGGCGTCCTTGTCGGCGAACTCCGGGTCGGCCCCGGCCGGCCCGGTCAGGGCGGCCTCGATGTGGATGGACAGCCAGGCCAGGCGCTCGTCGCTCAGGACATCCTTGCCGCCCGCCCGGCGTCCGGGGCCGGACGGCGGCGCGACCCGCTCGATGACCCGCTTTTCCTGGTACGGCCTGTGGGCCGAGAGGTGGGGACAGGCCGGCGAGCAGGCGATCTCCCTCTCGCGGAGCATGCCGCAGCAAAGCTGGCAGATGGCGGCGCCCAGGGCGGGGCAGGACCGCTTGGCCAGCCGCTTCCGGCACTTGGGGCAGAGGGCCATCGGCGTCGCCGGGCCGCCCGGCCTCAGTCCTCCTCCTCGATGATGAAGGCTCCGGGCGTGAGATCCTTCATCTTCCGGCCGAGGGCGCACTTGACGGCCTTGCGGGCGGCCGCCAGCTCCGCGCTCTTCTTGGACGGGCCCTTGGCCTTGGCCAGCGGCCTGTCCCCGGCTATGACCTCGACGGTGAACGTCTTCCTGTGCTCGGGGCCCTTGGCCGTGAGCGTTCGGTAAGCGGGCGCGGGCAGGCCGGCCTTCTGGAAGAGCTCCTGCAGCGCGGACTTCGGGTTGTTGATCTCGAAGGACTCACCCTTGATCGGCGCGAGCGTCGGCGAGAGCAGGCGTTGGACGAGGTCACGCGCGGCGTCGAATCCGCCGTCGAAATAGACCGCCCCGACGAGGGCCTCGAAGGCGCCGGCGAGGATGGAGCTCTTGGCCCGGCCGCCGCTCTTCTCCTCGCCCCGGCCGAGCAGGACGGCCTTGTCGAGCCGGACCTTGCGGGCCAGCCGGGCCAGGGCCTGGGTGCTCGTGGCCAGGGCCTTGAGCTTCGACAGCTCGCCCTCGCTCCGGCCGGGGAAGGCCCGGTAATAGAACTCCGCCGTGGCCAGGCCGACGACCGAGTCGCCGAGGAACTCGAGGAGCTCGTTGTCGCGGGGGTCACCCGGCTCGCGCTCGTATGCGTAGGAGCTGTGCGTCAGCGCCCGGTGGAGGAACTCCCGGTCGCGGAACGCGTACCCGGCGGCCTTTTCGACGCGCTCCGGTTTCATCCCCGCTTCCCGGGCTTCCGCGCGGCCCCGCCCCGCCCTGGGGCGGGGTCGTGATCGGAGGGATAGACGACCTTGCCGCCGACGATGGTCATGACGGCCGAGCCGCGCAACTTCCAGCCTTCGAACGGAGTGTTGCGTCCCTTGGAGACGAAGGCCTTCCGGTCGACCGTGACCTCCCGGGCCAGGTTGATCAGGGTCAGGTCGGCGTCGGCGCCGACGGCGATGCGGCCCTTTGTCCGCAGGCCGAGGAGCCGGGCCGGCCCGGCGGAAAAGAGCTCGGCGAACCGGCCCAGGCTGATGATGTCCTTCTGGACGAGGCGGTCGAGGATGAGGGAAACGGCCGTCTCCAGGCCGACGACGCCGAAGGGCGCCTTCTCGAACCCCCGGCCCTTCTCTTCCGAAGTGTGCGGGGCGTGGTCGGTGGCGACGACGTCGACGACGCCCGAGGCCATGGCCAGGACCAGGGCGGCCGCATCCTCGCTCCGCCGGAGGGGAGGGTTCATCTTGAAGTTCGTGTCGCGGCCTTCGAGGGCCGCCTCGGTCAGCAGGAGGTGATGGGGAGTGACCTCGGCCGAGGCGGCAACCCCGTGCTCCTTCGCCGCGCACAGGGCCAGCGCGCCGCCCCGGGTGCTGAGATGCGCGATATGGACGCGCGCTCCGGTCTCCGCGGCCAGGATGATGTCGCGGGCGACCGCGACCTCCTCGGCCGAGGCGGGAATGCCCGGCAGGCCCAGACGCCGGGAGACCTCGCCCTCGTGCATCACCCCGTCCCCGGCGAGGTCCCGGTCCTCGCAATGGTCGATGATGAGGGCCCCCAGGGTTTTAGCGGACTCGAGGGCCCGGCGCATGAAGCGCGCGCCGGCGACGGGCCGGCCGTCGTCGGAGAAGGCCACCGCCCCGGCCTCGAGGAGGGCGGCCATGTCCACGAGCTCTTCCCCCTTTGACCCCTTGCTGACGGCGGCGATGGGGAAGACGTGGACCGGGGAGGAGCGGGCGGCCTCGGCTAGGATGGCCAGGGTGACTTTGGGGGAGTCGTTGACGGGGTCGGTGTTGGGCATGGCGCAGACGGAAGTGAAGCCGCCGCGGGCCGCCGCCCGGCCGCCGGTGGCGATCGTCTCCTTGGCCTCGAAGCCGGGCTCACGCAGGTGGACGTGCATGTCGATGAGGCCCGGCACGACGACCAGCCGGGAGGCGTCGACCGTCCTGGCGGCGGGGGCCTCGATACGGGGCCCGAGGGCGGCGATCCGGCCGTCGGCGATGAGGATATCGAGCGTCTCGTCGGTCCGCGATTCAGGGTCGACGACCCGGCCGTTCCTGATAAGGAGTTCCATGGCGCGCGCCCCCGCCCGCTAGCGGATCTCCGTCGGCTCGGCGATGAGGACTTCGTCGGTCCCGTCCTCCTCCTTGAGCCGGACCTGGATGACCTCGCGGCGCGAGGTCGGCAGGACCTTGCCGGCATAGTCGGGCCGGATGGGGAGCTCGCGGTGGCCGCGGTCGACGAGGACGAGGAGTTGGACGGTCTTCGGCCGGCCCAGGCGCATCAGCCCGTCCATGGCCGCCCGGATCGTCCGGCCGGTCATCAGGACGTCGTCGACGAGGATGACGTCCTTCTTGCGGGTGTCGAACCCGTCCTTCGCCCGCGGCGCCCTGGCCGCCGCGGCCCCGGCCGGCAGGTCGTCGCGGTACGGGGTGATATCGAGGACACCGACCGGCACCTCCACGCCCTCGAGGTCCTTGATCAGCCTGGCGATGCGCTTGCCGATGACGACGCCGCGCGTCTTGAGGCCGATGATGACGACGTTCCTGAGGTTCCGGTTCCTCTCGATGATCTCGGTCGCGATGCGGACGAGGACGCGCCGGATCTTGCTCGCGTCCATGACCCGGGCCTTGATCTTCTTGTCCATGCGCTCACTCCTGGCTTGAAAATGCCCTATCGCCGGGGAAATGTCAACCCGCCCGCAGAAAGTACGCCCGGGCGGCCGCGACGTCCTGGCGGATCGCGGCGGCCAGGGCCTCGCGGTCCGGGAACTTGCGGGTCGGCCGGATGCGGCGGAGGAGGCGGACCGAGAGCCCCGCACGGTAGAGGCGGACGCGTCTGTCGAGGACGTGGGTCTCGACGCTCAGCGGGTTCCGGCCGAAGGTCGGGTTCGTGCCGATGCTCGTCACGGACGGCAGCGTCCGGCCCTTCCAGATCGCCTCCGTGATGAACACGCCGTCGGGCAGGATCTCGTTCGCCGTCCGCAGGTTGGCCGTGGGCGCCCCGAGCCCGCGGCCGCGGGCGGCGCCCGGGACGACCTCACCCGTGATCTCGTAGGACCGGCCGAGGCGCCGAGCCGCCTCCTCGACGCGGCCCCGGAGGAGGAGGCGCCGGATGAGGCTCGAGCTGACGGGGACGCCGCCGACGACGGCCGGCGTCACGGCGCGGACGCCGAAGCCCAGGCGCCGGCCGAGGGCCCCGAGCTCGGCGACGCCCGCCCGCCGGCCGCGGCCGAAGTGGAAGTCGCGTCCGACGACGACCTCGCGGGCGTCCAACCGGTCCCGCAGGATGCCCTCGGCGAAGTCCCGCCCGGTGAGGCGCGAGAAGGCCCGGTCGAAGGACGCGACGAGGACGGCGTCGACCCCCTCGCGGGAAAGCCGGTCCAGCCGCTGGTCGAGGGTCTCGATCATGCGGATGCTCCTCCTGCCCAGGGCCCGCTCCGGGTGAGGGTCGAAGGTCAGGACGAGCGATGCCAGGCCGCGGGCGGCCGCCGCTTCGCGGAGCGCGGCCAGGATCTTCCGGTGGCCGAGATGGAGGCCGTCGAAGTTGCCGATGGCGACGGCCGCGGGGCGGGGGAGGGGGCGGAGGTCCTCGAGGCCGCGGACGACGACCATCGGCTCACATCTTCACGCGGTCGGTCTTCTTGAGGTAGGCCATCTTGAGCTGGCTCAGGGCGTCCTCGAGGAACTTCTCCTCGGCGGTCTCCAGGTTCCCCTTGGTCCTGTCCTTGAGGAGGTCGAGGAGGTCGATGTTGCGCTTGGCGAGGTCCAGGTCCTCCCTCAGCTCGCCCGAGACGGGGTCCTCCATGAGGCCGAGCTGGATGAGGGCCGGGAAGTAGAGGAGAATGACGAGGGAGCCGAACTCAAGGGGCGGCAGGAATGGCTGGCCTCCCGGGGCGGCGTCCCGCCCGGGTCCGTTCTTAGCGTCGTCGTTCTCAGGCATGGGAGGCTCCTTCCGCGGCCGGGAGGGCGGCCTTCTTGCGCATGACCAGGGCGGCCTTGATGAACTCGTCGAGGTCCCCATCGAGGACCCGGTCCGTGTCGCCGGTCTCGACGCGCGTCCGGAGGTCCTTGATCATGCGGTAGGGATGGAGGACGTACGAGCGGATCTGGTTGCCCCAAGCGATGTCGGTCTTCGCGTCCTCGAGCTTCTCGAGCTTCTCCCGACGCCTCCGCTGCTCGAGCTCGTAGAGGCGGGCCTTGAGGACCTTCATGGCCGCGGCCTTGTTCTTGTGCTGGGAGCGCTCGTTCTGGCACTGGACGACGATGCCCGTCGGGATATGCGTGATGCGCACGGCCGAGTCGGTCGTGTTGACGTGCTGGCCGCCCTTGCCGCCCGAGCGGTAGGTGTCGATCTTCAGCTCGTCGGGGTTGATGGCGACCTCGACGTCCTCGTCGATCTCGGGATAGACGAAGACGGCGGCGAAGGAGGTGTGGCGCCGCTTGGCGGCGTCGAAGGGGGAGATGCGGACGAGCCGGTGGACGCCGGATTCCTGGCTGAGGTAGCCGAAGGCGAAGTCTCCCTCGACGCGCACGGTGGCGCTCTTGAGGCCGGCCTCTTCCCCCGGCTGGACGTCGAGGACCTCGGTCCGGTAGCCCTTGCGCTCGGCGTAGCGGAGGTACATCCGGAGGAGGATCTGGGCCCAGTCCTGGGACTCGGTGCCACCGGCGCCGGGGTGGATGGTCAGGATGGCGTTGCGCGGGTCGTTCTCGTCCGTGAACAGCGCCCGCAGCTCGCCGTCGGCGAGGGCCTTCTCGAAGCGGGCCAGGGCGGCCTCGAGGTCGGGGCCGACGCTCTCGCCCTCCGTGAGGAGCTCCGTCAGGACCTCGATCTCGTCCCGATGCTCCCGGATCCGGCCGAAGAAATCGAGGTCGCGCTCGAGGCGCTTCTTCCGCTGCTGGAGAGACTGGGAGGTCTTCTGGTCCTGCCAGACCTCAGGCGAGGCTAGGCGCACGTTGATGGAGTCGCACTCGGCTTTCTTGTGATCAAAGTCAAAGAAAGCCCCGCAGCTCTTCGAACTTGCCGAAGTCGCTGTCGAGGCGCGTCCTGAGTTCAGAGGAGAGGGCGATGGCGTTCATGTCGATGGTGGTCCTTCCTGTGGCGGAGAAGCCAGGATAGCGGACGGGGGGGCCAAAGTCAAGCTGATGGCCACCTATGCCGGTATATCGGATTCGTTC
>JBBISK010000045.1:0-2747 GCA_037441295.1 Candidatus Aminicenantota bacterium | reverse complement strand
ATCCGGTAGTCGGTCTTCTTCTTGGCCGCCTCGTTCAGCTTGGTCAGGGCCTCGGCCGCCTTTTCCCGGGTCGGGAAGCCGCCGACTCGGACCCGGTACCAGGTCTTTGTATCCGTCGGCCGGGGCTCGGCGACGACCGCCGGGAAGCCCCGCTTGCGGAACTTGTCCGCCTCGGCCGTGGCCTGGGCCCGGTCGGTGAAGGCGGCGACCTGGACATAGAAGGTCGCGCCCCCGGTCGCGGGCGACGCCGGCTTGGCGACGGGCTTGGAGGGCGCGGGGGTCGTCGTCTTTGGCGCGGGCTTCTGGGCCGGCCCCGCCGCCGGTGCGCCCGGGGTCAGGGACGACGGCGCCGCGGACGGCGGGCTCTTGGCCGTCTCCTGGTCGACGGGCTTGGACGCCGCCTGGTCTTTGGCCGGCTCCTGGATCTGCTGGGCCACGACCTGGTTCGCGGCCGTGATCTGGACCTGTTTCTTGCCGACGGAAACTCCCAAAAGGAAGATGAAGACCCCCAGGACGAGGACGCAGAGGAAGATGACGACGAGTAGGGTGCTCGAGACCTGGATCTCGCGGAATTCCTTCGTTTTCATCGGTCCTATTTCTTCTCCTTGTCGGCCTGGGGCTTTTCGTACGAAAAGGCGCGGAGGAGCTCGAGGGGCAGGGGGAAGACGATGGTCGAGTTCTTCTCGGTGGCGATCTCGGTCAGGGTGCTGAGGAAGCGGAGCTGGAGGGCCTGTGGATTCCTGGAGATGATGTCGGCGGCCTGGGTCAGCTTGTCGGCGGCCTGAAATTCGCCGTCCGCGTGGATGACCTTGGCCCGGCGTTCCCGCTCGGCCTCGGCCTGCTTGGCGATGGCTCGGACCATGTTCTCGGGCAGGTCGACCTGTTTCATCTCCACCAGCTGGACCTTGATGCCCCAGGGGTCGGTATGCTGCTCGATGATCTCCTGCAGGCGGGCGTTCAGCTTGTCACGCTCCGAGAGAAGATCGTCCAGCGGGACCTGGCCTAGAAGGCTCCGCAGGGTCGTCTGCGCTAGCTGGGAGGTCGCGTAGATGTAGTCCTGGACCTCGATGATACAGCGGAGCGGGTCGATGACCCTGAAGTACAGGACAGCGTTGACCTTGACCGTGACGTTGTCTTTGGTGATGACATCCTGGGGCGGAACATCCATGGTGATGAGCCGCAGGCTGACCCTGACGATGCGGTCGATAGGGGAGAAGACGAGGATGATGCCAGGGCCCTTGGGCTTGGCTAGGACCCGGCCGAGCCGGAAGATGACGCCCCGCTCGTATTCCTTCAGGATCTTGATCGAGTTCAGGATGTAAAGGACGATCAGCCCGACGATGATGATAGGCGCCGTTAAAAAGTTCATGTTCTTCTCCTTATCGAGGCCCGGGCCTCCCATTATTATGGATGGTCAGGCCTTCCTGACCCTGACCTTCAGATTCCCCAGGACCCCCAGGACCTCGACTTTCTCGCCGCGGGCGACGGGGCCGGTCGCTTCCGCCTCCCAGATCTCCCCGTGGACGAAGACCTGGCCGGTGGGGGAGAGGTCCGTCTGGGCCGTGCCGATCTCGCCGACCATGCCCTCCTTCCCCGTGACGGCGCGACGCCCGTGGGCGCGCACCACGAGATAGACGAGGAAGATGAGGATCAGCGAGATGCCCAGGGCCATGGAAATGATGATCGCGAGGCTCGGCCTCATCTCCGGGACGGGGCTGTTGATGAGCATCAGAGACCCGATGAGCATGGCCGCGATCCCTCCTATGGACAACGCGCCGTAGCTGTGGACCTTGACCTCGAGGACGAAAAGGATAATGGCCAGGAGGATCAGCATCAGCCCGACGTAGTTGATGGGCAGGATCTGGAAGGAGAAGACGGCCAGGAGCAGGCAGATGCCGCCCAGGACGCCCGGCAGGATGGCCCCGGGATGGGCGAACTCGAAATAGAGGCCGAGGAGGCCGATCATGAGGAGGATATAGGCCAGGTTCGGGTTGGAAATCGTCAGCAAGAATTGCTGGCGGAAGGACATGGGGATGGTCCTGACGGCCTGGGTCTTCAGGACGAGCGTCGTCTCCGTGCCGTCGAACCGCTTCACCCGCTTGCCGTCGAAGGCCTCGATGATGTCCCGGTCCGTCCTGGCCACGATGTCGATGACGCCGCCCTTGAGGGCCTCTTGCTCGGTGTAGGACAGGCTCTTGCGGACGGCGTCCTCGGACATGACGACGTTCCGGCCGCGCTTCTCGGCCAGCGTCCTGATGTAGGAGGCCGCGTCTTGGACGACCTTGTCCTCCATCGTCTTGTCCATGGATTGGCCGATGAGCGAGATGCCGACGGGATGGGCCGCCCCCGTGCTCGTCCCCGGCGCCATGGCGAAGATGTCGCAGGCGACGCCGATGAAGAAGCCGGCCGAGGCGGCCCGGGCCCCGCCGGGGGCGACATAGGCCGCGACCGGTGTGCGGGCGTTGACGATCTTTTCGATGATCTGCCGCATGGAACTGTCGAGGCCGCCCGGCGTATTGAGGACCATCAAAACGAGCGCCGCGCCCTCGCGGTCGGCCCGGTCGATGGTCCGCATGACGTATTCGGCGGAGATGGGATGGATGGGCGCGTCGACGGTGATCTTAAGGATGTCGGCCGAAGCCAGGGCGGGCAGCAAGGCGAGCCAGAGGACGAGGATTTTGGGGCGCACGGTGCCTTCATTATAGGAACTCGGGCCCGGCAAGTCAACCGGCCACAATTGTGCTTGA